>JBKPGW010000143.1:0-59893 GCA_046729555.1 Actinomycetota bacterium | reverse complement strand
ACGAGAGGACCGGGACGAACAGACCTCTGGTGTATCAGTCGTCGTGCCAACGGCGCTGCTGATTAGCCACGTCTGGATGGGATAACCGCTGAAAGCATCTAAGCGGGAAGCCCACCTCGAGATGAGGCTCCCCATCCCCTTGAGGGAGTAAGGACCGTGGGAGACCACCACGTTGATAGGCGGGACGTGCAAGCGCGGCGACGCGTTCAGCGGACCCGTACTAATTGCCCGAGGTCTTGATTTAGAACACGGTGGAGTCGCTATGGAGTTTTGAGGGTGCGCCGGCCCGGTGCAGCCGACAATTTCCGGCGGTCATAGCGGCGGGGAAACACCTCTTCCCATTCCGAACAGAGCAGTTAAGCCCGCTTGCGCCGATGGTACTCGGAGGGCGACCTCCCGGGAGAGTAGGTAGCCGCCGATTATCTTCCTGAGGGGCCGCCTAGAGCGGCCCTTTCTTTGGACCCTTGACCTTGGAAAGCCGCGGTCGTACGGTTGCGTCAAGCCGTACAGGGAGGGGATCCGCATGGGGACGTCGCGCCGTCACGTCGTCATTGCCGCAGTCACGGTTGCCGGGCTGTCGCTCACCGCACCTGCAGCCGCCTCTCTCTGTCACAAGGACCCGCCCGGCACACGCGTGCTGTTCGTGCATGGGCGAATCGGGCACTACGCAGCCGTGGGCACGCGCGTCACGTTCGCGCTCCACGGTGCGCGAGGATGTCGCACGTTCGTATGGGATGCGACGTCGCGTACGGCGCGGCAGCTACGCGCAACCTGCGTGCAGCAGCAGCCTGCGAGGGCACTGGCAGCGCGCCGAACGTCGATCACCCAAGCCGCAGATCCCACGACGCCACCAATCCTCAATGTGTGGAATCACGGTCGGCTGGTCCATCGCTGGCCGCTGCCTGCGCCGGCAAGGACGCTCGCGGTGCACGGAACTCTGGGAGTCTTCTCGGCTGCGGGCGGCGGGGGTCTCTATGCGATTCACCTGATCGACGGGCACTTTGGCTTGATCGGTCCCAACCGGCCGCTGGACGTTCCGAGGCTGAATCGGGCTGGAGTCTTCTACCAGGACGATGAGTTCAAGCAGGACCGGACGCGAGGGATCGTCCGGCTGAAGTTCGTTCCCACTCGAGGCATCGCGAGGATCATCGACCGCGCGCAGCGACCGCTCGAAACACACGGCCGGATTGCATCTCTGGCGATGGACGGTCCGCGTGTCGCGCTCGCGGTGGGCGATCCAAGCCAGTCTTGCGACCGCGTGTTGTATTGGAACGTCGCATGGCGGCCGGTGCAGCGAATCAGCGCGCCGAATGGACCGACGTGCGTCCTGCGGCGGCACACCGCGATCGACCGCGTCGCAATCGGAGGGTTCCGGGCTGCCTGGCTGAGGTCGTCGGGCTCCGAGCAAGCGATCATCGCGGGCTCCCCGCGCTGCCAGGAGTGGGTGATCCGGAGGCTTCACTCGGGGCCCGGCGGCGACACGGTCACCGGCGTTGCCGGCGACGGCCGGACGCTGGCTTTCGCGATCACGCGCCATCAGCGCGAGCTTCGGGGTACGTCGGAGATCGCAGTCATCTCGTCTCGCTTCCGAGCTCTGGACATTGCATCTCGCACCGGACTCCCGGAGCAACTCGCTGTCGACGGTCAGCGCGTAGCCGTCTTGTGGGACGACCAGGTCGTCGAGGTGCGTGGTGTGCGCGGGCGTATCCTTCAAAAATTCGAGCTCGGCCGCGCACGTGCGATCGCCCTCTTCGGAGATGTGCTGCTTGCGCTACGCGCCGGACGGCTCGACGTCTACTCCGTTAGAACTGGCGAGGGCGTCGCCACTTGGGCGGTCCCCGCGAACGTCGTGGGCGTCGACGTGCAATACGGAGTTGCGATCTTCCACTCAGACCGTGTTGTTTACGCTCTCGATCTCGGCTCCGGCCGGCGTGCCATTCTGGGACGTGCGCCGAGCCCGATCGTCGGCGCGCAGATCGAGGCAGCCGGCCTCGCCTACGCCTACAACGAGAGCGCACGCGGGATCGCGCGCTATGTCCCGATCGCGGCGGTGGAACGGGCTGTCGGCAACACGTAACGCTCAGGCCGCCAAGGTCAGACTCTCGAGGTCTCTCGGGTAGTACGTGAGAAACTCGATGCCGTCGTCGGTGACGGCAACTGTGTCCGAGTGCCTGAAGCCGCCGAGCCCTCCGGCGTATAGGCCCGGCTCGACTGTGAACACCATCCCCGGCTTGATTTCTGTGTTGTCGCCGATGTCCAGGAACGGGCCCTCGTGATAGCGGAGGCCGATGCAGTGGCCGACGTGGTGTTTCCAGTTATCCCACAATTGGTGTTCGTCGTAGTGCGCGCGCACTGCGCGATCGACGTCTGAGCAGCGCGCGCCGGGTTTGATCGCTTCGAAGGCGATGTCCTGCAGCGCGACCATGTGGTCGAACATCACACGCTGCTCCGCGGTCGGCTCGCCGATCACCATCGTTCGCTCGAGCTCAGACAGATAGCCCCACACAGGCGCGCTTGCTCCCGTCACCAGGACGTCGCCCTCGCGAAACGTGATGTTCGCCGTCAGCGAATGCGGGATCGCGGCGTTGCGGCCGATCTGGCCGCGATAACCGGCGCTCGCACCCTCGAAGAACGGGTTCTGCGCACGGTAAATCGGCCCGATCGCGTCGAGCATCGCCAGGGTCGCCTCGTTCGTCGCGCGCTGGGACACCTCGACCTCTGTCAAGCCCGGCCGGGTGTAGCGCTGCAGCAAAATGTGCGCGAGGTTGCCCCACTTCGCGCTCTCCCGGATCAGGGCGATCTCCGCCTCGCTCTTGATCGCCATCTGGTCCTCGACGAACCCCGTCACTTTCTCCGGGGTGACACCGACGAGCTCCGTCAACGACGGCCCGCGGTAGCCGAGAATCCATGGATAGCCGTCGTGATCGGCGCCGAAGCGCTCGCGCAAACCCAGCTCGTCCAGCAAGGAACGCAACGCCTCCGAGGGATGCGTCTCCGACGGATACTCGGGATAGTCCGAGACATGCTGGACGAGCGCATTCGCCTGCGCATGCTCGCGCTCCAGTCGCGGCACGAGCATGCCGCCCTCGCCGTCGGCGTTGAGCGCAAACGCCATCGGCCGCTCCGTCGGCACGAACGCGAAGCCGACGTAGTAGAGGACGTAGGCGGGGTCGAACAACACGACCCCGTCGAGCCCCTGCTCGCGGGCGTGCTCTGCAAGCTTCGACGTTCTCTGCCGGTATTCGGCCTCTTGGATCCTCACGCGGCGCGTAGTTTCTCGCGCCAGTCCGGATCGAGCTCGCGCAACCGGCGAACGCGCTCGCCGACGGGGGGGTGCGTCACGAACAACGCCGCCAAGCCGACCTCCATGAACGGGTTGATCGTGTAGAGCGGCTCGGTGGCGGGGCTCCCCTGGAACGAGACGAGCTCGGCCGCCTGGTCGAGACGAACCAGCGCATCCGCCATCGGATGCGGCGAGCCGCAGATCGCCGCCGCGGTTGCGTCCGCGAGGAACTCCCGTTTCGGCGACAACATCAAATGGACGAACGCCGAGGCCAGCGGGCCGAGGACGAACAGGAGCACGCGCGAGAACCAGCCGCCGATGCGGCTCAGCTCGAGCAGGGTCGCTGCCAGCACGACCACCGACGTCTGCACGACCACGTCACGGTGCCGAACGTGCGCGAGCTCGTGTGCGAGGACCGCCTCGAGCTCCGCAGGCGCGGCCGCCGTCAACAGGCCCGCGCTGACCCCGAGCGTCGACCCACGCGGGCCCCGGCCCGTGGCGAGCGCCCGCGGCAGTCCGTCGTCCATCAGGTAGAGGCGGGGCTTCGTGACCCCGACAACCGACGCGAGCCGCTCGACCGTCGAGTGCAGCGCAGGCGACGCACCAACCGGCAGCTCACGCGCGCCGACCAGCCCGAGCGCGACTCGGTCCGAATACCAGTAGAGCGCGCCGGCGAGCAGCGCTCCGCAGAACACGAAGATCGAGAGCAGCCGGTACCCGCCCAGCCCCCACCCGACCAACGCAAAGACGGCGCACGCGCCGACGAGCAGCGCCCAAGCCTTCAGCACGTTCCGAAGTACGACGAGCCGGCTGAACACCGGCCCCGGTTACTGCCCGTCTTCCTGCTCGAGCCCGCGCGGCGGCCAGTCGTCGTCCGGCGCGTCGCAGCGGCTCGAACAGTGCAGGGAGGCGATGTTCTGGAGCGGAACGAGGATGTGGCCGTTCAGCTCGATGTGGGCGACGTCCTCTACGTAGCAGTAGGCGGTCAGGACCCCTTCCTGGTACTCGCCCCCGAAGAGGGCGACCTCGACCTGCTCCCCCTTGTACTTGTTGGTGTAGTCCTCCACTGGGCCGAAGCCTAGCGGGAGAGCGCTTTCCTCCTAGCCGTCCCTGGCGTTTTGCGGGGGAATCTTCAGGCGGCAGACGCCACGAAGGAGCTTAGCTTGCGCTGCGACTTAGAACTCATTTCAGAGTGATACAGCACCTGGCCTGTCAGGTTGTCAGTCCGGTTTCGCAGTGGGAGAATCGGTCGAAGGGGAGACGCCGCGGCGTTTCTGTATGCAGGGGAGATGGAGGAGGTCTCCGATGAAGCACGCGATGCGCTCGCTGCTTGTCGTGGCCGCGACGGTCGCAGCCGTATCAGCCATCACGGCGGCCCCGAGTAGCGCAGGGGTTACGCCGGATCAACTGACGCAGGCGGGGGTAGGCGCGGCGGGAATACCGGGACCGGAGCTGTCGATCACAGGCTTCGCGGCCGAGCCTGTTCCGTCAGAGATCAGACCGTCGTATTGGGCGGACGACGGGCGCTACATAACGATGGGTTCGGCCGCGTGGACGACCCGACCTCAGGTGCGGTACTTCTTCTGCCTGAATAACGTCACGGCCCCGGTGGGCCTCCACGGTTACGACCGCACCGGCTGCATCTCGGTGTATAGCGACCGTTTCGTGTGGACCTTCGACCCGTACACGTTTCCGAACGATGTCGGCGGTGTCGACGGCGGCTTTTATTACGGTGAGCTGATCGAGTTCTACGTCGTAGCGTTCGGTCCAGGCCTTTCTGGTAGGGCCCCGTCGATGAGGAGCAACAGCGTGTACGAGTGGATCCGCTGACCATGGCCCTAGTACGCCGTTCAAGCGCGGCTCGAGGAGGCGGCAACCAGCCGGCCCTATAGCCGTTTGACGAGCTGCCGCTGTGTTATCTCAAGGGAACCGCCCTGGCTTGACCGTTCGTGATCAGCGGCGCGCCGAAATAGGCCACGCGTAGATCCGAGTCGGTGATCGGCACGCGCTCGGCACTCGCGCCTCGAGCCACGACGCACGCCACAGCGACTGCAGCGATGAGCGTGAGAACGAAACGCAGTTTCATTGACGCTCCTTCATGCATAGAAGCCAAGCTGATTCCGCTGCATGCTGGAATGCGGCGTGCCAGCGTCGCCTCAGCCGGCGCGGTAACGATAACCGCCCTTCGAAAGGGTGGCCTGGACGCTGTTCGGCTCCGGCCTTTTGGGCGAGTCTCCCAACACGATCCCCCAAGAGATGGAGCTACCAATGTCGCTGAACCTTGAAGCTCTCGAGACCAGTTTCGATCTCGTCGCACCGCGCGGTGACGAGCTCATGGACGAGGTCTACTCGCGCCTGTTCGCCGCGGCCCCGGCGGTGAAGCCGCTGTTCCCCCAGGACATGCGCCGCCAGAAAACGATGCTCCTCGGTGCTCTCGTGCTCCTGCGCAAGTCGCTTCGCGACCTCGATGCGATCGTGCCGAAGCTCCGTGAGCTCGGCGCCCGCCACGTGGCCTACGGAGCTCAGCCGGAGCACTACCCCGTCGTCGGCACCGTGCTGATCGCGTCGATGGCTGCGATCGCAGGTGACGCCTGGACGAACGAGTTCGAGGCCGCGTGGAGCGAGGCTTTCGAGATCGTCGCCGCGACGATGCTCGAAGGTGCGGAACAAGCGGCGTTCGAGGCTGCCGCCTAATCGATCGGCGTAAGCCTTCCGTCCCGGGCGGCATACCTCGCCACCACGCAGTTGGGCACGCCCGGGATGGAGCGGTGGTCGCGGACGTAGTCGAGCCCGCTCGCGAGTGCATGGATGACGCGGATCGAGCCACCGTGCGCCACCACGAGCACGGTCTCGTCCGGATGCCGCTCGAGTGCCTCCTCGATAAAGCCCGTGACGCGAGCCCCAAAGGCCGCGAACGGCTCGGCGTCGTCCGCGCCTGCCCCGTCGCCGGCGAGCCAGCGGGCGTGCGCCTCGGCGAAGTCGGACTCGATCTCCGGCGCGGTCAGCCCTTCCCAGGCGCCGAATGACCGCTCGCGTAGGCGTGGATCGAAACGGATGTCGATCCCGAGCGCGCCGGCGATGATCTCAGCCGTCTCGCGCGCCCGCGCCAGATCGCTCGAGTAGACGACGTCGACATCGTGGAGCTCACCGGCGACCCGCAACGCCTGCTCACGACCGACGTCGTTCAGGTGCGTGTCGGAATGGCCCTGCCAGCGCCCGTCGCGGTTCCAGTCGGTTTCGCCGTGGCGTACGAGAAGGAGGGTGGCCACAGGACGGACTAGGCTAGCCGTCCCATGGACCTCGGCCTGCGCGACCGCGTCTGTCTCGTCACCGGCTCGACCTCGGGCATCGGCCTCGAGACGGCGAGGCTGCTGACCGCCGAAGGCGCGCGCGTCGTCGTGACCGGGCGGGACGGCGATCGCGTCGAACGGGCGCGCGCGCAGACCGGCGCGGCGCTCGCCGTCGCCGCCGATCTGTCCGATCCGGGCTCGGCGGAAAGGCTCGTGTCCGAGACGGCGGACCGGCTCGGCCCGGTCGAGTGCCTCGTCAACAACGTGGGGGAGGCATATCAGGGCGCCTTCGACGAGCTCACCGACGAGCACTGGGACACGATGTGGCAGCTCAACGTGATGAGCTACGTCCGCTGCATCCGGGCCGTCCTCCCAGGCATGTGCGAGGCGAAGAGCGGTGTCATCGTCAACGTCTCCTCGACGGCCGGCAAGCGGCCTTCCACCGGGATGCCGAACTACTCCGTGACCAAGGCGGCGGTCCTCTCGCTCTCCCGGCTTGTGGCCGATCTCTACGCCAAGGACGGGATCAGGTGCAATGCCGTCGCGCCGGGCCCGACGGCGACCGATGCGTGGCTCGCGGAGGGCGGTCTCGCAGACCAGCAGGCTGCGCGCTCTAATAAGACGCGTGTACAAGTTTTGGACGCGGTTGGTGCAGGTCGCCCGCTCGGCCGCCTCGCGGAGCCCGAGGAGATCGCCGCCGTCATCTGTTTTCTGTGCTCGGAGCGTGCTTCCTACGTAACAGGTTCGGCCTGGAGCGCCGACGGGGGAACCGTCCCGATCATCATCTAGCCTGGCACGCATGCCCGAACTTGCCGGAACCGTGGCGGACGCCTTCGAGGCCCAGGTCCGCGAGCACGAGCAGCGGTGGCTCTCGCCGCTCGCCGTTCGCTCGTACGAAACGCGCGGACGGCTCCGTGAGGAGGACGACTGCCGCCTGCGCACGCCGTTCCAGCGCGACCGTGACCGGATCCTGCACTCGAAGCCGTTCCGCCGGCTGAAGGGCAAGACACAGGTCTTCATCGATCCCGCCGGCGACCACTACCGCACGCGCATGACGCACACGCTCGAGACGACCGCGATCGCGCGCGGCGTGGCCCGGGCGCTGCGGCTGAACGAAGACCTGGTGGAGGCGATCGGGCTCGGTCACGACATGGGGCACCCACCGTTCGGACACGCCGGGGAGGAGGCGCTCGACGAGGCGTTGCAACACCACTTCGGCCGCCACTTCCGTCACAACGAGCATTCGCTGCAGATCGCCGAGTCGCTGAACCTGACCGCCGAGGTCCGCGACGGCATTCTCACCCACACCGGCGACGGTGAGCCGGCGACGCACGAGGGGAAGATCGTGCGGATCGTCGACCGCGTCGCCTACATCAACCACGACATCGACGACGCCGTGCGGTTCGGGATCCTCGACCCGGCCGACCTCCCGCAGGAGGAGGTCGCGCTGCTCGGCGACCGCGGCTCGGATCGCATCGACGCGCTGGTGCACGACCTCGTCGAGAGCTCGCAGGCGGCCGGCGACATCGTCCAGAGCGAGGAGATCGGCAGCGCCATGCTCGCGCTGCGCTCGTTCATGTTCGAGCGTGTGTACCTAGGCCCGCACGCACTGCTCGAACAGGAGCGCGCCCGCACGGCGATCCGGCGCATCTTCGACCGGCTCGCGGAACGCGGCGACGAGCCGGAGCAGATCGTCGACTTCATCGCCGGCATGACCGACCGCTTCGCGCTCACGTACGTCGCCGAGCTGGGCTAGTGGCGCGGATCAAGGACTCATCCGTCGACGAGGTCAAGGCCGTGGCCGACATGGTCGCGGTCGTCTCCGCGCGGACGCCCCTGCGCAAGACGGGCGGGCGCTACGTCGGTCGGTGCCCGTTCCACGAAGAGCGGACGCCGAGCTTCTCGGTCAACGCGACCGACAAGCTCTACTACTGCTTCGGCTGCGGTGCAAAGGGCGACCTGATCACCTTCGTGCGCGAGACCGAGCAGCTCGACTTCGCCGGTGCGATCGAGTGGCTCGCGGACCGCTTCAACGTGCAGATCGAATACGAGGAGACGACTCCCGAACAGGATGCACGGCGACGCCGGCGGGAGCGCCTGCTCGAACTGCTCGACGCTGCCGCATCGTTCTACGAGCGCTACCTCTGGGATTCGCAGGCCGGCTCACTCGCCCGCGACTATCTCGCCGGTCGTGGCCTCGGCGAAGAAGTCTGCCGCGAGTACCGGCTCGGGCTCGCACTTGGCGGAACCACGCTCACGCGCAAGGCGATCGACCGCGGCTTCACGCGGGACGAGCTCGTCGCGGCCGGGTTGATCAACAGACGCGGCAGCGACTACTTCTCGAGACGGCTGGTCTTCCCGCTTGCCGACGCGCGCGGCCGCGTGCTCGGATTCCAGGCGCGGAAGCTGCACGAGGACGATCCGCTGCGCGCGAAGTACGTGAACTCACCCGAGGGCGAGCTCTTCCGCAAGGGCGACCTGCTGTACGGGCTCGACCACGCGCGCGCGGCGATCGCGAAGCAGGAGCGTGCTGTGGTCGTGGAGGGAAACCCCGATGTGCTCGCGCTGCGCCAGGCCGGGATCGAGCCGGTCGTCGCGCCGATGGGCACTGCGCTCACCGAGCGTCAGCTCAAAGAGCTCAACCGGCTGACGAGTCGCATCTGGCTGTGCTTCGACGGCGATGCTGCCGGTGAGGCCGCGACCTTGCGCGGCATGGAGCTCGCCGCGGCGCAGGGCCTCGACGTCCACGTCGTCGCCTTGCCGGCGGGTTTCGATCCCGCGGATCTCGCCGAGGGCTTCGAGCAACGGCTCGGCGCGGCGGAGAGTTATCTCGGGTACCGCGTCCGCCTCGAGATCGAGCGCGCATCGGACCGGCAGGAAGCGTTCGTCCGCGTCCGCGAAGTGCTCGGGCGCTTCGAGGATTCGCCCGAGCGGCAGGACGCGATCCGCTTCGCGGCGGACAAGCTCGACCTCCCGAAGGAAACGCAAGCCGGGCTGGCTCCGCGCGTGGCGGCGTCATCGACCGGGCGGATCTCGCCGCGACTACTCGACGCGGGCGACAGGCTCGAGCGGAACGCCCTCGCCGGGGTCGCGGCTCACCGGTCGCTGGTGACCGTGCTCGCCGAGCTCGGCCCAGAGCACTTCGACTCGGACGAGCACAGGCGTCTGCGCGAACAACTGCTCGCCGGCGGCGCGCTCGATCCCGAGCTGGATGCGCGTGCCGCGGCCGAGGGGATCGACGAGCGAACGGCCGAGGAGCTCATCCTCCGCCTGCGCGAGCGGCGGATCCGCCGTGAGCTGGCGGAGGCCGAGCCGGCGAGAACGCTCGAACTGCAAGCCACGCTTGCGAGGATTCTCGACGCCGTCGAGCAGCTTGCCTCTGCACAGGCAATGTCGCGCTGAGGTTACGCTCGTAACTCATAAAAGAGTGGTTACCATCGTCGCCATGCGCGATGAATCCGAGGTTTGGCAGGCATTGCTACGCCGCAAGGGGCTGTCGGTCACCGATCTGGCCGGACGGCTCGGGGTCACACGACAGCATGCGCATCGGCTTCTGACCGGTCGCCGTCCGGCGGAGACACAGCGTGACGAGCTCGAGGCCTCGCTCGCACTCGGCCGGCCGTCGGCGGGGCGGCCTCTGTTCGCAATCGGCGAGCTCGACGACAACGGCGAGCTCGACATCGTTCCGGCGGGCGATGCACAGCCGCTGTTTGCCGATCGCGAGGTGGCGACAGGTGTAGCCCAAGCGCTCGAAGCCGCATCCCACCATGTCTGCGTGCTTCCGGTGTGGCCCGCGTATGCGTGGCGCAACCTCGTCGGCTTCCACGCCGCCTGGGGTGCCGAGCCGGAACCGCGCAAGCTGTTCGTTGTCGACGGGGCGGTGGCTGACGTGCCGTTGGACGCAATCCTCGGCGAGATTCGCGCCGGTCTCGAGGCGACGCTCCGAGCACGCGCGCAGGCGCACGATCCGGCTTTTCTGCGGGAAGTCGATTCGCGACTCACCGGCTAAACTGACGCGCGCGTTCCCCAGTAGCTCAATTGGCAGAGCATCCGGCTGTTAACCGGAGGGTTGTTGGTTCGAGTCCAACCTGGGGAGCTTTCCGGTTGGTGACACACGTCGCCTCTTGCATTTGTTCGCCCGCGCACGTCGCGACGTTCACCAGTCCGCAGCTTTCGTACTTTAAAAGATAGGCCGTTCGGACTATTGAACGCCTACGCCGCGAATGGCACGCTCTTGCACGGTGTGGCCTAGAGGGGGGCCACGGGATGAGGGAGAGGGCATCACGTCGTACGGTTCGCAGTGCGCGTCGATTGCAGCAGACCGCTTTAGTCTTCTCGCCCTCCGGCGACGGAGCACCGCGCTGTGGTTGGTCGCGCTCGGCGCCTTCTCTCTTGCGATCAGTTACGTCGTTCCCGTCGCCGCCACCCTCGCTGCTGGCACCGGCGGCACCATTTCGCCCCTCCGCGAGCTTTCAGCTCCTGCCCTCGAGTTCCCGGCGCTGACTATTCCGAAGGTCACCGCGAATGCGCAGTCGGTTCCGCCGGCCCCGAACGTTCACCAAGTAGCGCCCGCCCAGTCGGGCGCTTCTTCTGCGGGAGCCGGGTACGCGCCGCGGACGGTCGCGGTCGTGACGAACGCGTACACGACTCGACCCGCGCCGCCGCAGCCGAAGGCCAACGACGCGAACCTCCCGGTCTACGAAGACTCGATCGGGACGATCCCCGCGATGCCCTCGATCCCGGGCGCGTCCGACGCGCAGGCAACGCCGCCTGCGGAGACGCCGGCAAACGACGAGGCGGCGACGAGCGACGACGGTTGGGCGCCCGCCTCAACGACGACACAGTCGCCGCAACCGCGCCGGTGGCTAACCGCGAGCCACGGTTCGATCTCCTCGAGCGGCGGCGGCGCAGCGGATCCTTCGACGATTGAGGAGTCCGCGCCCGACCTGACTGCGGAGGTGACGCCCGTCGCCACGACCATCGATACGCCTTCTGCTCCGACCACGACCGACGCGCCCGACGCGTCGGTCGTCGTTTCGGAGTCTTCTGTCACACCCGACGCGCCGAGCGTGAGCAGCGAGACGAGTGGGAGCCCGGACGGCTCCGCGGCGTCTTCGCCGACTCCTGACGAGGCGCAGATCTCGTTAAGCAGCAGCGCGTCCGGCTCGACCGACACCCCCACCGGTGATGCGACGGATGCGTCTGCGCTGAGCGCGACCGACCCGGACGCGTCGGTCGCGGGGCCTGCAGCCGACTCCGAGCCGACGGGCACCGAGATCAGCAGCGACGCCCGCGGCCCGCCGGAGGAGCTCGTCGTCGATGCAACCGACGACGCGGAGCACACGATCTCGCTGTCGAGTGACGGGACCGATCTGACCATCACGGTGAACGGCGTCAGTTCGTCACGGCCCGTCTCCAGCGTGTCGTCGATCACGGTTACCGGTGCCGACAACCGGAACGACACCCTGACTGTCGACGTCTCGGCCGGTGCACTCGGAGTTCCGATCACCTACCACGGCGGCGCAGCGGCGTACGACACGCTCGCGATCCGGGGCGGTTCACATGTAACCAGCATCGCGACGGGCCCCAGTTCGGGCGTGATCTCGGTCGACGACACGACGATTGCCTACGACGGCCTCGAGCCGATCTCGATGTCGGGCAGTGGCGCCGTCACCGTCGAAGCGTCTGGGGTCCCGGATCTCATCGAAGTCACATCGGACGGGACAAACGTCACCGTCAACGGCACCGGCGGCAGTTTCGAAAGCGTGTCGGTTGCCCTCGCCGGCCTCACGTCGCTCACAATCGACGGCAAGGACCAGCGCGACCGGATCACGTTCACGGGGCCGATCAATCTCGGGGCGGCGGCCCTGACTGCCCTGGCCGAGGAAATCGTGGTCAACGGCTCGATCCTGACGGCCGGCAACGTCACGCTGACAGCCTCGGAGACGGCGACGGGCGGAGTTCCGAGCTCGTTCCTGGGATGTGCGGTCAACGCGCTCTTCGACATCGTGAGCGGTGAGATCCAGACCGGGATCGTGTCCAACCTCGGTACGCACTGCGCCAACGCCTCCATCAGCATCGACGGCGGCAGCGTCAGCGGCGCCGTAGTCGACATCCAGGCGACCTCGAGCGCGACGCCGGACTCCTTCAACGTCCTCGTGCCGCGCTCGCTCGCGGAGATCCACCTGCTGAACGGCGCGACGATCACGGGCACCGGCAACGTGACGATCAAGGCCACCTCGACGGTGACGCTCGACGTCGACGAGACGAACCTGGCGATGTTCGTCGGCGAGTCGAAGGCCGAGGTGACGATCGACGGCTCGACCGTCTCCAGTAGCGGTGGGACCTTGAACATCGAGAGCAACTCGACCTTCACGTCGACCAACGACGTCACCAACGGCGGCAGCGGCGCGGTGGGGATCTCGGTGGCGATCAGCACCGCGAGCACGAAGGTGACCGGAGCATCGCCCCTGACTGCGACCGGCAACGACCTCACGGTCAAGGCGGTCAACAAGACGGACGTCAAGACGAACGGGAAGGCCGAGGTCGGTGGCAGCGCCGGGCTCGGGGCGGGCATCGCGCTCGTCTTCGAGACCACCGAGGCCTTCCTCGAGAGCACCGGCGCCGTCACGGCCGGCAGCTTCACGCTCTCAGCCGAGTCCGACAACGCGATGGAGACGACGGCGAAGGCCGGTCCGGACGGCGCGACGACCAACAGCAAGACCCCGAACCAGAACACCAAGAACCCGACGACGGGTCAGGGCAACGCGAATACGAGCAACGGCAGCCTCAACATCGCCGGCGCACTCGGCTTCAACTACCTGAACGGGCCGACCGAGGCGCACATCTCGAGCACCGGCATCACGATCACCACGACCGGCGAGCAGAAGATCCACGCCTTGTCGAAGAACAAGGGCACCGTCGACGCCGACGCCTCGGCGGTGACGAGCGGAGCCACCGGGTTCGCGATGGCAGTCGCCGCCAGCGTGTCCGACCTCACGACCCGCGCGTTCGTCGGCGGAACCGCCAGCCTCACCGCGACGAAGGTCACGGTCGAGGCGCTCATGCCCGCGCTGTCGCCCGCCGGCCCCAACTTCACCGCGACGGCGAAGTCGGGCGAGAAGGGCGACTCGGGTGCGGTGGCCGGCTCGATCGCCGTCGTGTCGACCAAGGTGCTCGACGAGGCGTACCTCGCGGACGGTGCGGCGATCTCAGTGGTTGGCGCGGACGTCCTCGTGAACGCCGAGACGACGACCGAGAGCAAGGCGAACCCGACGGCGAAGATCGACGGCGGCGGCAACACGACCGGCTTCGGCGCGACCTTCGCGCTCGTCCTCGAGGACGTTACGACGTCGAGCCGGATCGAGGACGACGTCGCGCTCACGGGCGTCAAGGCCCTGACGGTCTCCGCAAAGGGCACCGACACCGTCACGAACGAGACCGAAGGCGGCACCGGCGGGGGCAATTCGATCACGCCGATCGCCGCAGTCTCGATCCCGAACGTCACGACGGAGGCGTCCATCGGCAGCGGTCCGGCGACGACCATCACCGGGGCACTCTCCGTCTCAGCGACGCAGGTTGCGAAGGCGACGACGCACGCGAAGGGCGCGAGCAAGGGGAACATCTCTCTCGGCGCCGCGCTCGCGCTGAACATGCCGAACGACGAGGTCAGCGCTTCGGTCGGCCGCTCTCTCACCGCGACCGGCGATATCAGCGTCCTCGCATCAGGCCACGCCGAGTCGAGCTCGAAGGCCGAAAGCAGCGCCGAGGGCGCCAAGAAGGACGACAACACATCCCCGAAGGTCGATCAGCAGACCCAGGATCAGCGGAACGCGGGTGACGCAGCTGCAGCCGCAAACGGCACGAAGAACTCCGGCTCCGACCCGACGAAGCAGGCGCAGACGAAGGACGGCAACGGGAACACCGTCAAGGTCAGCGTCGCCGCCGCGATCGCGTGGAACCAGGCGAAGTCCGCTTCGCGGGCGCTCGTCTCCGACGGCGCGGGACTCACGTCCACGGGCGGCAAGGTGACCGTTTCGTCGCTCGCGAACAGCGACGCGAAGGCGGAGGCGGACGGCAGCGCGAAGGTGAAGGACGAGGACAGCGGTCACAGCTCTTTCGCGGTGGGTGTGGCCGTCGCCGTCAACTCGTCCGACATCACGAACGAGGCAAACACCGGCACCGCGACGCTCAGCGGCACCGAGGTCAAGGTCGAAGCCGGCATGACCGACGTCAGCGGAGACAAGACGCACAAGTACGAGGCCGATTCGACGGGCGGCGCGAGCGACGGCAAGGTGGGCGTTGCGGGCAGCTTCGCCGGGAACTTCGCGAACAACAACACACACGCGAGCGCGAAGGGTCACCTGACCAGCTCCAGCGGCGACATCCAGATCCTCGCGACGAGCGACATCGACGTCGACGCCAAGGCAACGGCGAAGGAGACCGGGGGGAAGACTGTGGGCGTCGGCGCGTCGATCGGCGTCAACGAGATCACGAGCGATACGCGCGCGACTCTGGACGCGGCGACCGTCAACTCGAGTGCGGCGGCGAAGCTGGACGCGGAGTCGAAGGCCAAGATTTCGGCGCGGACGCTCGCCGGCGCGATTCTCTCCAAGAGCAGCGGCGGCACGAAGACGAGCACGAGCACGCAGACCGGCGACGACGGGAAGGGCGGCGGCCTGATGGGTGCGGGCGCCGGCGCAGGCTCCGACAACGAGATCACGAACACGGCGATCGCGGAGGTGATCAACGGCACCACGA
This sequence comes from Actinomycetota bacterium, assembly GCA_046729555.1. GTDB lineage: Bacteria > Actinomycetota > Thermoleophilia > Gaiellales > Gaiellaceae > 3-1-20CM-4-69-9. The sequence goes on along the minus strand of JBKPGW010000143.1, from coordinate 44,560 downwards.
TCACGGCGACGTCCGTGCTCGTGAAGGCGAAGGACGACAGCGAGATCACTGCGATCGCCGGCGCGCTCGTGGCGGCGTCGGCGACCGCGAAGGAAGGCGCGACCGACGGCTCCAGCAACACGCTGCTCCTCGGCGCGAGTCTCGCGATCAACGGCATCACGAACGTCGTGCGGGCGGTCGTCGACGCCTCGACCGTCACGTCGACAGGGGCGGTTGAGCTCAACGCCGAGGAGAAGACGAAGATCCTGGCGATCACGATCACGCTCGCCGGCACGCTCAACTCGAACTCGAGCAGCGGCCCGAGCGGCTTTGCGTTCCAGGGCGCCGGCTCGGGCTCGGGCAACACCATCACGACGACCGTCGAGGCGCTGATCCAGAACGGGAGCCACGTCACGTCGGGTGGCAGCGCCGACGTCAAGCTCGACGCGACGGACAACTCTGAGATCAGCGCGGACGGCGGCAGCGCCGCGATCGCACGCACGAGCGGCTCGTCCGTCAGCCTCGGCGTGCACATCGCGATCAACGACATCACGTCGAACGTGCGCGCCGCCGTCGACGGCTCGGAGATCGACTCGGATCACTCCCTGCTGCTGACGGCGAAGTCGAACGCGAAGATCTTCGCGCTGACGATCGCTCTTGCCGCCACGAACGGCACGTCGAGCGAGAGCAAGAGTGACGGCGCCTACAACTTCAACCTCGCTGGCGCGGCGTCGAAGAACTCGCTCGAGAGCCACGTCGAGGCGCTGATCTCCGACTCGAACGTCGCGACGCTGAACGGCGGCGACGTCAAGCTCGACGCCGAGGACCAGAGCCACATCACGGCCGACGCGGGCGGCGCAGCGGCGCAGTTGAGCTTCGGGACCAATTCGAACCAGATGCGCGCGGACGGCGACGTCGGCGCTGCGTTCGCGTTCAACGACATCCACAGCAACGTCCTCGCGCAGATCGACCCGTCGACAATCGTCGCGGCGGGCGACATGGACCTCGAGGCGATCTCGAACCCGGAGATCTTCGTCCTGGCGCTCGGCGTCTCGCTGACGCTCCAGACCTCGAGCGCTTCGAGCTCCAGCGGCTTCTCGTTCGATCTCGCCGGCGCAGTCGCGTACAACGAGATCCACGACTCCGCGATGGCGATCATCGACGCGAGCGACGTCAGTGCCGGCGGCGACGTGATCCTGAACGCGAAGGACTCGTCGCAGATCACGGCGATCACCGGCGCAGGCGCGGTGTCGATCTCGTCGAGCAGCGGCTTCGCGATCGGGCTCAGCCTGTCGATCAACGATGTCTTCAACACCGTCATGGCCGAGATCCGCAACGGCTCGAACGTCCATCCGACCGGCGCTGTGACGCTCACTGCCGAGAGCGGCGCGATCATCAAGGCATGGGCCATCGCGGGCGCGGGCTCCGTCAGCAGCGGGTCGAGCAGCAACACCAACATCCGCTTCGCCGGCGCGGGCGCGGTCACGATCAACTCGATCGCGAACCACGCGGACGCGCTCGTCACAGACTCGGCCGTGCACTCCGGAGCGGCGAAGCAGATCAAGCTGAGCGCGAAGGACACGAGCAACATCGAGGCGATCGCCGGCGTGCTCGCCTTTGCGCTGAGCACGAGCAACAGCACCGGCGTCGCGATCACGATCGCCGCGGCGGTCTCGCGCAACGACATCACGAACTCCGTCACCGCGAAGAGCACGAACTCCAGCCTGACGTCTGGCGCGGGCGCAGACGTCACGGTCGAGGCCAAGGAGATGGCGACGATCTTCGCGCTGACGATCGGCATCGCCGGCTCCGTCACGAGCGGCTCAGGCGGCGGCGTCGCCTTCGCGGGGGCAGGCAGCGGCTCCGGGAACAGCGTGACCAACAACACCAAGGCACAGATCTCCGGCGGCACGGCCGCGTCGGGCAACGACTTGACGGTCACTGCGAGCGACACGACGAGCATCACCGCGGACGCCGGGGGTGTCTCGATCGTCTTTGCACGCGGCCCGCCGGCGGTCGGCCTCGCATTTGCAATCTCGATCGCATCGAACGACATCCACAACACGACTGATGCGCTCGTCTCGGCCGGTGCCGTGGTTACGGCGACGGACGTCGGGATCAGCGCCGAATCTCACTCACACATCTCGTCGGTCACCATCGCCGGTGGCGGCTCGGCAGCGCTCGGCGGCGACAGCCTGGCCATCGCCGTCGCTGGCGCCGGCGCGATCTCGCTCAACACGATCGGCAACACGCTGCACGCGAAGGTCGAGGGCGGCTCGTCGGTCACGGCGACATCGCTGACGGTCAGCGCGCTCGATCTCGCGACGATCAAGGCGGATGCGGGCGGGCTCGCGTTCTCCTTCAGCCTGTCGAATAGCGGCGGCGCCGCCGTGACCGTCGGCGTCGCTTACGCGAAGAACGACATCGGCGACAACGTCTTTGCCGCGATCGCGGGGGCCGGGACGATCAGCGTCGGGTCCGTCAACGTCAGCGCCTCGAACACCTCGCTCATCGACGTGCTCACGTTCGGCATCGCAGGTTCCGTTGCGGCGGGTCAGGGAGCCTTCAACCTCTCGATCGCCGGCGCGGGCTCGATTTCCCTGAACGCGATCCACAACACGACGGACGCGCGGATCAGCTCGAGCGCGATCACCGCGACGGCCGACGTGAGCGTCACGGCGACCGACAGCTCGCTCATCACGGCCGATGCCGGTGCCGTCGCGCTGACGGTCGGGGCCGGCGGCTCCGGGGGCGGCAGCCTTTCGGCGGCGGCCTCGGTCGCGCTGAACAACATTGCGAGCGCGGTCAATGCCGTGATCGAGGACTCCGATCTCGGGACGCTTGGCGCGCGCGTCGCGAACGTGCTGGTCGAGGCGAAGTTCACCGGCTCGATCAAGACCCTCGCGCTCGTCGGGTCGGTCGCGGTCGCCGCGAGTCAGAGCTTGAGCCTCGGCGCCACGATCGGCGGCTCCGTCACGGTCAACCAGATCACGAGCACAGCGCTCGCGTCGATCGAGGACGGAAGCAACGTCTTCGCGAGCGGCCACGTCTGGGTGAAGGCGAGCAACTCATCGACGATCGAGGCCGACGCAGCTTCCGGTGCTGTCACCGTCTCCGCGTCCAGCGCCGCTTCGTTCGGCGCGTCGCTCACCGGCGCGGTCGCGCTGAACGTCATCGGTAATCGCGTAACGGCTCAGATCGACGGCTCGAGCGTCACTGCTGCCGGCCAGGTGCTCGTGGAGGCCAAGGCCACGAGCACGATCGACACGATGTCCGTGGCGCTGAACGGTGCCGTCGCCGCAGGCAGCAGCTTCGGCATCTCGCTCGGCGGCGCAGTCTCGTACTCGAAGAACGAGATCGCGAACACGACCCGCGCGCTGATCGTCAACAGCACGATCACCGATGCGTCGTCGGTCGACGTCTCCGCGGTCGACGGCGCGTTCATCACGGCGACCGCCGGCGCAGTGTCCATCGGCGTGGGCGGCGGTTCCGGCGCCGGCGCGGGCATCGCGATCGGCATCTCGATCGCCGAGAACAGCATCGCCGACAAGACGATCGACGGCGACTTCCACGACGCCCTTGCGGAGGCGCTGATCAGCGGCTCGACCATCGGCACGAACCTGTCTCCGGTCGGGCCCGTCAACGTCACGGCGACCGCGAACGGCCAGATCCAGGCCTTCACGGTCGCGGGCGCCGTCGGCGTGGGCGCCGGCTCCGGCTTCGGCCTCGCGGCGAGCGGCGCGGGCTCGGGCTCGAGCAACACGGCGGTCGCCGATGTGAAGGCGCGCATCGTCGGAGGCTCGGTGAAGTCCGGTGCGGTCACGGTGACGGCCTCCGCCTCGACGTTCATCGACGCCGAGGCCGGCGCCGGTGCAGTGGCGCTCGGCGTCGGTTCGGGAAGCGGGATCGCGTTCGCCGGCGCCGGTGCGGCCGCCATCAATGCAATCGCGCTGACCGTCCTGGCGACGATCGACGGCACGGTCGTCAATCCGACGGGTCTCGTCAGTGTCAACGCGACGATGACGGCCCAGATCCTCGTGACCGCGATGGGCGTGTCCGGCGCGTTCTCGGCCGGCGGCGGGCTCGGCGCTTCGCTCGGAGCCGCCGGCTCGGGCGCACGGAACAGCGTGGGCAACACGGTCGAGGCGTCGATCAGGAACGCGACGATCAACACCTCCGCCGGTGTGCAGGTCACCGCGACGAACTCGGCGACGATTCAGGCGACCGCCGGTGCGCTGGCAGCTGCGTTCGGTCTCGGCTCGGGAGCGGGCCTTGCCCTCGCAGTCGGCGTCTCGTTCGCGATCAACGAGATCGGCGCGGTCACCATCAACGGGTCACCGCGGAACCACACGACGAGCGCGCTGATCGTCAACACGACGATCGGTAGCGGGTTGACGCCTGCGGGCGCGATCAGCGTCACGGCGACGACGAACGGCACGATCAAGACGCTGAGCTTCGCGGGCACGGGCGCGGCGGGCGGTGGGTCAGGCGCGGGCGTCGCGGCCTCCGGCGCCGGTGCGGGCTCGAGCAACACGATCGTCTCGACGACGGAGGCGAAGATCAGCGGCGGCAGCAACATCACGTCGAGCTCGACGATCACGGTGTCCGCGACCGACTCGGCGACGATTCACGCCGAAGCCGGCTCGGCGGCACTGTCGCTGGGCGTCGGCGGCGGCTTCGGCGGCGCAATCTCCGTCGGCGGAGCGTTCGCCGAGAACCAGATCGCGCTGTCGGTGACCGCGGCCAGCGACGGCTCATCGCTCACCTCGAACGGCCTCCTCAGCCTGACGGCGACATCGAGTGCCGTGATCGACGCGGTCGCGATCGGCATGGCAGCGGCGCTGAGCGCCGGCGGCGGTGCCGGTGTCGGCGTCGCGGGCGCCGGCTCCGCAGCGCTCAACACGATCGCGAACACGGTCGAGGCGCGGATCCGCAACAGCACGGTCTTGACCGGCGGCAACGACGTCCTCGTCTGGGCCAAGGACAGCTCCGGCATCACCTCCACTGCGGGCGCGGCCGCGGCGGCGATCAGCGGCGGCGTCGGCGCCGGCCTCGGCGTTGCCGTCGGCGCCTCGATGTCCTCGAACAAGATCGGCGATCCGAGTGGCTTTGTGACGATCGCCGGCGCGCTGCGCGCGCACGCGATCCGTGCGCTGATCGACACGGGCTCGATCGTCGGGAACTCGCTGAACCCGGTCGGCAAGGTCACGGTCAAGGCCGAGAGCACGGGCTCGATCGACGCGCTGACCTACGCGGGGGCCGCAGCGGTTGCGGTCGCGGGTGGCGGCGCCGCGGCGGGCGCAGGCGCAGGCGCGGTCTCGGAGAACTTCATCAACGGCACGACCGAGGCCAAGATCGCCGGCAGCAGCGTCCGTACGAAGTTCGGCTCGTCGGTCGAGGTCCTCGCGACGAACGGCTCGAATATCCATGCGCAAGCGGGTGCCGCAGCAGTCGCCACGGGCGTTGCATTCGGCGGCGGCGGCTCGATCACCCTCGGTGCGGGTGTCACCGACAACGAGATCGGCAACACCGTGCGCGCGCTCATCGACGGGTCGACCGTCACGTCGGCCGACGAGGTCAAGGTCGAAGCGAAGACGACGTCCACGATCCATTCGGTCGCAATCGGCGTCGCAGCCGGCGTCTCCGGCGGCGTCTTCGTCGGCATCTCGCTGAGCGGGGCCGGCTCCGCCACGACGAACGTGATCACCAACACGACCGAGGCCGGGATCAGCGGCGGGAGCACGGTGTCGAGCGGCAACGCGAAGGCAGTCACCGTCAACGCGCAGGACACGTCCGACATCGGTTCGTTCTCCGGCGCGCTCGCCGTCGGCATCGGGGTGGCGATCTTCAGCGCCGGCGCGGCAGTCGGCGTCTCCGTCGCGACGGCGGACATCGGCAACACCGTGCGGACCAAGGTCGACGACTCGACGGTGACGTCCGCCGCGGCCGTTTCCATCACCGCCTCCGCGACCGGTGACATCCAGTCGCGCGCGCCCGCCGGCGCGGTCGCCGGAGGCAGCCTCTTCGGCGGCGCAGCCGGTGCGGCGATTAGCAAGAACACCATCCACGACAACGTCGAGGCGCGGATCCTCGACGCCGACGCCGCGAGCTCTCAGAACGTCACCGGTACGTCGGTGACGGTCTCGGCAACGGACGACGCCGACATCTTCGCCGAGGCGACCGGTTTCGCCGGCAGCGTAGGCCTGCTCTCGGCCTCGATCGGCTTCGTGCGGGCGGAGAACGCGATCACGAGCGCCACGACGGCGAAGATCGCGAACTCGAGCGTCACCGCGTCGTCGGGCGCCGTCGAGGTCCTGGCGTCGTCCACCGGCTCGATCACGGCGAAGCCGATGGCGGCGGCGCTGGCGGGCGGCGCGCTGAGCGCGGCGGGTGCGGGTGTCCTGGCCAAGAACACGGTCACGCCCAACACGACCGCGACGATCATGTCCGGGAGCTCCGTCGGCGCGGCGACGTACGTCAAGGTCGAGGCGAAGGACACGAGCTCGATCAGCGCGACGGTCGTTGCCGTCTCGGCGAGCGGCGGGCTCGGCGCGATCGCAGCGGGCCTGGCAAGTGCCGAGAACACGATCAACGGGTCGGTCACGGCCTCGAGCGCCGGCTCGAACGTCACCGCCTCCGGCGGCAACATCGAGATTCTCGGCTCGGCGAACGAGACAGTCGACACGTTCTCGGTCGCTCTCGCGGCGGCCTTCGGCGCGATCGCGGCTGCCGGCGTCGGAGTCAAGAGCGACGAGAAGATCCAGACGAACGTGACAGCCTCCGTTGCCGGCGGCACGCTCAACGCCAGCGGAGCCGTGAACGTCCACGCGTCGTTCACCGGCGACTCGAACCCGACGGCGACGGCGTCATCCGTCTCGATCGGCTTCGGCGGCTCGTTCACCGGCGTCGAATCGCACGCGACTATCGGCGGCACGAGCACGGCGTCGGTTTCCGGAGGCACGGTCACCGCGACGCTGCTCGACGTCGATGCGACGGACCTCAGCACCGCCACGTCGTTCGCGTTGACCTCCAGCCTCTCGTTCGGCGGCCTCTCGGTCGCATTCGTGAAGGCGACGTCGCTGATCGAGAGGACGACGCGGGCTTCGCTCGGCGCCGGGACGCTGAGCACCGGCAGTGGTCCGATCAACGTCCATGCGAAGTCGACGTCGACGTCGACGCTCGACAGCGCGTCCCTGGCAGCCGGGCTGGCCGCCGTCGCGGGAGTCCTGCTCGACAGCAAGGTGGCGACGACGACCGAGGCGATCATCGGCGACGGAGCGAACGTCACGAGCGCCGGCGCCATCGACGTCAACGCTCACGCGATCAACACCGTCAAGGCCGACAGCGCCACGCTGCAGATCAGCCTCGCCGGCGGCACCGTCACCGACATCCTGGCCAGGGACGACAGCAACGTGAACTCGCGCATCGGCCCCGAGGAGGGCGCCGGCAGCGGCAGCGCCAGCGTGAACGCGAGCGGCATCATCACGGTGGGCTCGCTGCTCGAGTCGTCCACCAAGGGCTGGGCGATCAGCGCGAACCTCAGCGTCGTCGGCAACATCGGCGTGATCACCGGCAAGGCCGAGAACACCGCGCACGTGCGCAGCTACCTCGGCCGCTCGACGACGATCACCGACTCGGGCTCTGCCGTCAGCTTCACGGCGACGTCGCACTCGACGGTCTACTCACAGGCGCTCGGCTTCGCCGGCTCGGCGCTCGGGTCCGGGAACAAGGTCGTCTCGACGGCCACGCTGACGCACACCGTGAAGGCATTCACGGACTCCGGCGGCTCGATCAACGCGGCGAGCATCTCCTTCACCGCGAATGCCAACGAGAACCTCCCCGGCGGCACGGACTGCGTCGCCAACTTCGCGGCCTGCGCCAAGGTCACGGGCGGCGCCATCGCCGGCCTCGTCAGTGGCAATGCCGCCGATGCGGACGGCACGGACTCGCCGACCGTCAAGACGTATGTCCAGGGCACGTCGCTGACGGCCTCCGGCGCCGTGAGCCTGATCAGCAACGTCAAGCAGAAGGCGATGGCGCAGGTTCTCTCCGTCAGCATCTCCGGCGCGTTCTCGATCGGCTTCACCGGCGCGGACTCCCTCGCCGTCGGGTCGACGGAGACGTACCTGAACGGCACGGTCACCCAGGCCGATTCGGTGACGGTGCGCTCGAGCGTCGACATCACCGTCCGCTCCCACGGCGAGAACATCGCGGGCTCGCTGCTCGCCGCCGGCGCGGTCAGCAGTGCGACGGCGAGGATCGGCGACACGCCGCCGAGCAGCCCGCCGACGGTCGCGACCTACGTCGGCGGCAGCGGCAACATCACCGCCACGAACGACGTCAAGGTCTGGTCGGTCGTGACCACGAGCGCCTACGCGGAAAACCAGGGCGTCTCGGCCAGCCTCTTCGGCAGCGGAAACCATCTCGACACGACGACGACCGTGCAGCCCACGATCAAGACGTACGCGGCCAACGGCGCGCTGGTCGTCAGCACCTCCGGCAGCGTGTCGCTGCTGGCGGCGCACAACTTCGACCCGGATGCGGGCGGCGGCGCGGGCGCCTTCCTGAACGACAAGAAGGCCGAGGCAAGCGCCGGCTCGTACAGCTTCGCGCTCGGGTTCGACCTCGACATCGGCTCGTCGATCTCGGCGACGGCCAAGGCCGACGTCAGCGCGAGCATCAACGGTGGTGCGACCGCGCGCGCAGGCAGCGCAGTAAACGTGCGGTCGCGATCGAGCAACAGGGCGGACTCACGGTTCGAGTCGATCGGCGGCGCGCTGATCACGATCCACGCCGGTGCCGACATCGACGCAGACGCGTCCGGAACGACTTCCGCCGACATCCTCGGCAACGTCATCGCGGCGAACAACACGTCGGCGGGTGCAGCCACCATCGACCTGCTCGCCGAGGGCCATGACTTCGCGCTCGCGCACATGAACAAGGTCGGCGGCGGCCTGGCCGCGATCGACGTCGCGAACAGCGCCACCGCGACGGGCACGCCGCACGTGACCGTCACGCTCGGCGGCGCGAGCTCCAAGATTCGCGCCTCGCTGAACATCAACGCCCAGGCGCTCGGCAACTACGACGCGGACGCCACGGGCGACAGCGTCTCCGGCGGCGTCCTCAGGGTCTCGGAGTTCGACGTCAGCGCGACCATGGCGCCGACCGTCTCAGCAGCCGTGACGGGCGGCGCCGTGATCACCGCCGGAGGCACGCTCATGATCGACGCCACGGCGAACCAGCCGCTGCCTCCGATCTCGGACGGCACCTTCGACGCGGGCAACGCAACGCAGGTGAACGCGTCGACCAACACGATCACCTTCTACTGCGGCAACGACCCGTGCATCCACAACGCGGCCACGGGCGACGTCGTGACGTACGACAACCGCGGCGGAACGGCAATCGCCGGCAACAACTTGGCCGGGCGGAGCATCGGCGTGATCTACGTCAGCGATACGCAACTGCAGCTCGGCGCGGCGTTCACCGCCGGCGGGACGAATCCGACCGGGAGCGTGCTGACGGGCTACGACTCGGTCTGTCGGTGCTCCAACCTGATCGACTTCGGCTCGCGCGCGCACCATCTGCAGACCGGCGACGTGATCATCTACAGCGGCAACATCGCCGGCCTGACCAACGGCGCGATGTACAAGGTCTTCAAGGTCGACGACTACAAGTTCAAGCTGCAGGACACGGGCGTCTCGCTCGGCACCGTGTCCGTCTCGGGCGACTGCGGCTCGTCGTCGTGCATCGACAACGGCGCCGACAAGATCGTCGTCTCGAACAGCTTCAAGAACGGCGACTTCGTCACCTACCACGCGCCGCCGCCGGTCGCGACCTTCAACAGCAAGATGGTCGACGTGACACTGAGCGGCTCCGACGGGCTCTTCGCCAGCTGTGCGCGTGCCGTGACCGGGACGGACAGCGGCGCCAACAACATCTTCATCGCGAAGGATCAAGACGGCAACGGGTGTCTGGACGACTCCGGGCTGTTCAACGGCAACACGGTCACGTACAGGGCGAGCGACCCGAGCCACACGATCAGCCCGCTGATCAACAACGGGGTCTACTACGTGATCCGACCGTCCGGCTTCGGAACCTTCCGCACGATTCAGCTGGCAAACGATCCGTGTGACGTCTACGGCATCGACGAGCACGGGGACGGCTGCCAGAGCGATCCGGACGGAACGCTGCACGGAAACGACACGTGCTCCCCGTGCGGCAGTCCGCGCCCAATTTCGCTCGCACCGAACAAGACGGACGTGGCGTTCTACAGCGTCACCAACACGCTGACGCGCACGAACGACGCGCAGATCACCGGCCTGCAGGACGGCAACAGCTACTACGTCGTCGGCTGCGACGACGGCAGCGTCGGGGCGTCCTGCAGCGGCGGCGGCTTCTTCCAGCTCTCCGCGACCTTCCAGGGCGCCGTCATCGGCCTGAACAACGCCGGCCGCACGGGCTCGCCGCACGTCTTCCAGCGCGAAGGCGTCGACCTCACGGGCGGCGGCAGCGGGCTGCAGACCTTCGTCATCGACATCTCGCTCGGCTCCGGGACCCAACAGCTCGTCGGCATCGGCGGGGCAACCGGCGGCGCGAGCGCCGGCAACAACATTGTCGAGGCGTCCGCGTCCGGAGCGGGCGGCGGCTTGATCAACGTCGCGAGCGCCAGCTCGACCGCCACGGCCACGCTCACGATCTCGAACACGATCGGCGGCGGCGCGACGCTCACGGCCGGAACGCTGAACGTGACGACGAACGGCTACGTCTTCAGCAAGGCAGTGTCGTCGAACGACGGCGGCGGCGCGATCAGCATCGCGGACGCGGACGCGACTGCCAACGCGACCGCTACCAACACGATCACGATCTCGAGCGGCGCCACGCTGACCTCGAAGGGCGACCTGAACGTCAAGGGGTACAGCGAGCTCCGACCGAGCGTGAAAGCGTCGACGAACCAGGGCGGCCTGATCGGCGGCGCCGGCGGCGACACGGTCGCGAACGCCGACTATGCCACCACGACGACGACGGCCGGGACGCTCGACGCCGTGCGCAACCTCACGATCGAAGCGCGCACCGCAGTGATCGGGAACGCGAGGGCGGACGCCGACGTCGGCGGCCTCGGTGCGAGCGGCCAAGCGGATGCCAAAGTGCGCATCGGCAAGAGCAGCGGTGCAACGACGCACGTGGACGTGTCGGCTGGGACCCTGACCGGGCGCAAGGTCTTCCTGAACGCGATCGTCGACCCGCTCAATGCGACCGCGAACGCATCTTCGCATGCGACCGCCCTCGGCGCCGACTCCGACGCCAACGCGTTCATCGAGGTCTGCGCGAATCCCGACTCGGCGAATTGCTGGAACGAAGTCACGCTGGCGTCGGGCGTCAAGATCACCGGCGGCGTATCGACGGCGATCATCAGTGAGTACGACCACATCAACCTGTACTCCCGTGCGCGCGCCGAGTGCGACTGCCTTGGCGGCGACACCGACTCGGACGCCAAGATCGACGTCAACAGCGACGCGCGTGTCGTCGCGATGGGTCCGTCGTCGCCGGCCGCGACGATCGAGACGTCAGACCTGACGGTCGCCGTGAACCAGCAGGTCGACCGGTACCAGCGCAGCCCGTCCTCCTCGGGCGGCTTCCTCGACGACGAGGACGAGGACAAGACCGGCGCCGCGAAGCTCCACCGGCGCATCTTCTGGGAGGCACGCGTGATCATGCTCGGCGAGCCGAACCCGTGGCTGGAGGTCGACAGCACCGGCACGATCACACGCCTCGTCAACATGACCGTGCACGACGACAACGGTCATACGTACGTCGACGATCCGTTCAACGACATCCATACCGAGGGCGTGCTGTCCGGCACGACGATTTTCGTCGACGACATCATCTACGACCACGGCGCGAACGCCCGCTTCCTGGCGAATGATCCGGGGTCGCTCGACTCCGAGAGCACGCCGCAGGGTGAGATCTGGGGCGGCCAGGGCGTGTTCGAGTTCCAGCAGACGTGGGACTACGTGAAGCTCTTCAACTCGTCGAACCTGAACCTCGTCGTCAACACGATCGACGTCGTGAACACGAACAACCCGCCTGCGATCGACATCCGTGTCGACCAAATTTATCCGGGCGCCGGCTCGAACAGCGCCGGGCTCACGCCTGGATCGCCCGGCCCGACCTTCGACTTCGACATCAAGTACACGTTCCCGCCGACCGACGTCCTGATCGAGAACCTGTGCGCGTTCAGCTGTCCGGTCCGCCAGCCGTACATCCGGCTCGGCGACGGCCCGGGCGGATTCGCCGGGGCGCCGGCGGACTACATCGAGAACCCGATCGGCAGGACGCACGTCGAGAACCTGAGCGGCGACATCCTCTCGGGCCCGAACCTCGAGATCATCCGCACGAACATCCTCGAGCTGGACGCTCCACACGGGAACATCGGCGTCCAGAGCCCGACGCACGCGAACCCGGACACGGTGCGCAACCCGATCGCCGTCGAGCTCGTCCGCTACCAGAGCTACGACGGGGCCTACCACGACATCGTCGTGAAGGTCGACGCAGGCGGAGACGCCGTCCTCGACCTGACCGCCAACCGGCGCACCGACGAGGCGCTCGGCTCGTTCTTCAAGATCACGATCCACCACATCAACGCCGGCAACGACGCCGACGTCGTCCTCAACGACAGCAAGAACGGCAACGACGTCGCCGACAACACGCTCGTCACGATCAAGCTGTTCGACCCGGCGACGACGTACTACCACTACGTCTTCCCGACCGGGTACAACCCGGCGCTCGGCTCAGACAGCGGTCCGCTAAGCCCGTGCCCGCTCACGGCCGTGTGCGGCTCCGGCAGCGGCAAGTACCGGACCCACTTCCGGCCCGACGCTGCCGATCCGAACCTCGAGCGGATCCTGCGCGCGTTCGGCACGGTCACGTCCGAGCTCGAGTCGACCTACGAGTTCACTGCGCTTCGGGCCGGCGACGACATCGACGTCTGCCACGTCACGACCGGCGGGGAGGAGCCGAAGACCTGCCCGATGACGGCGGTCAACGACGCGACGCACGCCGTCACGGCCGACTCGCCGGACGCGACCGTCAACGTGATCGCGAACACGGACGTTGCTTGGGCGTCTGGCTCGGCGCCGATCGAGCTCGACGACCCGGGCATCACGATCGACCTGCCGCAGATCTTCATCCGGACGAACGGCGACATCACCGACACGGAGCTCGTCGGCGACCTGCTCGCGGGTCACATCCACTCCTCCACGGCCGGCGACGTCACGCTCAACTCGCCGCAGCGGATCCTCGACGCCAACCGGATCCCGACGATCGACGTGACGGGCGAGAACATCACCATGACGTCCGGCACGCTCGGCGGCATCGGTGGTATCGGCCTGCCGGGCCTGTTCAACCCGAACCTGCCGGCGACCGACCTCGTCAACCTGAACAACAGCCTCGGCGGCTTCCTCGAGATCAACACCGACGTGAACGGCACGGGCGGCGCCCTCAGGGCCGACGACACGGCCTCGGACGACGCGCTCACGAAGGGCATCTACCTCGACGAGCTGACCGGGGACATGCCCGTGCACACCGTGACGACGCGCGGATCGGCCGGCGACCTCACGACCGGCAACGTCTCGCTCCGCACGGTGAACGGCTCCATCCTGGCCGCCAAGGCCGATGCAGCCGCCGAGGTGCTCGGGCAGACGATCGACATCGACGCCAACGGCGGCTCGATCGGCACCTCCGGCCGCGACCTCGACATCGACTCCTCGATCGGATCGACCTTCACGTGCACGAAGCTGAACTGCGCCGACCTCAACGACGGCCACTCCAACCCGGGCCTGACGAACGACGGTGGGAACGCCACCGACGACGTCGCGCTCGAAGGGACGACCGGTGTCTACTTGACCGAGGTCGATGCGTACCTGCGGCTTGTCTTCGCACACGCCGTCAACGGCGACGTCCGCCTCACGGTGCGCGAGACGTCACCTGACGCTTCCCCGACGGCCGGAACGCTCGACGAGGATCTCTACCTCGTGAGGAGCGGCAGCGCACGGTTCGCGGAGAGCAACCTGCGCGCGCCGAGCGGCGACGACCTCGACGCCGAGCGCATCTTCCCGAACGGGATTGTCTTCTCCGAGGCCGGCTCGGTGCTGCTGCGCGTCGGCGACGACGTGGCCACGCACCAGAACAGCGAGATCCTGGCGGCGACCAGCATCGACGTCTTCGGCGATTACGGCGACGCCGACGCCGGCTACGGGACGAACATGATCCTGCGCGGCCGGATCATCGCGAACTGCGTCGTTGCCGTCGGGACCGCCAGCGGTGATCCGATGGGGACGTGCACGCCGACGACCGCGAACCCGGATCCGAGCAAGCTCACGCAGATCTGGGGCAACAACGACATCGACACCTTCCAGCTCGGCGATCCGTCCGGCCTCAGCGGCGGCGAAGTCCTGGGGAACGACGGCTACATCTTCCTCGGCTCGAAGACGGTCGTCCGCGGCAGCAACAGCGCGGTCACCGTCGGCGACGCCGGCCACGACCCCTCGATCGCCGACGGCGAGGACAACTTCATCGTCTGGTATCTGCAGTCGATGAACGTCGTGACCGATCCGACCGGGCTCGCTGTCGACGGCATCGGTGCGGGCCAGGTGCTCAACCTCGACGGCCAGGCCGACACGGACTACTACGCGATCTACACGACCGGGAGCCACGGCTCGGCCCGCAACTACGTGGTGAACGTGCTCGACACGGGTGCGCCGGACGACGGCATGGACGAGCTCGCGATCTACGGCGTCGACAACACGAATCCGCTGTTCAACGGCTACGTCACCGGAACGACGACGCGGAACGCGACGGACGACATCTTCCTGCTGCGGCGCGAGAAGTGCATCGACGACGAAAGCCCGTACGGCCTGACCGCCGGCATCCCGACCAGTTGCGCGACTCCGAGCGAGACGGCTGATAGGCCCGCGTTCGTCGCGCTGCTCACGGGCAACAACGATCCCGACGGCGGCGTCGGCCTCTACCGCGACCGCATCCAGGGCAACGAGCCGAGCAGCAAGGTCCAGCGGGTCAACTACGACACCGCGGTGAACGGCCGGCTCAGCGTTTACGGCCTCGGCGGCAACGACGCGTTCTACGTCGACGACAACAGCTCGATCACGACGCTCGACGGCGGCGCCGGCTACGACTTGTTCCAGATCGGCCAGATCTTCGGCTTCAAGCGCGACAATGCCGAGGGCGCGCTGCTGTATGCGGACACGTTCCCCGGCCTGATCGCGACCACCCGCGGCTGGCTCAGCCCGGGCACGCACGCGCCGCTCGTCGCAACCGGCGGCACGGGCAACGACGAATTCGTCGTCTACTCGAACCAGGCCGAGCTGCGGCTCGAAGGCGACGACGACAACGACCTCTTCATCGTCAGGGCTTTCGCGCTGGCAGCCGTCTGCGACACGAGCACCGACTTCGACAGCGACTGCGACTGGGCCGACGTCAACATCGTCGCGAATCCGCTCACCGGCGACTTCCCGGTCGACCCGAACCACGACGGAACCTGCACCGCCGGCCCGAGCAGCGAGAACCCGTGGATGACCGGCAACCGCAAGGACTGGAACGGCGACCACGTCTGCAACAACGCCGACGCGGAAACGACGCGCGATGACGAGAACCACACGAAGTGGGAGGACGACCTCATCCCGCTCGACCCTGTCAACGGCAGCGCGGCGCCGAAGATCGGCCTGGGCTTCTCGACGGCACGCCCGCTCGACATCCGCGCGGGCGGCGGCGAGGATGAGGTCCAGTACAACGTCAACGCGCCGGTTTCCGTGGACGGCGGGACGGGCTTCGACAAGCTCGTCGTCCTCGGCACCGAGTTCGCCGACGACTTTGCCATCACGAACAAGGGCATCTTCGGCGCCGGTCTCAACGTGCGCTACACGACGGTCGAGGTCGTCGAGGTCGACGGCCTCGAGGGCGACGACCAGTTCTTCGTCCAGTCGACGGCCTTCGGCGTCGCCTACCGAGTGATCGGCGGCCTCGGCTCCGACACCATCAACGTCGCCGGCGACGTCACCGCCGACATCGTCACGAAGGAGCTGGAGGGCCTCAGCGGCGCGATCGACCATCTCGTCACCTCGGACGGCGACCCGCTCTACGACGGGCTGCCGGCCGACGGCCTCGACTACAACCTCGCCACTCCCGATGCCGGCGTGGTCGTGATCAAGGAGACCGGCTCCGGCACGAAGGTGCGCGAGGGCGGCTCCGTCGCAGTGTCCGAGATCGACTCCTACACGGTCGAGCTCGCCTTCGACCCGAACTGCCTGAACACCGACTGCACGTCGATCGGCTCCGGCAAAGCCGTGTACGTCACAGCTTCGGCGGCACGGTCACCGCAGGAAGAGGCACAGAACACCTTCTCCAACCCGTCACCGCTCCCGAACGGGAACGCCGACACGATCTGGGTCTGCACCGGGACGTGCACGACCATGAGCGACTTCCAGCGCGCGAAGGTCGTCAACGGCACGATCGTGCTGGAGAGTGGCCGTGCGCTCGTCCTGACGTTCGACAGCTCCAACTGGAACATCCCGCAGGCCGTCTACGTCCGGGCGTTCGACGATCCGCGCTCCGAAGGCGACCGCGTCGTCGTCGTCCAGCACAGCGTCATCTCCAACAACCCGCTCTTCGACGGGGCGCTCGTGAAGAACGTCGAGGTCACCGTCTACGACAACGACACGCCGGGCGTCTTCGTCACCCAGATCGAGAAGGCCGCCGTCTGTCCGGGCCCGGGCTGCACCGAGGACGGCGTCACGACCGTCGTCGAGGGCCACATGTTCGGCGCCGACTACACCGGCACCGACGACGACATCCTCATCCAGCTTGCGAAGGCTCCGGACCCAAGCCAGGTCGTTGTCGTGGAGCTGTCGATGGACGCTGACAGCCAGCAGGCGATCCAGCTCCAGAACGTCGCCTCCGACTCCCGCATGGTGAAGCACGTGGTCGGGCTCTCGACCTACTACACGCTGACCTTCGACGGCAGCATCCTCGGCGGTTGGGAGAACCCGATCCGCGTGCGGGTCGTCGCCCGCGACGACGCGCGCCGCGAGGATCCGCAGACCGCCGTGATGACGTTCACGTGCGACGCGTCGGCCGGCGCAGTCTGCGGCACCTACGACGCGACGACCAACCCAGGCGCGACCTTCCAGTTCCCGAATCTCCGCTCCGGCCCGGGCACGACGGCCGTCACCGTCATCGACGACGAGACGGCGGGCGTGGTCACGCGCGAGAGCGGCACGGGCACGATCGTCGTCAAGTGCGGCAACCCAACGTGCACGATGCCTGCCATCCCCGGCGACGACTACTGGCTGCGGCTGACGAAGCGGCCGGAGAACCCCGACGACCTTCTGCACGTGCTGCCGACGACCGTGCAGATTGCGATTCTCACCGACGGCCTCGTCGACGTGTACTCGGTCAACGGCCACGTCATCAACTACGCCGCGCTGTCGGATCTCGCCTTCGTGCCGATCGGCGACTACGTAGCGTCGCGGATGTTCCTCGGCAACCTGACCCTGGCCAACGTCTCCGGCAAGGGCACCCTGACGCGCGCCAACGGCAGCGACCTCGGGAGCTTCGTCGACGAGGGCTTCGAGGTCGGCCAGCTCATCCGGCTCGGCGGTATGGGCGCCGGCAACGATGGCGACTACCACATTG
Source organism: Actinomycetota bacterium (assembly GCA_046729555.1). GTDB lineage: Bacteria > Actinomycetota > Thermoleophilia > Gaiellales > Gaiellaceae > 3-1-20CM-4-69-9. Next base: position 26,875 of record JBKPGW010000143.1, on the reverse strand, counting down.
CGAGCCTCACGGCGACGGTCATGACGCTGACGACCGCGCTCGCCGGCAGCCTCGGCACGAAGACAGACGTCACGATCAGCCGGCTCACGAGCGCCGGCCGGTTCGACGGCCAGGTGACAGTCGAGATCGACACGACGTCGACCCTCGACGGCTGCTCCGTGGCGACGCCGTGCCGCCGCCTCGTGATGCTCGACGAGAACGGGCTCAGCCTGACCGGCACGACGAAGGGCGGGTGGCTCTCGTCCGGCTTCCTCGAGGGCCAGCGGATCGAGGTCTGCGACAACTCCAGCAACTGCGGCCGCTTCAAGATCGCGGTCATCCGCGGCGACAACAAGGCGAAGGACAACAAGGTCGAGTTCACGTCCGAGAACGCGCTGCCCGGCTCGTGGACGAACGGCACGCTGCTCACGGTGAGCGTCCGCCGCCTCGCCGCGATCGCGACCTGGGACGACGGCGCCGCAGCCGGCACCGACCCGAACTGGTATGTCGAGCAGCAGATCGTCCTCGTCGCCGATCTGGCCTACAAGCAGCCGATCCAGCGGCAGGGCGTCAAGGTCTTCCCGGTCTCGACGCACGTCCTCTCCAAGCTCCAGGGGCCGCTCGCCGTCGAGGGCGGGGTCACAGGCGCCGACCGTTCGCTGAACCTCGGCGTGAAGCTGCCGGGCGAGAAGGACGGCCCGCTGTTCGCGATCGGCCCGCAGCCACCGGAGTCGAAGCAGATCGACGTCCTCAACATCAACAACGACGACAGCCAGCAAGACCGCACCGGAGAGATGACGCAGACCAATATCACCGGTCTCGGTCTGGCGAAGGATCTCGACTTCGGCCCGACGTACTCCAGCGGCAACCCGCAGACGTTCGGCGAGCCGGCCATCTTCCCGGGCGGCATCAGCTACGGCACTGTCCAGTTCGTCGACGGGCAGTTCCAGACGGACGGCGCGAAGAGCACGATCGAGGTCGTCAACCTGATGCTCGGCCAGGGCAACGACAGCTTCAGCATCGTCGGCACGCTCGATCCGGACGCGGCCGTCAAGCTGATCGGCTCGATCATCATCACGCAGCGCCCCGCGCTGACCCTCAGCCCCTCGGATCCGGGCGGCGTCGACGTCACCCGCGCGCAGCCGTTCGATTGGAAGGCGCAGGGCTACCTCGTCGGGCTGCCCGTCCACATCGACGGCTTCGCATCCTTCAACTGGACGGTGATCGGCTTCAGCGACTCGTTTGCGGGCGACACGACCGACAACACCGTCATGCACCTCGCCGGCGGCATCCCGGTGGGCACGCTACAGCCGACGCAGACGCTGTCGGTGCCGGGTGTGACCACCGACGGCTACGCGACCGGCGCGAACCTGACGCGCGCGAGTGGCAGCTGGATCGCCGACGGCTTCGCGCTCAACCAGCAGGTCACGATCCAGGGCCTCACGGGTCTCTGGACCGTGCTTGCGGTGAGTGCCTCGAGCCTCCTGATCGGCAACGGCGCGGCGATTTCGGACGCGGCGAGCGCGACCCGCACGCTGACCAGAGTGACGCCGCAGTTGCACACGACCACAGCTGACGACGTCCCGGTCACCTTCAACGGCGGCGTGACGATCGCGAGCAACAACGCGGATCCGTCGAAGAGCGACGGGGGCACGGTCACGCGCTCCAGCGGCGACTGGAGGCTCGACGGCTTCCAGATCGGCCAGTGGATCATGATCGACGGCATCGCGGGAGTCGGCTGGCGCCTGCTCGACATCACGAACAGCGGCACGACCCTGACGCTCGGTCGCGGCTCGCCGCTCCCGAACTCGACCGGCACGAAGAAGGTCTTCGTGCCCGGCCCGCACGGCGGCCTGACGGTCGTGCACGGCGGCGGGAACATGCCGCTCGCGACGAACTTCGACATGATCAAAACGTCGAGCAGCCTGACGAGGCAGGACGGCCTCGCCTGGACGGACGACCGCTACGCGGTCAACTACGCGAACGGCCAGCCGATGCACCTGCAGGTTACGGGCGAGGCGCAGACACGGACTATCACAGGGTTCGGGAACGCGTCGTGCCCGTACTCCGATCCGTTCCCGAACTGCGGCGTCGGCAGCGTCATGAACCTCGGAACGCCGGCGATCACCGGCAGCGGTGGGCTGCCCGTCTTCACCTCGGTGCACATCGCCGAGCCGAAGAAGGCGCAGTCGAGCGGCAGCATGAACATCAGCGTCCAGCCCGCCGTCGGCCCATCGCTGCCAACGAGCACGCTCACGTGCGGCTCCTGCAACTTCGTCACCGCCGGCTTCAAGGTCGGCATGCAGGTCACGGTGTCCGGTATCGCAGGCCCGCTCACGGTCAAGACCGTCATGGCGACGGCACTGACGCTCTACAACGTCGCGCTCACGCCGACGCTGACGGGCCTCAACGCGCCAGGTGGCGCGCCCGTGTCGCTCACGGTCACCGGATACGACCCGCTGCTCGACGGCGGCATGCGGATCGGCGGCGACACGATCACGGTCGGTCCGAAGGCGGGCAACGTCCTCGCCGGACCGAACTCGCCGCTGGTCGTCTACGGCGACACCTCGCAGGACGGCGTCTGGTACGGCGGCCATCCGGAGGACGTCCTCGGCTACGAGTTCGGGCCGAAGCCGTTCGACCCGTTCACCCGGGTTCCGGATGACCAGAACGAGGACGACGAGTGGGTCTTCCCGCTCGCGAACCCGTTCGTCTACGCCGGCAACGACGTGATCGACGCCAGTGCGCTCTTCGCTGAGGTCAGCTGCACGCTCCTCTCGTGCAACCTGCCGAGCGTCGGCTTCACCGCATACGGTGGTGCCGGGAACGACTACATCCTGGGCAGCCAGACGGGTGACCATCTCGCCGGCGGCTCAGGCGACGACGAGATCCACGGCGGCCGCGGTGCCGACCACATCTACGGTGACTCCGGCGTCAACGTGAACATCCTCACGCGCGGGCTCACGATCGACACCGAAAACCACAGCCCGGGCCCGACGATCACCAAGGCCGGCTTCATCAACAACGGCACGACGATCGAGCCGACACCGTCGCCGGTCGCCGACAACATGGACGCCGGACGCGACCTCATCTACGGCGAGGGCTTCAGCGCAAGCCAGATCGGTATCGGCCTCAACAACGGCCCGCAGACGGCGTACGACGACATCATCTTCGCCGACCACGGCGAGGTCGTCCAGCAGGTCGTCGATCCGAACCTGCCCGACACCCGGCTGCAGAAGATCCAAACGACGCTGCTGTCGTCCATCCGCGACATCCGCTCCGCGAACTTCCAGAACGGTGCCGACGACATTGTCTTCGCCAACCGCGGCCGCGACGTCGTCGTCGGCGGTCCCGGCAACGACATGCTCGACGGCGACCAGGAGGACGACTTTGTCTTCGGCGACCAGGTCTTCCTGCACCGGCGGGTCGTCGAGACGTTCGTCACGGACATCACGGCCCCGGGCGACATCACGAGCGGCCGGTTCCAGTCGCTGTGCGGCGACATGCTCTACAGCCGCACCGACCGCGTCAACGCGAACGGCAACGACGAGTGCGGGAACGCCGTCAACCAGGACAACAGCGGCGCCTTGCTCATCGACGGCATCTGGCGCAACTACCGCGATCCGGACAGCCCCGGCCTGGACGCCTTCCCGTGGTGGGCGGAGTACTCCGTCAACTACAGCGACGGCGACGCAACGCACCACTTCCACGATTTCGAGGCCGACCTCGGGCACGCCGGCGCCGGCAGCTTCGGCAACGACTACATCGCCGGCAGCGAGGCGAACGACATGCTGTTCGGTCAGCTCGGTGACGACACGATGCAGGGCGACGGCGGCATCGAGCTCGCGTTCGCACGCATGGTCGACGATCCCACGATCGTCGTGCACGTCAGCGCATCGCGCACGCCCGATGGCTGCACCGGCGCGGGTGGCGTCAATCTCGTCTGCGATTACGTCGGCGACCTCGACATCGTTCCGTCCTTCGAAGCTGGGACGGACGGCGAGGACTACATCGAGGGCAACGGTGACAACGACATCGCGTTCGGCGGGCTCGGTCAGGACGACATCATCGGCGGCAGCTCTGCCTTCTTCAGCCTGACGTCGCCGCAGGCCCGGCCCGATGGCGACGACCTCCTGTTCGGCGGCGCCGGCACGCGGATCGGCCGCAACGACGACACGACCTCGGTCCCAGGCGGACCGCTGCTGGACATCCATGCGCGCGACGCCGACACGACGATCGGCGACAACGGCAACATCGTCAGGATCGTCGGCACGCGCTCGCAGCTCCCCGGTCCGATCCTGCTCAACCCGACCACGCTCACGTCCCCGCGCTACGTCACCTTCAACTACGACAACTACGACAACAGCTCGGGGGGCAGCTACGACCCGAACAAGAAGCTCGTCGTCCGCGGCGTCGCGCTGATCGACTACACGCCGGGTGGCCCGGACTTCGCACCCAGCCTGTTCTTCCTGCCCGGGACCGAGGATCCGGCCTGCAGCAACGCGGGCGCGGAGGCGACCGGCCTGTGCAGCACGCCGCTGCCGACGTGTGCCGGGAATGTCGACCCGTACCACGACATCGGCGGGCGCGACGAGGTGCACGGCGAGGCCGGCGACGACACCGTCTACACCGGCTGCGGCAACGACACGATCTTCGGCGACGCCCAGGACGACGACCTGATCGGCGGCTGGGGCAATGACTGGATCTCGGGCGGCACCGGCCAGGATGGCGAGCTCGGCGACGACGGCCGCATCTTCACCAGCCGCAACACCGGTTGTAGCGGCGCGAACTGCTGGCAGGACCGCGTGGATTACAGCGAACCGCTGTACGGCGTCGAGAAGTTCCTAACGCCCGATCCGGACACGGGGGTCATCCACGGCTACGTGCTGAACGAGTTCATTTACACGCCTGGCAACGTGCAAACGGCAACGATCAACGTCGGCGGCGCCCTCAAGAAGGAGCTCGACATCACGCCCTACAACCTGGGCCCGAACCTCGTCGGCGGGCACTTCCAGGTCGATCTGCCGCTCTACGACGCGAACAACTCCGACGACGTCATCTTCGGCGGCTGGGACGACGACTTCGAGCACGGCGCCGCGGGCGACGACGCGATCGGCGGCGGCGAGGCGCTGCCCGAGTCTTATGTGCTGCACTTCGGCGGCAGCCCGGGGGCCCCTGACGGTCTCGTGCGCACCGACTGGACGCGCCCGTGGAACCCCGGCAACCTACTGCTCTTCGGCGCCGACTCCGACCCGTGGAACGACCCGAAGCCGGTCGCGACCCGTCTCGGCGAGTTCTATCTCTACGCCGAGTTCGATGCCCGGCGAGCGATCCTGTTCAACCCGGACGGGTCGGTCTGGCGTTGCAGTGCGTTCTCGCAGAGCGGACACGACTGCATCGCCAACCCGCCGCGGCCGACGGGCGGGCAGTACTTCCTGAACCTGCTCGAGACGACAAAGTTGGTCGGCTCGACCGTGGTTCCGATTACAGAGGGTCGGGTAACGGCGCTCGGCTGCATCCAGCTTGCTCCGAACGGATCCTGCCTCCTGCAGGCGACCGTGAACAGCGACGGAAACGACAGACTCTTCGGCGACCTCGGCAACGACTGGATGGTCGGCGGCAGCGGCAAGGACGAGCTCTGGGCCGGCTGGGGCAACGACATCTCGAACGCGGACGACATTCTGACCACGAACGGGTCCCTCAATGACACGACCGACACGCATCCGACGTACGAGGATCGGGTCTACGCCGGGGCCGGTGTCGACGTCCTGTACGGCAACACCTTCGGCGACCGGCTGATCGACTGGGTCGGCGAGTGGAACAGCTACATCGTCCCCTTCAGCCCGTTCGGCATCGGCACGGTCAGCCGCCAGCTCGAACCGTTCCTGCCCCAGTTCCTCTACGCGCTCTCGGCGAGCGACGGCGCCGACCCGACGCGCGACAGTGACGGTGCCGGCACCAGCGCCCGCAACGGCGAGCCCAACGGCGAGATCGGCCTGATCATCCAGCAGGATCAGGGTCTGTGGCAGACCCAGTGCGGTGGCCCGACCGACCCGCAGTCGGGCGGCATCCCCGGAGGGAGCAAGCTGACGCTTGCCCCGGGCTCCCAGGCGCCGGTGGTCGACCCGGCAACGATGGACGAGACGGCGCTCGCCCGGCTCGTGGAGAACGCGAGGGCCTATTGGACCGCGGAGCTCGGCGCCGGCGACGCGCGCGTCGCGCGGCTCGACGACCTGACGTTCGGCCTTGCCGACCTCGACGGCCTCACCGTCGGGCTCACGAAGGGGACGGCGATCACGCTCGACCTGAATGCGGCGGGCTACGGCTGGTTCGCGCAGGGTGTCGCGGAGCTCGACGCCCAGGTCGACGCGGAGCACGTCGTGGAGCACGAAGTCGGGCACGCCCTCGGCCTCGAACACGAGGACGCCGACGAGCACAGTGTCATGGCCGCGACCATCCCGCTGACGCCGGTGCCTTCAGCTCCGCAGCTCCCGAGCTCCGAGACGGGAACGGCGAGCACCAGTGGGCCGTCCCTCGAGGAGACGGCCTCGCGGGTGTCCTCGACGACGCCGAGCTCGATCTCGGCCGCCAACGCAGCCACGACGCCGGTTACGCTCACCCCGACGGGGACAGAGTCCGCGGACGACGGCGCAGCCGCGCTGGTCGAGCTCGTCTTGGGCCGACTGCTTCAAGTGCGGTCGAAGGCGATCCTCCCGTTGAAGCCGACGAGTCTGCGGGCGGCGACCTGGCTGCGGCGAGCACCATCTGGCGCGGCAGGGCGAACGATCCGGTTGCCGCGCTGACGCGCGGCTGGGGGTCGGTCAGAGCGCTGAAGAGACCCGCTTTCTCGAAGCAGCCGGTGCGTGGCACCAGACGGACACCGAAGAGGGCGAAGCGCTTGGAAACGACCCCTCGGTCCACCCGCGGCTACGCTGCGCGGGGGATGGGAAAGGGGGGCTTCCTGTCGATTGCGTCAGCCGTGCTTGCGCTTTGCACGGCCGGAGTCGCGCGAGCAGACGATTGGTGGCCGCATCCCTCTGACGCCACCTGGACCTACCAGTGGACGGACAGCGTCTACAACCAGACGCCCACGAAGGAGAGGGTCACGGTCAAGGAGCAGAAGGGCAAGAACTTCACCCTCTCCTGGACGACGAAGGACCTCGACAACTCGGGGGACGCGCCGCTTAGCTTCGGCGACATGGCCTTCCAGGCGACGACGGCCGGCCTCGTCAACACCGACTGGACCAGCAACCCGCCGCCGCCCGACTTCCCGATCCTGTGCCCGCAGATCGGCGGCTGCAACAACAGCCTCTCGAGCACGCTCTATTACCTGATCTGGGGTAGCCGGAGCCCGGTGCTCGCAGCACCGCTGCTGAGGGACGCGACGTGGCAGGGGACGGGCGGGGCGCAGAACGACGTTTCGAGCACCTCGACGTACCAGGGCACCGAGGCGGTCAAGGTCCCCGCGTTCCCCGACGGGGTGCAGGCCGCGAAGGTGCGCACCGAGGCGACGCAGGCCGGCGCGCTCGGCGACCCCTACGGAAGTGGTGTCCGCACCGTGTGGTGGGTGTTCGGCGTCGGGCCGGTAAAGATGACGTTCGAGCACGCCGGGGGCAGCGACGCGCCGATCACGACCTCCGAGCTGGTGGAGACGAATCAGGCGCCGGAGCCCGCGCCCTCGGACGCGAACTACTTCCCGCTGACCAAGGGTCTGAAGCTGAAGTACCGCTGGACGAACACGAAGTGGATCAAGAAGCCGTCGATCCAGCTGGCGACGATCGACGAGGTCGTCAACAACTCGGCGCGGTTCACGTTCCAGCACATCAGCGGCCCGATCAAGGTTGCCGGCAGCTACGGCTTCTCGACGCGCACCGACGGGGTCACGAACATCTGGGGGCTGACGAAGGCCGCCACGGCGATCAAGTTCCCACCCCTCGGGCCGAAGTCGCTGCCGGCCGGAAAGCGCCGCCACTTCTTCACGCCGTTCGACCTGATGAACTTCGGCTTCAATCCACTGCTGACCGCCTATCCCGCCCCCGGGCAGGTCTGGGGCTCGAAGAACCCGAGCCGCGACTTCTCGACCTTCGGCGTCAACGGCTCGGCGAAGGTGCTCGGGATCCAGAAGGTCAAGGTTCCCGGCGGCACGTTCGACGCTCTCGTCGTGCGCGCCTCGCTCAGCCAGCCAGGCTTCAAGTTTGGCAGCGGGACGCGCACTAGCTGGTTCGCACCGGGCAAGGGGCTGGTCAAGCTGGTCTTCAGGCACGGTGACGGCAGCGTCTCGACGGTCGTTTTGCTGAAGTAGCCGACGTGCGCCGAGCCGTCGGCCTCGTCCTCCTTCTCGTACTCGTCGTCAGTGGGTGCGGCTCCTCGGCGAAGTCCAAGCGCCGGGACTCCGTCAACGAGTACCTCGGGCGCGTCGAGACGATTCAGCAACGTTTCGCGCCGTCGTTCACCATCGCCAACCAGGCCTATCGCGATTTCGCGAAGGGGAAGGGCGGGAAGAAGCAGCTGCAGCGACTCCGCGGCGCGGAGGTCGCGATCATCGCCGCGCGTGAGGCGCTCCAGCAGCTGAGGCCGCCGCCGGATGCGCGCAAGCTCCACCGGCAACTCCTCCAGCTCTACGACCTCGATGCGGCGCTCGGGCTCGAGGCGATCACGCTCCAGCAATTCCTGCCGAGCGTGCGCCAGGTTCTCAGGGACCTCGCGCGCGTGAACAACTCTTACCGGACGACCCTCGCATCGACGACCACGGCCGGCGGGCAGGCCACGGCGCTGGACAGCTACAGCTCGGCAGTGGGAGGGGTGGTCAAGGACTTCCGGCGGCTGGCGCCGCCTCCCGCGCTCCGCCCGTGGCAAAGCGCACAGGTGACTCGGCTGCAGCAGATCGTCGACACCGGGCACACCCTGGCGACGGCCCTCCGCGTCGGCGACCGGACCGCCGTCCCCGCGCTGATCAAGCGCTTCCGCTTCCTGCTGTCGCACCAGCCGAACGTCTCGCAGGCCCAGCACGACGCGGTCAAGGCGTACGACAACCGTCTGGTCGGGATCTCCCGCTTGCAGGGGAAGATCCAGGCCGAGCATCAGCGCTTGCAGAACCTGCTCGGCTGAGGTTCTAATACCGCATGCTTTTGAGGGAGGTCGAGTACGCTCGTCCCGCGAGCGTCCAGGAGGCTGTGCGCCTCCTTGCGGAGAACGACGGCGCGCGCGCCCTCGCCGGCGGGCAGACGCTGATCAACGTGATGAAGGCACGGGCGGCCTCTCCGGACTTCCTCGTCGACCTCAACACCCTCGAGGAGCTGAAGGGAATCGACCTCGCGCCCGACGGCACGGTGACGCTCGGCGCGATGGCGACATATTCCGAGATCATCGAGTCCGCCGAGGCGCGCGCCAGGCCGATCCTCGGCGAGGTCTGCGCGCAGATCGCGGACGTCCAGGTGCGGAACCGGGGGACGATCGGCGGCAACGTCTGCTCGAACGACCCGACCAACCACCTGCCGCCGCTGATGGTCGCGCTCGGGGCGACGATGCACATCGTCGGCGAGAGCGGCGAGCGCAGCGTCGCGGCCGAGGAGTTCTTCCTGGGCGTGTATATGACCGCCGCCGGGCCGGGCGAGCTGCTGACGAAGATCTCCGTGCCGCCGGGAAAGAGCGATGGCTTCGCCTCGGTCGCGATCGGCCAGGACGGCTCGTGCATCGTCAACGCAGCGGCCTCCGTCAACGGCGGCGCGCGCGTTGCGATTGGCTGCGTCGATGCAGTACCGGTTCTGCTGCAGACCGGCTCGGCGGAAGACGACGCCGTCCGCGCCGCGGTGCAGGGGGTCAACCTCGACCCACCCTCGGACGTGCACGCGTCAGCCGGCTACCGGCGCCATCTGGCCGAGGTCGTGGCTGTTCGCGCGGTCGCTCAAGCCCGGCGCAGGCGCTGATGGACATCAAGGTCACCGTCAACGGCGAGACGTACGAGCGCGAAGTCGAGGCGCGCCGGCTGCTGATCCACTTCCTGCGCGACGACCTCGACCTGACCGGCAGCCACATAGGCTGCGACACGGGCAACTGCGGCGCCTGCTCGATCATCGTCGACGGCGTGCTCGTGAAGAGCTGCATGATGCTCGCCGTGCAGGCCGACGGCGCCACGATCGAGACCGTCGAGGGACTGGCGGAAAACGGCGAGCTCACCACGCTGCAGCAGGCTTTCTCCGACCATCACGCGCTGCAGTGCGGCTACTGCACACCGGGGATGCTGATGAGCGCGACGGCGCTACTGCGCTCCAACCCGCACCCGGACGAAGAGGAGATCCGCAGGGGGATCCAGGGCAACATCTGTCGCTGCACCGGCTACGTGAACATCGTCGAAGCGATCAAGGCAGCCGCGGGATGACCGAGACGACCGTCACGCCGGAGCGTCCCCTCGTCGTCGAAGAGGGCGAGACGCGGCCGGGCTTCATCGGCCAGAACGTCCCGCGCAAGGAGGACAGGCGGCTCGTCCAGGGCGAGGGCGTCTTCTTCGACGACATCAAGCGGCACGAGATGGGCTTCGTCCACTTCGTCCGCTCGCCGTACGCGCACGCCCGGATCAAGTCCGTGGACGTCTCGAAGGCGCTCGAGCTCGACGGCGTCTACGGCACGCTCACCGGCGACGAGGTCGCGATCCTCACCGATCCGTTCTTCGAGCTCTCGACCCCGCCGGGTGCCAACATCAAGGACTACGCGCTCGCCGTCGGCAAGGTGCGGCACGTCGGCGATCCCGTCGCAGCGGTGGTCGCACGCACGCGCGAGCTCGCGCGCGACGCCGCCGACCTCGTCGAGGTCGACTACGAGCCGCTGCCGGTCGTGCTCGACGGCGAAGCGGCGCTCAAAGACGAGGTCGTGCTGCACGACGACGCGGCGTCCAATACGGTGTGGTCCGGGCTCTTCGATTGGGGGGACTTCGACGCGGCCCTGGCAGACGCCGACCACGTGATCCGGATCGAGCGTCTGCATTTCGACCGCTTCTCGTCGACGCCGCTCGAGTGCTCCGGCTGTCTCGTCGAGTACAACCGCGGCACCGGCCAGTGGACGATCTACGGCAACCACCAGATGCCCGGTGTCGGCGCGATCTGGATGGCGCCCGCGCTAAGGGTGGGGATCGACAAGCTCCGCTTCGTCAGCCAGGACATCGGTGGCGGCTTCGGCAACAAGATCACGCTCCACCCCCAGTTCACGGCGTGCTGCCTGCTCGCGCGGAAGCTGAACCGGCCCGTGCAGTGGACGGAATGGCGCACCGACCAGCACATGGCGAACACGCACGGGAACGAGCGCACCTTCCTCGACGTGACGGTGCCGGTGAAGGCGGACGGAACGATGCTCGGCTTCTCGGTGCGAGCCATCGACGACTGCGGCGCCTTCCCTCGCTACGAGCCGCTCGGCTGCATCATCTGGGCCCAGGTCACGCCCGGCTGCTACCGCTGGCGCAACGTGCGTGTCGACTTCACGCAGGTCTGCACGAACAAGTCGCCGGTGGCGCCGAACCGCGGCTACTCGCGCATGCAGCACCTGTGGCTGACGGAGCGGATCGTCGACATCGTGGCAAGCGAGCTCGGCCTCGACCCGGTCGAGGTGCGGAAGAAGAACTACGTCAAGCGCGAGGAGTTCCCGTACGAGACACCCAATGGCTGTGTGTACGACTCGGGCGACTACGCGCGCGGTCTCGATATCGCGCTCGAGCTCATCGGCTACGACTCGATCGAGGCGAGGCGGCAGGACGCCGAGTCGCGCGGCAAGCTGCTGGGAGTCGGCATCGGCTCGACGCTCGACTCGGGGACGAACAACTTCGGCCAGTCGATCCTGCTCAACCCGGAGCTGCAGTTCTCCGGGAACAACGAGGTCGCGACGGTCAAGCTCGACATCTTCGGCGAGGTCGTCGTCACGCTCGGCACCGTGCCGCAGGGGCAAGGCCATGAGACCACGACGGCGCAGGTGGTCGCCGACATCCTCGGCTGCACCCCAGACGACATCAACGTCCGCGCGGGCCACGACAGCTACTGGAACTCGCATGCAGGCTTTTCCGGGACGTACGCGTCGCAGTTCGCGGTCACCGGGCTCGGCGCGGTCAAAGGTGCTGCGGACAAGCTCGCAGGGGAGATGAAGCAGCTCGCGGCTGCCGTGTTCGGCTGCGCTCCTGCCGACATCGAGCTGGCCGAGAGTCAGGCCCGCATCAAGGGGAATCCAGACGCGGCGCTGCCGTTCATGGCGCTCGGCGCGATCCTCAACGCCAACAACGCCGGCCTGCCGGAGGATCTCGACATCACGCTCAACGTCCGCTACGTCTACCGGCCGCCGTTCGAGAAGCCCGACATCGAGCGCAAGTTCGGCAACCTGACGCTGACATACGCGACGCAGATCCACGCCTGCATCGTCGAGATCGACCCCGAGACCGGCGTCTACGAGATCGTCGACTACGCTGCCGTCGACGACTGCGGCAACCGCATCCACCCGCAGATCGTCGAAGGCCAGGTGCACGGGGCGACCGCGCAGGCGCTCGGTGCAGCGACACACGAGATCTTCACCTACGACGAGGAGGGCAACCTGCTGACGCCCAACTTCTACGACTACCACGTGCCGCACGCGCTCGACATGCCGCCGCTGAAGACCGGCTTCATCGAGTCGGAGTCCCCCTTCACACCGCTGGGAGCGAAGGGGATGGGGGAGGGCGGCGGCGCCGGCATCCACGCCGTCTGCGCTGCCCTGCAGAACGCTCTCGGCAAGCGCGGCGAGGGGCCGGTCGTCTGGCGCAGCTGCAATCCGTATCACCGGGTGTGGGAGATGCTGCAGAGCCCGGCCGAGACGCGGAAGCTCGTCAGCGTGGAGAGCCGGTGAAGGTCACAGGGGAGCGGCAGTTCGACGCGCCGGTCGCGACCGTCTGGGCCGTCCTCAACGATCCTGCGCAGATGGCGAAGACGATGCCGGGCGTCGAGTCGTTCGACATCCAGGACGACAGGCACTGGCGGGCGCACGTCAAGGTGCCGCTCGGGCTCGGCGGCCTGCGCATGTCGATCGACTTCGAGAAGACCGAGGAGCGCGAGCCCGAGTTCGCGAAGCTCCACGCGAAGGGCAACGGCGTCGGCGCGATCATGAACATGGACACCTCGTTCCGGTTGAGCGAGGACGGCGGCGGCACGACCATGCAGTGGGAGGCAGACGTGCACATCCTCGGGCCGGTCGCTTCGATGGGGCAGCGGGTGCTCCAGCCGATCGTGAACCAGCAGGTTTCGCAGGTGCTGACGGCCTTGGACAAGCAGGTTCAGGAGGCGAAGCCGGAAGGACCGACGACCTCCGGGGGAGACGCGTAGGCGCCGTCTAGCGTTGCGGCCGTGAGAGGATCGGGCTGATGGCACCGCCCTTCCGGATCGGCGTAATGCAGCTCACTATGGAGCCGCTCGAGGAGATGCTCGAGTCGGCGCGCGCAATGGACCGAGCCGGCATGGACACGATCTGGCTCGCCGAGGCGTACCCGTGGTGGCGCAAGCACGGCATGGAAGCCCGCTCCTCCACCGTCACCTCCGCGCTGATCGCCCGCGAGACGGAGAGGCTCGCGGTCGGGTGGGGAATCATCTCGCCGTTCACGCGCCACCCGGTGCAGGTCGCCATGGATGCGCGGGTCGTCCAGGAGGCGGCCGGGCCGGGACGGTTCCTGCTCGGCTTCGGCACCTCGAAGATCTTCCTCAACAACGCGCGGCTGAACGGCAAACGCACGCTCGGGCCGATGCGTGAAGCGGTGGAGATCGTGCGCGGCGTCCTCGGCGGCGGCCCGTTCGAGTACGAGGGCGGCACGTTCAGTGCATCGGTGCCGGGGCTGCAGGACAGTGCGGAAACACCGCGCGACGTTCCGCCCCTCTACATCGCCGCGACCGCGCCGAAGATGCAGGCGCTTGCGGGCGAGATCGCGGACGGCTGTCTGACGCCTTCGATCACGACGCCGGCCTTCGTCCGCTACACGCGCGAGAACGTGGGCGCCGACATCGACATCGGGTGCACGATCGTCGCTTCGATCCACGACTCCGACCGCGACGCCGGCCGCGACGGCGCGCGCGAGATCGCCGGGATGTATCTCGCGAACAAGGTGCAGAACATCAAGGGGGCGGCCGACACCCTGCTCGACCTCGCCGGCCTGACCCAGGACGAGATTCGCCCGGTTGCCGAGGCAATGGAGCAGGGCGGACGGCTCGCGGCAAAGGCGAAGGTCACGGACGAGATCCTCGACAAGTGCAAGCCGATCGCCGGCACGCCCACAGACTGCATCGCCACGATCGAGGAGTATCGCGAGGCGGGGTGCACGCACGTGATGCTGGAGCTGTGGGGCGATCGCCGACGCGAGCAGATCGCGCTGTTCGGGAAAGAGGTGCTGCCGCATTTCCGTTGAGGTCGACGCGGACCGGCTCGTGCAGCTCGCCGTCGATCTCGTCTCGGTGCCAAGCCCGACCGGCGACGAGCAGGCGATGGGAGAGCGCGTGCGCGACGAGCTCGAGGACATGGGCCTGCAGGTGCAGTGGCAGGAGGTCGAAGCGGGCCGGCCGAACGTCGTCGGCCTCTGGGAGGGCGCCGGCGGCGGCAAGTCGCTGATGTTCAACGGCCACATCGACACCTCGTACTCCGGCCGCGAGCCGTGGCTGGCGGGGATCCGAGGCTTTCAGCCCAAGGGGTTCGTGCAGGACGGCCGCGTCTACGGGCTCGGAATCTCGAACATGAAGGGTGCGCTCGCCTGTTACATGGAGGCCATGCGTGCTCTCAGAGCCGCCGGTGTGCGCCTCCGGGGCGACGTCATGATCGCCTGCGTCGCCGGCGAGATCGAGAAGACCCAGTGGCACCCGGACTTCGTCGGCAGCGAGTACCGCGGCTACGCGTCAGGGTCACGTTTCCTCACTTCGCACGGTGCCGTCACGGACATGTGCGTGCTGGGCGAGCCGACGGAGCAGAAGATCGTTCTGGGGCATTACGGCTCGCTCTGGATGCGTATCTCGACGAGCGGGCCTTTCATCCACACGGCGTTCAGCGAGGGCAAGCGTGATGCGACGTCGATCGTCCGCATGCGCGACGTGCTCGACGCAGTCCTCGAGTTCGCGCCGGACTGGGAGGAGCGGACGTCGTACGGCGGCAAGCGCGGGATCGTCAACATCGGCGCGATCAGCGGCGGCTTCGCGTGGCGCGTGTCGCGCACGCCCCACCGGACCGACCTCTTCGTCGACTTCCGCGTGCCGCCCACGATGCCGATGGCCGAGGCGCGGGCCGCGCTCGGCGACTTCGTCCGCGGGCTGCGAGACCGGTTCCCGGACCACGGCATCGAGTCAGAGGTCTACGTGACGGCCCCCGGTTCGGAGATCGCGGAGGACCACCCGCTCGTCCAGGCGATCGAGGCGGCGCACGAGGAGGTCTTCGGCCAGAAGCCGGAGCGCGACACGGTGCGCTGGTTCTCCGATGCGTCGGCTCTCACCCGCTACGGGATCGAGAGCGTGAACTACGGCACCTCGAGCGGGCTGCCCGATCCCGAGCTCGGCGAGAACCTCGACATCGACGGCCTCGTCAAGATCGCCACGGTCTACACCCGCGTCGCGCAGAGGATCTGCGACGTGGCATGAACGGCCTCGACGCTTATCTGCCGTCGTACGAGTTCTCGACCCGGCACGAGGTCGCAGTCGAGGCGGACGCCGAGCGGGCCGACCGGGCGCTGCGCGAGGTGACGTTCTCCGACGTTCCGCTCGTGCGAGCCTTGCTGTTCGCGCGAGGGCTGGGAATGCCGCGTGGGACGGACAACGTCGTTGCGACGATGGTGCCTCGCGCCTCAGTGCTCGAGGATGTTCCGGGCGAAGGCATCATCCTGTCCCTCACCGGCCAGTTCTGGCGGCTGCGCGGCCGCGGCCCCGAGGCGCCGGCCACGGCCGTAGTCGCGTTCCAGGCGAGGCACGGAGCGCTGGCGACCGAGACGCGCGTCCACGTGCCGGACCCGGTGTCGCGTCGCAAGTTCGAGTGCTACTGGCGCGTCGTCCGCCCGTTCAGTGGACTGATCCGCGTGCGCGTGCTGCGGGCAGCGAAGCGACGTGCCGAGGCGAAATGCAGGGGTCTGACCCCGAAAGGGGTCAGACCCCAGCAGTTCGACCCGTACGAACTGCCAGACGGACTGCCCGTTCCCGAGGACGACGGCGCCGCCGACCACCTCACCGGGGCGGAGCTCCCCGACCACCTGCTCCCGTCGTCGGAGGGCGCCGTCAACGTTCGCGACTTCGAGGTCCTGTACGTCTATCCCCGGACCGGCCGCCCCGGCGTGCCCTCGCTGCCCGGCTGGGACGACATCCCCGGCGCGCGCGGCTGCACGCCGCAGTCCTGCGGCTTCCGTGACCTGTATGGGGAGCTCGGCGTGCGCGTCGCCGGCATCAGCGCGCAGACCCTTGAGGACCAAATCGAGTTCGCGCACCGCAATCGGATGCCCTTCCCGATCATCAGCGACGAGTGGCTCGACCTCGCCCGCGATCCGGGCCTGCCGACGTTCGAGGTCGAAGGGCTGACGCTCTACAAGCGGCTCGCGCTCGTCGCCGAGCGGGGTCGCATCGTCAAGGTCTTCTATCCCGTCTTTCCGCCCGACCGCAACGCCGAGGAGGTGCTCGCGTGGCTCGCCTCGTGACGTTCGACGACGGCAACGTCGGTCAGCTCGCCGACGGCACGATCGCCGAGCTCGACGTCCCGAGCCTGCGCGAATACTTCGAACGCGGCGGAGCAACCCCGACCGGGCGCGAGCATGCGCTCGCCGACGTGAAGCTGCGCGCGCCGATCGTCCCGAAGAAGTTCATCCACACCGCGGGCAACTTCCGCGAGCACGAGGAGGAGTCGAAGCGCGTCGGCTGGTCGCACGAGATCGCGCCGTGGATCGTGTTCTTCCAGAACGTCGACGCGATCATCGGGCCGGACGAAGCGATCGTCTATCCCGAGCAACTGACCGAGGAGCTCGACTACGAGCTCGAGCTCGCAGTTGTCGTCTCGAAGGCGGGGAAGTGGTTCGGGCCCGAGGAGGCCGCGGATTACATCGGGGGCTACGTCATCTTCAACGACATCACCGCGCGGGACATCCAACGCCGCGAGATGCGCTCGGGTGTCTTCTCCTTCTGCAAAGGGATCGACACGTTCTGCCCGCTCGGCCCGTGGATCGTCACGCCCGACGAGCTTGGCGACCCGCACGACTTGAAGATGGAATTGCGCGTCAACGGCGAGCCGCGGCAGCAGTCGTACAGCGGCAACATGTCGGTGACAATCGCCGAGATCCTTGCCCACTACTCGCCGCTCGGCTACTCGGCGGGTGACGTCGTCTCGACCGGAACCGTCAGCGGCGTTGCCGGGTTCAGCGAGGACGCCGCCTCGCTCTACCTCAAGCCGGGCGATGTGATCGAGGCCGAGATCGAGAAGATCGGCGTGCTTCGCAATCCCGTCGTCGCCTGGCAGGACGCGCACGGTTGAGCTGGCCCCGCGACGACGCGAAGCTCGAGCGCTCGCGCGCGCTGATGGCCGACGAGGAGCTCGACGCGCTGGTCGTGCGCGCGCCGGACAACGTCCTCTACCTGACGAACTTCTGGGGGATGAAGGGATTCGACGCCGCGGTCTTCCCCCGGGAAGCGGAGCCGATCCTGATCACGATCGAGCCCTCCGCGCAGGATGCGGCGGACAGCGCCTGGACGGCGGACGTCCGGCTCGTCCCGGGCTATGACGCCGCTGATCCGCGGCCGCCGGCGCTGCGGGCACTCGAAACGGCTCGCGAGGCCGCGCGGGAGTTCGAGCGTGTCGGGCTCGAGCTCAGCCTCGGGACGCAGGCGACGGACCGGATGGTCGGCGAGCCGACGACCTACACGAAGGCGTGGTTCGACGCCTTTCCAGGCGCGGCCGACGCCACGCCGCTGCTCAACCGCGCGCGCGCGATCAAGACGGACCAGGAGGTGCAGCGGATGCGCCTCGCCAACGAGATCGCCGCTGCGGCGACGGAGCACGTGGCGCGCGAGCTTCGTCCCGGGATGAAGGAGAGCGAGGCCGCCGCGGTCTGGCAGAGTTACGTGCACGGGGAGGGGACGGGCTGGAAGGGGCAGGTCGAGCTCGCGCTCGGCTTCTCGCTCGTCTGGTCCGGTCCCGGCATCCGCACCTTCACCGCGACGGGCCACCGGCCGGTGCAGGAGCACGAGCCGACCCTGTTCGAGATCTGGGTCTGCGCGGACGGCTACTGGTGTGACCACACGAAGAACGTCTGTCCGGGGTCGCTCGAGCCCCGCTACGACGAGCTGCTCGACGCGCTCCTCGAGGTCTACGGGCGCGCACTCGACCACTGCCGTCCCGGAGCGAGCCTCCCGGAGCTCGACCGCCTGATCAGGGCCGGCATCGCCGAGGCGGGGTACCCGGACCAGCCGACCCATCCCATCGCGCACGGTGTCGGCGCCCGGGCGCACGAGCCTCCCTACGCCCACCAGGCGGGCGAAGGGAGCATCGCGGAGGGGATGGTGCTCGCGATCGAGCCCGGCGCCTATTGGGACGGTGGCGGCGGCCTGCGCGTGGAGGACAACTTCCTAGTCACCGCAGACGGCGTCGAGAAGCTCTCCAGCTACCCGGACGATTTCCGATGAGCGAGTTCTGGACCGGCAGCCTGAACGAGCCGTACGCCTTCTCGGCTCAGGTCGGCTTCTACGACACGACGCTGCGCGACGGGGAGCAGACGGTCGGAGTCGTCCTCACACCGGAGGACAAGCTCGAGCTGGCCCGCGGGCTCGACGAGCTCGGGATCGAGCGAATCGAGGCCGGTTTTCCGCGCGTCTCCGCCGACGACTGGCGTGCAGTCGAGCTGATCCGCGACGCCAGCCTCGCCGCGGAGATCTGGGGGTTCTCACGGGCGGTCGAGGCAGACGTGAAGGCGCTGGTCGAGCTGGGCGTAGGGGCGAGCGTGATCGAGTCGCCGATCTCCGACCTGAAGCTCGACGCACTGGGCGTCGACCGCGAGGCGATGCTCGAGCGGATCGTCTACGCGATCTCCTTCGCCGTCGAGCAGGGAATCACTGTCGCGTTCTTCGGCGTGGACGGCACGCGGGCGGATCCGCAGTACTTCGAGACCGTCTACAAGACCGCGGTCGAGGCGGGCGCGCACGAGGTGGTCGTCGTCGACACGATCGGAATCGCGACCCCGGAGGCCGTGGCCGACCTCGTCGGCCGCACGCGCGAATGGCTGGGCGCCGACCGTGCCGTCCACTTCCACGGCCACAACGACTTCGGTCTCGCAACGGCGGCCGCGGTCGCGGCCGTACGCGCAGGCGCGAACTGGGTTCAGGGCACGGTCAACGGGATGGGCGAGCGTGCCGGCAATGCGAACCTCCCCGAGATCGCGCTCGCGCTCCGCGGGCTCTACGGTGTCGAGACAAAGCTCCGACTGGACCGCGTGCGCGCGTTCTCCGAGCGACTTCGCGTTCTCTCGGGCTACGAGATCGAGCCGTACAAGCCGCTCGTCGGCGACAACCTCTTTCGGCGCGAGTCGGGCGCCGTCGCGAGCCAGTTCTATGACCCACCGGCGATCGAGCCCTACTCGTCCGAGCTCGTCGCCGCGCAGCGGAGCATCGTGCTCGGCAAGAAGAGCGGCATCGACTCGATCCGGATCAAGGCGAACGAGCTCGGGCTCGACCTCGACGACGACGCGCAGCGCGAGCTGCTCGCGCGCGTGAAGGAGCTCGGGACGACGAAGCGCGGCCTCGTCACCGACGAGGAATTCCGGCAGCTCGCACGTGGCTGAGCACGACGCGGTCATCGTCGGCAGCGGCGTCAACTCGCTCGCGTGCGCCGCCCTGCTCGCACGAGCGGGGTGGGACGTCTGCGTGCTCGAGCGCGAGAAGCAGTTCGGTGGCGCGATCAAGACCGCCGAGCTGACCGAGCCCGGCTTCGTGCACGACGTCTTCAGCGCCTGGCATCCGCTCTGGGTCGGTGGGCCGGCGCACGCAGAGCTTGCGGAGGAGCTAGCCGCGCGCGGGCTCGAGTACCTGAACACGAAGCTGCCGACGGCGACCGCGTTCCCGGACGGGGAGAGCGCGTTCCTGTCGACAGATCCCGCTACGAACGCGGCCGAGCTCGGAGACGCATGGCCCGAGGCGATGGCCGCCGTCGGTGTGGGGGCCGAGCTCGTTTTCGGCGTGCTCGGCACCGAGCTGTGGTCGCGCGCAGGTGCGGGGCTGGCGGTCAAGGCGTACCGGCGGCTCGGCCGCCGCGGTCTCGCCGCGTTCGGCGCTGAGGTCGTGCAGTCGAGCCGCGACTGGCTCGAGACGACCTTCCAGTCCGAGCGCACACACGGCCTGCTCGCGCCCTGGGTGCTGCACACGGGTCTCGGGCCCGACGCTGCGGCGTCAGGCTTCATGACGCGCGTCATCGCGTTCGCGATCGAGACGGGGGGCATGCCGATCCCTCGCGGCGGCGGCGCCCGGCTCGTCGACGCGCTCGTGCGGCTGATCGAGGACAACGGCGGCACCTGCCGCGCCGACGCGGACGTGGAGCGCGTTCTCACCGCAGACGGACGCGCCAGCGGCGTGCGGACGGCGGGAGGCGACGTCTTCAGGGCCCGGCGGGCAATCGTCTGCAACGTCACGCCGACGCAGTTGTACGGACGGCTGCTCGATCTCCAAGGAGACGTTGCCGAGGCGGGAAGACGCTTCCGCTTCGGGCGCTCCGAGATGCAGGTCCACTATGCGCTGGCGGAGCCACCGCGCTGGGAGGGCGACGAACGGCTCGGGCGCACGGCGATCGTGCACGTCACTCCCGGGCTGAACGGCGTCTCGCGCGCGGTCAACGAGGCGGAGCGCGGACTGCTGCCGGCGGAGGCGACGATTGTCGTCGGCCAGCCGCTGACAATGGACGAATCGCGGGCGCCGAAAGGATGCGGGCTCCTCTGGATCCAGCTCCAGGAACTGCCGTGGCACGTGCGCGGCGACGCAGCCGGCGAACTGGACGTCGGTGACGGCACCTGGACGGAGTCGCTGCGCGAGCGCTACGCGAACCGCATCCAGAATCATCTGGCGCGCCACATCACCAATCTGGAGTCGGCGGCACGCAAGCGCGTCGTGCTCTCGCCGGCTGACCTGCAGGCGGCGAACATCAACCTCGAACACGGGGATCCATACTCCGGCTCGCTCGCGCTCGACCAGAACTTCCTCTGGCGTCCATTCGCGCAACAGCCCGGACACCGCACGCCGGTCCGCGACCTGTTCCAGATCGGTGCGAGCACGTGGCCGGGACCGGGGCTCGGCGGCGTCTCCGGGACCCTCGTCGCCCGCGAGCTGCTGAGGCATAGAATCCCTGCATCCGGCCGCTTTTTTCGATCTCTCAGATCACGACGCTGATGTCGAGCTTCGCGGACGACGTGCGTGCGTACCGCGCCGTCGGCGCGGACGCGATCGGCGTTTGGGAGCTCAAACTCGGCGAAGGTGACGACACGGAGGAACTGGAGACGCTCGCTGCATCGGGGCTCGGCTCGGCCTCCGCGGTCCCGGCGATTCCGTCGATCCTGCCGCTGCCGCTGATGGAAGGACCGAGCGATCCGCAAGAGCGCATCGATGCAATTTGCGCGTCAGTGCAGCGACTCGCCGCGTTCCACCCGAGCGGAGTCGTCTGCCTGACCGGGCCGGGTGACGACCGCGACACCGTCGTCGGAGGTTTGCGCGCGATCGGTCGCGCGGCAGAGCAAGCAGGCGTGCGCGTCGGGCTCGAACCGATCAACCGCGTGGGCGGCGAGACCTGGACGATGATCTCGTCGCTCGGCGACGCCGTCGAACTGCTCGACGAGGCCGACCACCCGGCGCTCGGCTTGCAGTTCGACACGTGGCATCTCTGGAACACGCCCAAGCTGCTCGAGGAAATCGAAGCGCAGGTGAGCCGCTTCGTCGGCGTGCACGTGGCCGATTGGCGGGAACCGACCCGCAGTTGGTGCGACCGCGTTCTTCCCGGCGACGGCGCGGCCGATCTCCCCAAGATCCTCGGTGCGCTCGAGGCGGCCGGCTGGGAGGGGTACTACGACGTGGAGATCTTCTCGGACAACGGGATGTTCGGGAACGCATGGCCGGACTCCGTCTGGGACACTCCCGCGGAGGATGTCGCCCGGGCGGCCAAGGATGCCTTCGCCCGGGTCTGGGAAGCCCGAATCCGAAGTCCGGTTGACCAGGTATCGCCCGGTGCCGTGTAATCCATTGACTGGGGAACCCAAGAGGAGGCGTAGATGAGACGTGGAGGAAGGCTGGCGGTCGCGGCTGCGGCGTTGCTCGCGCTCGCCGTGATCGGAAGCGCACTTGCAGCGACCAGTGCGCGTACCGCCAAGCCGCCGATCATCATCGGCTGGGCGTTCGACGGCAACGGCGCGATGGCTCCGTTCGACGGGCCTGCGCTTGCCGCCGCAAAGCTGCGCGTCAACCAGCTCAACGCAAAGGGGACCGTCAACGGCCGAAAACTGAAGCTCATCACATGCGACACGCAGGGCAACAAGCCCGACGTGGCGAAGGCGTGCGCACTACGGCTGGTCAGCCAGAAGGCGAACGTCCTCTTCACGACGTGTGACGTCGACCTTGCTGCGCCTGTTGTCCGTGTGGCGATCGATCGCGGCATCTTGGCGGTTGCGCCGTGCATCGGGACCGATCAGATGGGCCCGAAGCGCTTCGGGTCGAAGGGACGGCTGGCGTTCAGCTTCGGAAACGTCGCGCAGGACGAAGGCTCCGCGATGGCGCAATACGCGTGGGGTCGCGGTTGGAAGAGCGCCGCGCTGGCGACAGACACCGTGATCGTCTACTTCCGGAACGTTGTCCAGGCATTCGAGGCCCGGTTCAAGCAGCTGGGCGGGAAGATCGTTGCCAAGGAGACGTATCAGTCGCTCGGCGGCAACAACGTCCAGAACGCCGTCAGCCGCCTCAACGGCGTCAAAGCCGACGTGATCGTCACGTCCACGGCAGGTGCCTTCGGCGCGCTGTCGACGATGATCACCGGCCTGCGCTCGCTCGGGAACAACACACCGGTGCTGAACTCGTGGGCGGGTGACGGCACGTACTGGCTTCCGGCGAGCCCGAAGGTGACGAACTACTGGTTCGTGACGTTCGCATCCTCCTTCGGCGACGACCCGAGCCGGGCCGTGAACAAGCTGGCGAAGCAGGTGAAGGCTGCGACCGGCGGCTTCATCACCGGCCCGTCCGCGGTGGACGGCCTCGTTACGGCAATCAAGCGGGCGCACGGATCGACGAAGGGCATTGTGCTGGCGAAGGTGATGGAGAAGTTCAAGAACGTTCCGACCATTTCCGGGAACGTGAGCTTCTCGACGAAGCTGCACACGGTGTTCGGCCGCCGCTACCGCATCATCAAGATCCAGAACAACGTGCCCAAGCTCGTCGGCACGATCGTCGCGAAGGTCGTCGCGAAGATCTGAGCGCTGAACGGGAACTGCGGAGGCCCGGAGAGTCGCTCCGGGCCTCCGCCGTGTCGCGGTCCTTCGCGGGCGTGCACGCGCTGCGTGACGTCACGCTGGAGCTGCGCCGCGGCGAGATCGTCGGCCTGATCGGCCCGAACGGAGCCGGGAAGTCGACGCTCGTGAACGTCCTCAGTGGCTTCGACCGGCCCTCGTCGGGGACGGTCGAGCTCGAGGGCCGCGACATCACGCGCTGGAAGCCGAGCCGTCGTGGCCGGGCGGGGCTCGTGCGCACCTTCCAGCACAGCCACGCCTTCCGAGCGCTCTCCGTGCGCGAAAACGTCGAGGTGGCGGCGCTCGGGGCCGGAACGCGCATGCGCGCCGCCCGCGCGTGGGCAGAGCAGTTGCTCGAGGCCCTCGGCCTGACGGCCCACGCGGACGCGCCTGCCGACGCCCTCGCGCAGGGCGACGAGCGGCGCCTGGGTGTCGCGCGGGCGCTTGCCACGAAGCCACGCTTCGTGCTGCTCGACGAGCCGGCGGCGGGGCTCCCCGAGGCCGAGCTCGAGACCTTCGCCGGAGCGGTGCGCGCTGTGCGCGACGACCGTGAGGCGGGCGTCTTGCTGATCGATCACAACATGGCGCTGATCATGGAGATCTGCGACCGCATCCACGTCCTCGACCAGGGACGGACGCTCGCGGAAGGCTCTCCGGCAGAGATCCGCGCCAACCTCGACGTCGCTGCGGCGTACCTCGGCGAGAGCGCGGTCCACGAATGAGCGCGGAAACCGAAAAGCAGGGGTCTGACCCCGGAAGGGTCAGACCCCAGCCGGTCGGTACGCCGGCGCTGGAGCTCGACGCGCTCGAGGTCTGGCACGGCGCCGTGCATGCCGTGCGCGGGCTCTCGCTGACCGTCGACCGTGGGGAGATCGTCGGCCTGATCGGCCCGAACGGCGCGGGGAAGTCGTCAACGCTTCACGCGATCATGGGGCTCGCTCCGGCCGCAGCTGGGGATGTTCGGCTTCACGGCCACTCGCTCGTGGGCCGCCGTCCTGAGGATGTCGCGCGCGCCGGTGTCGCTCTCGTCCCGGAGGGGCGGCGCATCTTCGCCGAGCTGACCGTGGAGGAGAACCTGCGTCTCGGCGTCGCGGGCCGGCGCAACGGCGACCTCTCGGTCGCCTACGAGCTGTTCCCGGTCGTCGAGGAGTTCCGCAAGCGACCCGCCGGCGCGCTCTCCGGAGGCCAGCAGCAGCAGCTCGCGATCGCGCGAGGGCTCGTCGCCGATCCAGAGGTCCTGCTCCTCGACGAGCCGTCCCTCGGCCTCGCGCCGCGAGTCGTCGACGTCGTGTTCGAGGCGCTGCAGGAGATCCGCGCGCGCGGAATCGCGATCCTGCTCGTGGAGCAGCGGGCCCAGCGGACGGTTGCGCTCGCCGACCGGTCGCATGTCCTCTCGAGGGGGCGGCTGCGCGTGACGCTCGGGCCCGAGTCGGCGGAAGACAGCGACACGCTCGTGTCGGCGTACTTCGCATGACTCCGCTCGTCACGTTCCTCGGCGCCGACTGGCAGACGCTCGCCGACGCGTTCGGCCTCGGCGGGATCTACGCCCTGATGGCGGTCGGCATCGGGCTCGTCTTCGGCGTGCTGAGGCTCGTCAACTTCGCATACGGACAGCTGGTGATGGCGGGCGCCTACGCTCTGGCGTTCGCCTACGAGCGGGGTTGGCCGGTGTGGGTCGGGATCCTCCTGTGCTTCGGCGTCGTCGTGGTGCTCTCAGTCGCGATGGACTGGGTCGTCTTCCGTCCGCTGCGTTCGCACTCGCCGGCGGTGATGCTCGTCGCGACGTTCGCGGTCGCCTTCCTGCTGCAGAGCATCGCGCTGTTGTGGTTCGGGCCCCTCGGGAAGATCGCGGCCTCGCTGTCGTCGCTGAACCAGCCGTGGACGATCTCCGGCGTCGACATCCGCAAGATCTCGATCGTCACGACCGCCGTTGCCGCCGCGAGCCTGATCGCGCTCGTCGTGCTGCTCGGACGGACGAGCGTCGGACTGCACATGCGTGCGGCGGCGCTCGATTTCCGCACGGCGCGCCTGCTCGGCGTGCGCGCCAACCGCGTGATCGGCTCGGCTGTGTTGCTGTCGGGCCTGCTCGCGGCGACGGTCGCCGTGATGATGACCGTGCAGACGCCGCTCGTGACGCCCGACTTCGCCTTGCGCGACACGATCCTCGTGCTCGCCGGCGTCGTGCTCGGCGGGATGAACCGGCTGGTATCGGCGACGCTCGGCGGGTTCGCGATCGGCTTCGCCTCCGGTTTCCTGGGCGGCGCACTCCCGACCGACCAGAGCCAGTACCTGCCCTCGTTCCTGTTCGCCGCCGTCATCCTCGTGCTGCTGATCCGGCCGGGCGGCCTCTTCACGCGGCAGGGCCAGCAGGCGGTGGAACGCGTATGAGGCAGGCGCATGCCGTTCTCGCACTGCTCGCGCCTGCCCTGCTCGTCGTCGCGGTCGCGCTCTTCGGCACGCTCGTGTCGACCTCGACGGAGACCTACGTCATCACGACGCTCGTCAACGTCACGATCGTCGGAGCGCTGTACATCTTCATCGGCAACTCGGGCGTCCTCTCCTTCGGCCACGTCAGCTTCGTCGCCGCCGGCGCGTGGACGGCCGGGATCCTGTCGATGTCCACGAGCGAGAAGCCCGCGATCATGCCGAACCTCGCCGGCTTCCTCCGTGACACGACGGTCGGCAACGTGCCCTCCCTCGCGCTCGCCGCGGCCGTCGGTGCCGCGTTCGCGCTGATCGTCGGCCTCCCGCTGATGCGGCTCTCGGGCCTGGCGGCGGGAATCGCGACGTTCGGCGTGCTCGAGATCACCCACAACGTCCTGCGCTACTGGGAGAAGATCGGCCCCGGCCTGAACACGTTCTCCGCGGTGCCGGAGACGACTGGCCTGCTGCAGGCCGCGATCGGGGCGCTGATTGCGGTCACGGTCGCATTCCTCTACCAGCGCAGCCGCTACGGCCGGATGTTGCGCGCGACGCGCGAGGACGCCGCCGCGGCGCGTGCCGTCGGCGTCTCGGTGTACGGGCAACGCCTCGCCGCGTTCACGCTCTCAGGCGCGGTCGCGGGCCTCGCGGGCGGCCTCTACGTCCACCTGCTGCCCGTCAACGCCGAAGTGCTCTACCTCGACCTCACGTTCATCACGCTGGCGATGCTGGTGATCGGCGGGGCGACAAGCCTGTGGGGCGCGGTCGTCGGAGCGGTCGTCGTAAGCGCGGTCGACTCCTTCCTCGCCGAGGCGGAGAACGGCGTCCACGTCCCCGGCGGCACACTCGACCTCCCCTCCGGGACCCGGATCGTCGTCGTGGGGGCGCTGATGGCGCTCGTCCTGATCCTGCGCCCGTCGGGGCTGACGGGCGGGCCCCCGCGGCGGCACCCCCGGCCGCGGGGGCGCGGCGGTGTGTCAAAATTGTAGGGGGGTAGGGGGGCGCGCG
>JBKPGW010000142.1:0-50658 GCA_046729555.1 Actinomycetota bacterium | reverse complement strand
GGTGAACACGAGCCGCGATTCTAGCTCTCGATTGGTTCGATTCCCGCTGCTGCTTGATGGCCCTCGTCGAGTGTCAGGTCGCAGCCGACAACGCCTTGGACAACAGGCGTCGCCCGTGTCGTGCCGAGCACAGGCTGCGGGCTGCCGCTACAGGGCGGCGGCGAGTCGTTTCACCCGCTGGCGCAATCTCCGGCTCTCTTGAGTGAGGCGGTAAGTCGTTGAGGGAGGAAAGCTTTGATGTACACGGCGCTCGACTATGCCCCGCGCGACGAGCTCCTTGAGCGCGAGTGTCAACGCTCGCGGCGTCGCGCCGACTGCACGCCGCAGCTCGGCGTAGCGAGATTCACCGTCCAGGGCTGCGAGGATGGGCATGGACCACTTTTTCAGGACGACGTCTTCGATTTTGCGTTGCCGCAACTCGTTCAGGACGCCTGCGCAAGCTGGAGCGAGACGTCGCCCGCGGTCGGTGAGAATGTACTCGGGACGCGACGGATGGCCGTAGCCGGGGTTACGCATCACCAGTCCTGCTTCGATCAGCGCGTCGAGGGTTTGCCGAAGGCCGTCTCGACTTAGCCCGAGGTGGTTCGCCAATGGGACGAACCGGCTCCCACCTGTGTCGGCGAGCTGCGCCACGATGGGGAGCGCCCAACGGTGGCGAGACAAAGTCAACATTGACGACAAACTCTCCCTAGTATAAAAAACAGGCCAATAACTCCAAGGTCGAAGGAGGGAGGAGGGGAGCCTTGATGAACTCGCGGCCAGGCAACGCAAGCGAGCAGGCCCACGCGCTCGGCTATGAGGGTGGACTGCACTGCGACTTACGGGTGACGGACATCTCACGGGCGCTCGGCTGGTACACCGACGTCCTCGGCTTCTCCGTCATTCATCACGTTCCCGAGAACGGCTGGGCAGAGTTGCAGACTCCCGTCGAGGACGTGCGCGTTGGGCTCACCGAGGTTGAGAGCATGCCGCCGCCCGGGGCCGGCGCCGTCCTCACCTTCAACGTGCGCGATGTCGAGACGGCGCGGGCGCATCTCGAGGCTCGTAGGGACGTTCGGTTCGACGGCGAGACCTGCACGATTGAAGGCTGGGTGCGACTCGCGACCCTCTACGACCCGGACGGGAACGTGCTGATGCTTGCCGAGGATCTAACTGGTATGACGGCATAGCTGCGCGCTGATGCCACGCGGACCGGTGGCCAGGGACGTATGCGAGTCCGCCATGAACCAAGGTCGCCGAGGCGCTTCTCGACACTGCCTATCGCATTGACCCTAACCGGGTAGGTACCGATCGCGCAGTGCCGTCGTCGTCCCGCTCGGGAGAACATTGGCGTCGAGAAGTTCTTCGACGGTCGCGGAGCCGAACGTCGACTGGTCGACCAGCAGCGCCCGGTAGCGGCTGCACGCGTCGGCGAAGTCTGTGTTGGCGGCGGGGTGGACGACGATGAACCGGCCCCAACGCCAGGTATCGCTCGGATGCTGAAGCATCGACAGCACCAGCAGGTGTCGTAGCCAGATGTGGATGAGCTCGGTCCCGTTGACCGCGTCGAGCGCCCCCGCACCGAAGAAACCCGACCTGTCGGTGATCTCGCGGTAGCGCGGCAGCCGGCGTGGCTTCGGAGGCTGCCGCTTGTTCACATCGTGGTACGCGGTCATGACGCCGACGATCCCTTGCCTCCCGTCGCCGAGGTCGAGCACGAAGGCGACGTCGAAATCGACGAGGTTGCCGAGCCACGCCGGATCGAGCCGCCCCGGTGAGTGCGCGAAGCGGACGTCGCCCACCGTGCCAGGCACCTCCGGCCACCAGGTGTGCACGGCCCGATCGGCGAGCCCAAGGTCGGCGGTCAGGTCGCCGAAGAGGTTGAAGGCCATCGTCGGCGACCACAGGAGGTCGGCCCACAGTCGCTGGTGATCGAAGCTCTGATGAGGTTCGATGAAGGACGTTCGGGCCTTTGCCGCCTCGAGTGCGCTTGCGGTCAGGAAGTTCGCGCCGATCTCTTTGGCGTAGTCGAGCGGGAGTCGACTCCCGACGGGTCGCGCCGGCTTCCCGTCGCGTCGCGGCGCGATCGGCTGCGAGCCGATGGGATGCCCGTTCGCCTCACGCCACCGTGCTTGGTGGTAGCGCAACCTCCGACGGAACTCGGTCAGCTCTGGTCGCCGCGGCACCCGGTCGTCGGCTTCCCAGCAGTGCAGGGCCTCGAGCTCTTCCTGGGAGAGAACATCCTCCACGTCGGCATCGTAGAGTCGACCTCTACAGCTGGCCGCTGAGCACGGGCCCACAGAGCACGCCGCCCGTTCCGACGGATTGGCAGGCGTACGTCAGCGCGCGACCGGCGTAGGGACCGTCCGTTGCTCGGGCCCGCACCCGGCACGCCCATTGCGTCCACGTCACCTGACCGCTGCAGTCCGGTTTGCCCAAGACCGTCGTCCGGCTGGATGCGACGGCGAACGAGGTCATCGCCGCCGCATACGCACGCGCGTTCGGGAAATCGGCTCGAGTCGGCGTCGGCGTCCCGGTCGCAGGAGGTCGTGCGGCGGGCAGAGGTGAGGCGGAAGGAACCGCTCGCCGCGGCGAGCTCTGACCATGGTCACCGAGCAGTGCCGCGATCAGCGTCCCAACGAGCGCCACACACCCGATCGCAGCAGCCGCAATGCGCCATGCAGTTCCGTGCGACGGCTCGGCGACGCGGAGGTGGCCCGCCGCAAGTGTGGTGGTTCCCGGCGCGGCCGGCGACGTCACCTCGACGTCGTCGGACCACCAGCTGCGAGGGCGGATCCGCGACTCGACGAGCGACGCGACGTACTCCGCCTCGTGTACGTCCATGCCCTCGCCGACGTGCACCTCCTCGTCAGCGCACCAGATCTGCAGGCCGAAGTCTTTCCGCGGTTGCTCGTCTTCGTCGTGTGGCACGCGTTCGGCTGTGACGGAACGGACGGCCGCGGTCTCGTAGCGCTTGATCCGAGCAAGCCGGCCGATCCGCCACCGGATCTCGATGGAATCTGAGGTGACGGTCAGCGTCTCCCGGCCGGAGAGCTGCCACATGATCGTCCCGAGCACGAGACACTCGCCCGCGATCCAGCCCGACAACCACAGCAGCAGAAACGCCACCCCGCCGGGGCCCACATGCGTCAGCTGCCCTGCCGCAAGGACCCCGCCGAGCGTCCAGCCGCTGAGCCAGAAGGCGAGGAATGGGAGCGCGAACCACTGTCGCCGCGGACGGAAGCCGACGACGAGGCGGTCGCCCAGCTCCTGACATCCGTCACGGACCTCATTAGCGGGCGAACCGTGTCCGTTCGCATCGCCCTTCCGAGGGACACCCGGAGATGTCGAGAACGAGCGCGCGGCTCCGTTCTTATGGTGATAGTGCCGACGTGGGCACACGGACACGAGGAGTGACATGACCAGATACCTATTGGCGGTCAATTTCGAGGGCGGCGTCGTCGACACGCCCATGGAGGAGTGGAAGCCGGAAGAGGTGAAGGCCCATCTCGACTACTACAAGGCCCTGAACAGGGAGCTCGTCGACAGCGGGGAGCTCGTCCAGTCCGAGGTGCTCGTCGGCCCCGACCTCACGAAGATCGTGACGTCGGACGGGACTGCACCCGTGGTCACCGACGGTCCGTTCCAGGAGTTCAAGGAGTGGCTCGCCGGCTACCAGATCGTGGACGTCGACTCGGAGGAGCGCGCACTCGAGATCGCCGCGAAGATCTCGGCCGTGCCCGGACCGGACGGCGTCGCGCTGCAGCAGCCGATTCAGGTACGCCAAGTGATGGAGAAAGCGCCGAGGACTACCGCGGAGATGGACGAGTACCTCCAGCACGCGGGTGGCGAGCGCTGAGCGATCCCTCCGGTGTCGAGGACCTTCTGCGCGGGTTCGCGCCGCAGGTCCTCGGCACGCTGGTTCGGCGGTACCGCGACTTCGACGCCGCCGAGGACGCCGTCCAGGAAGCGCTGGTCGCGGCCGCGTTGCGGTGGCCGCGGGACGGCGTTCCGGAAAACCCGCGGGCATGGCTGACGCAAACCGCCACGCGGCGCCTGATCGACCACTACCGCAGTGAACGATCGCGGAGAGAGCGCGAGGCGACGGCCGTCCTCCGGGAGCCGTCGGTGGGGGAGGTCGCCGACGAGGACGACACGCTCATCGTGTTGTTCATGTGCTGCCATCCGGCGCTGACGCCGGCGTCGGCGATCGCACTGACGCTGCGAGCCGTCGGAGGGCTCACCACCCCCGAGATCGCAAGCGCGTTCCTCGTCGACGAGGCGACCATGGCCCAGCGCATCAGCAGGGCGAAGCAACGCATCAAGGCCTCGCGCGTTCCGTTCCGGATGCCAACGCCCGCGGAACAAACCGACCGCGTCCGCTCCGTACTGCACGTGCTCTACCTGATCTTCAACGAGGGATACACGAGCACGGCCGGACAGGAGCTCCATCGCAACGAGTTGTCGTCGGAGGCGATTCGCCTGACCAGGATGGTGCAGCGAATGCTTCCCGACGACGCAGAGGTCATGGGCCTGCTCGCGCTCATGCTGCTGATCGACGCGCGGCGGCCGGCACGAGCCGATGCCGACGGAGAGCTGATCCCACTTCCGGAGCAGGATCGAGCCCGGTGGGATGGAGCCCTGATCGCTGAGGGTGTTGCCCTGCTCGACCGCGCGCTGGGCCAGGGAATGGTCGGCGAGTACCAGCTCCAGGCCGCGATCGCGGCACTTCATGACCAGGCTCCGCGGGCCGAGGACACCGACTGGCCCCAAATTCTCGCCCTCTACGGGTTGCTCGAGCAGATGACGGGCAACCCGGTCGTCACGCTCAACCGCGCCGTCGCCGCTGCGATGGCGGACGGGCCCTCCGCGGGCCTGGCCCTGCTCGAGACGGTCGACGAACGGTTGAACGGCCACTACCGCCTCGACGCGGTGCGCGCCCATCTGTTGGAGATGGCCGGTGACACGGACGCAGCCGTGGCGCACTATCGCGCCGCCGCCGCTCGGACGACGAGCCTGCCGGAACAACACTATTTGACGACGCAGGCGGCGCGGCTCAGCCGTATTCCTCGAACTGAGGCAGATCGTCGGTGATCTCGAACCACGGCGCCTTCGAGCCGACGAAGATGTGCTCCGTCGGCCGAATGCTCGGAGCGTCCACCAGCGAGCCCATAGCAACGTGCACGTAGGCACCCTCACGCACAACCGAGAAGAGAAGTGAGCCGCACAGGCCGCAGCGCGTGTGGTTCGAGTCTTCCTCGCCGACGATGAGCAGGCTGTCGCTGCCGTCTACGATCTGGAGCTTCTCCCGTTCGATGCCGGCAAAGGCTTTGAACGCTGTGCCGGTCGCGGCACGGCAGTTCGAGCAATGACAGTTCGCCGCGTAGAGGAACTCGTCGGCGACCAGATAACGCACTGCGCCGCACTCGCACTTGCCGGTGAGCATGACGCGATCGTAGACAGCCGCGGGGTCGGCCGAGACTCGGCCGACCCCTGCCATGTATGGCTACGCGTTCTGCTGCGCGAGCCGGAAGTGATTTCCCGACGGATCGCGGAAGCCCGCGTCGATCCCGTACGGCTGCTCCGTCGGCTCCTGCGTGAACTCGACGCCGCGGCTCTTCAGCTCCTCGTAGCTCTTCTGGGCATCGTCCGTCGCGAAGAAGAGGCCGCCGGAGGCGCCCCGCGACAGGAGGGACTTGATCGCTTCACGCGTCTCCTCCTCGAAGACGGGCGGGCCGGGGATGGCCATCAGGGTGATCGCGACGTCCTGCCCGGGAATGCCGACGCTGACCCAGCGGAAGTTCCCCATCTCAGGAACTGTCACATCCTCGCGGAGCTCCATCCCGAGCTTGTCGGTGTAGAACGCGAGCGCTTCATCCTGGTCGTTCACCCAGACCTGGACATGTGTGAGTTGCTTCAACATCGTCAGCCTTTCGTTCGATTGCGGTTACGGCGACGACGTTAGCGGCGGCTTCCGCCGCTGTCTTCTCGAAAACTGCTGGACTGAGGCCTCGCGTACGCCTGCAGCACGCACGTGGGAATCCGCACGCGTTCCGACGCCGGCGGATGGGCCGCACGATAGGCCATCGGCGAGAGCCCGTAGGCGCGCCCGAAGCTCGTCGTGAACGACCCAACGCTGGTGAGGCCGACACGCGCGCAGATCTCGGCGACTGTCCAGTCGGTGTTGCGGAGCAATGCCGCCGCCCGCTCCAGACGGCGCGTGAGCAGGTACTGGTGCGGCGTCTCGCCGAAGGCGCGGCGAAACTCCCGGCTGAAGTGCGCCGGCGAGACGTGCGCCGCGCGTGCGAGCGTCGGGACGTCGAGAGGCTCGCGGTAGCGGGCGTCGACCAGGTCCTTGGCGCGCAGCAGATGGCGCGTGGAGGGAACCGAGATCACGGGCTCAGCCTAGATCGGGCTCGTCTGCGAAGTCCCAGGCACGCAGCCGCCCGGGCTCGAGTCTGATCAGCGCGTCGTCACCGGCGCTCTCCGCGTACGCAGCACCGCCGGCCTCGCCGAGATATCGCGTGGCGATCCGGCGGACCGCGTCACCGACGCCTTCGACGCGCGCTTCGCCGCGCACCTCGATTCCGCGGTCCGGCGGCTCGTGCTCGTAGACGACGATGCTCGCGCGCGGGTCCCGCTGCAGATGCCTCACCTTGACGCCGCCGCTACCGGTCGCGACGTTGAAGCCGCCGTCGCGCCACTCGTGCCAGACGGGGGAAAGCAGGACGTTCCCGTCCCGACGATAGGTCGCCAGCACCGCAACGAGCGGCCGCTCGAGCAGCTCGCCGAGATCCTCGGGACGGAGATCCTTCCGCACTGCTAAGAGAGTACGGCGGCGAGCGCTTCTGCGCCGCCGCTCAGCACCGGCTTGCCGTGCGACACGAGCACGCGTTCGAGCGGGTGCTCGAGCACCGGCCGCAGCGATTCGCGTAGGTCGTCGTGCGTCCGCTTCCCGAGCCAACGTTCGGGACAGAGCCGCAGCGGCTCGTCCGTCGGACGTGGCTTCGCGCCCGCGCCGAGCAGGACGTCGCCGACGGCCAACGCGTTCTGGTCCGGCAGCCAGTAGACGACCTCGGCAGAGCGGGTGGTCTGGAACGCGCGGATTCCACCGGGCAATTCGTCGGCCGTGCGGAAGACGTCCGTCACTCCGATCCCGCGGTTGCGCAGCGGCTGCGCCGAGCGCGACGGCGCCCAAACGTGCTTCGCCCCAAGGTTGCGCGTCGAGCGGCCGTGCCAATAGACGGTCACGAGCACGTGCTCCGGCCGCGCCACCTCCGCGGGCGGGTCGAGCGGGTCGATCAGGACGAGCCCGTCTCGCGTATCCAGCGCAAGCGACGCCACCTCGTCTTCCCATTCCTCGTGCCACGCCGTCCAGCGGCGCAAGCCTGGCGCGATCTTCTCGATGCACCGGACGGTACTAGTAGGACTTTGTTACTCGCGTCGGTGGAAGAGGGTGAGCTGGTCGAGGTCGACAGGCTGTAGGCAGGTTCGGCAGCGGCCGGCCCAGCAGCGCAGGACGGGCTGCAGGAGCAGCAGCGTCTGCGGCAGTGTCAGGCCGGCCGCCGCGCTTTTGGGTCGAGCCGTTCGAGCGTGAGGAAGGCGTGCGCGCAGCTGACGAGCGCGCAGTGGTGATGGAAGCCGATGTAGCTGCGACCCTCGTAATGGTCGAGTCCGAGCTCGCCTTTGAGCTGCCGATAGTCGAGCTCGATCGTCCAACGTAGCCGGGCGAGGCGGGCGAGCCGCTCGCGCGGCGTCTTTGGCGGCAGGTTTGAGAGCCAGTAGTCGGTCGGAGCCTGCTCGTGCCTGGGCCATTCGATGATCAGCCATTCCTCCCGAGGCGGCCGACAGTCGTTTCGGACCGGGTGAGCGGCGACGACCCGAACGAACGCGAAACGGCTGGACACCTCCTCACCGATCGGCGTCGTCCGGCACGGCAGCGTCTTCCACGCCCTCGCTGGCAGGCGCTCCGCCAGCGCACGAACCGACTCAGGTTTACGGTCGGGTCGGGCGACGGCACGCGGCCGGCCGGTGCTGCCGTTGCGTTGCGGCACCGCAAAGCTCGTCTCCGGCCCGTAGACGCTGAGCTGAGCCGAGACGGCGACGACGTACTCGAGCTCCTGCGCATGCAGCCTCGTGCGGAAACCGCTGTCGTCGCCGTAGGCGCAGTCGGCCAGGATCGGCGCGAGCGGGATCTGCCACCCCGCGGCCTGTGCGATCAGCCCGCCTGCCAGCGCCGGCTTCGTCTCGAACCCGACCGCCGCCGGGATCTTCGCCCTCGCCCGGCGCAACTCATCCTCGCACCACTCCTCGGGCAGGTAGAGCCGCCAACCAAGCGGCAGCGTCCCCCGCGCCCCCGCAGCGTGCACGCTCACCGTCACCTGGCAGTTGTCGATCTTGCCGAGCGTGCCCGACCACTGCCGCTTCACCCCCGGCGAGTGCCGACCGTCCTTCTTGATCCCCGTGTCATCGACGATCCAGGCGAGCACGCCGATCTCGGGCGCCACCCGCTCAGCACAACCGCGCACGAGTCGAGCCGACTCCCAGGGCGAATCGGCCAGAAACTGCTGCAGCGACTCGTACCGCGCCGGCGACTCGCCGAGACGAAAGAGCGTCGGCTGCAAACTCTTACGACCGCCCTGCTCGACCAACCCGCGCACGTACAGAAGCGCGTTCTCCCGCTGACGCACATGCGGCAACGGCCGCACGACCTCGTCGACGAACGCCAGCAGCCGCTCCCGCGGCTCGCTCGCCACCATCTCCACCACCGCCGCTTCCAAGTCCTACTAGAGGCTTGATCTGAAAGACTCGTGTTATGCGGCGGGTGCTTCTCGTTGCGTTGGTGGCCTTGGCCTCCGCGCTCGCCGCGCAGTCCGCGTCGTCGAGCGCCACGCAAGCCGCGCAACTTGCGGGGAGATGGCAACGAACCACAACCTGTCAGGAGTTGGTGAGTGCCCTGACGAAGGCCGGGCTCGGCGCCCTGGCGCCTTACGCTTGGCAGGGTCAGACCTCATCCAAGGGGCAAGGGAGCTTCAAGCCCGGAAGCCCGAAGCCGACGAAAGCCCACCCCTGCAGCGGCGCGATTTCGAGGCTTCACTCGCACTTCTTCAACCGGCAGGGCCAGTTCGGCTCGTTGGACTGGCTCGGCGGACAGGTCGATGACGGTCCCTACAAGATCATCAACGGCCACACCGTCCGCATCGGTACCAACCCCGGTACCAACTTCAGGTTTCGCATCCTCGACGGCAACAAGCTCATGCTGACCCCGCTACTCACCAAGGCGATGGTTCGCCAGGCCGTAGCGCACCCGGCAAAGTTCAGCGCAGCGGGCTGGGCAGTCTCGGTGGCCTATGCAGGGCACACCTGGAAGCGCGTTCCCTGCAATGGGTGGTGCTAGGAGTCGAAGCCTCTAGCTGTCGTGCCCGCAGTGGTGGAGTGCGTTCAGGCATCCCTGCACCAGCGACGCGAGCGTGCCCTGGCGCCACGCGTTGAAGAAATCGGCGTGGGCGGAGTACTGCCCGCCCGACGAGAGCGTGACGCCGGGTCCGCCGGCAATCGCGTAGCGGAAGATCAGCGAGATCGCGGGCACCGCGACGGGATGGGTCGCCGGACAGTTGCCGCGGTCAGAGTACGCCAGGTGGCTCTGGTGATCGGCGCTGTCGAGTCGCCGTCCGTCCCAGCAGTTCGGGAAGTTGACGTGCAGGCGCAGGCTCTGGCCGCGCGTGTTCGGGCAGGTCGGAACCTCCGAGGAGGCCGGGACGGTGCTCATTGCGCCGCAGTTCCAATAGGTGATGCGCATTCCCTGCGGTGCGGTCGCGTGACGATCGCCTGCGATCATCTTGAAGCCGGCGGGGAATGCCTTCAGGGCGGCGAGCGTCTTGCGGCGGTAGTAAATGGTGGCGCCGCGCGGCGCGACCATCTGCCCGTTCAGCAGTAGCGTCGGCATCCAGTACGCTGCCGTCTCTCCGTCGCGCTTGCAGGTCGTCGACCCGGCGCGCAGCGTGCGGAGCGTCGAGAACGCGTTCGTCGTCGTGTTGCCGACGAAGCTGTGGTCGTGCGATGCGCCGGGCTGGCGCGGAAGCACGATCGGGTCGTCCATCGCCATGTGGCTGAATGTGCATGAGCCGATGAAGTTCACGCCCTGCAGCGACCGGAGGTTCGGAGCTGTGGGCCGGGCGGCCTCGCTCGCGTGTGCGACGATTCCCATCCAGACGGCGACCCCTAGCGCCACGGTCCCGAGGATCGCTCGCATGGCGCTGACCCTAAACCGCAATGTTTGGCGAATTCGAAGTGGAATGTTCGGGGATTGTCAGCGTGCGGCCGCCGCGATCGCCCCACGCGCGGCCTCGAACTGTTCCGGAGTCAGACGGATGTAGGAATGCCGCCCGAGGCTGCGTGGAAAGACCCCAGCCGCCTCGACCGGCGGCGCCTCGCTGAGAGTCGGCACGGCGAGCAGCGGCCGGAGGGCGAACCGCCAGCGCCAGCGCTCCCGCTTCGGGTCGTTCTCCGGGTCGCCGACGATCTCGACCACCGCGAAGATGTTCTGCCAGCCCGAGGCGTAACAGACCCCCAGATCGCCCTTCTGCACACTCGGCCGCCGCGTCGAGGAGTGCGCGTGCAGCGAGGTCGGGTCGACCGTGTCGGGGAGGAGGCGTCCGGCCCTCCCGCGAACGAGGAGCCAGTGCTGCAGCACCGTGGTTTCTTAACAAGGCGGGAGTACGCTCGGCACATCCGTACGTTTGCCGTCGTCGCCTGCGCCTTCGCGGTCATGGCCGTCGCGTCGGGCTGCGGCTCCTCCGCAAACGAGAGCGAGCCGCCGGCGGCCGGGTCGACGACCGTCACCGCACCGATGACGACGGTGACGGAGGGCGTCGACCCGCTCGAAGGAGCCGGAAAGACAATCGTGGTCGGGGTGACGACGGCGAAGGGGATTGCGCTGCTCGAGCGCGTCGCCGTCGGCCGGCACGAGGGCTACGACCGAGTCGTCTTCCAGTTCCGAGGGGAAGGGTTGCCGGGCTACCGCGTCCAGTACATGGAACCACCGCTCAAGGAGGACGGCTCGGGCAATCCTGTCAGCATCGACGGAAATGCGTTAGTCGTCCTTCGGATGGAACCGGCCTCCGGCTTCGACCTGAACACCGGAGAGGGCGTCCTCGTCTACAAGGGGCCGAAGCGGATCGAAGGATCGAGTTCGGGCGCCTCCGTCGTGAAGGAAGTTGTGCGCACGGGTGACTTCGAGGCCGTGCTCAGCTGGGCGATCGGCCTCGAAGAGAAGGTGGACTTTCGTGTCACGACTGCCGCGGATCCGGCGCGGCTGATCGTCGACTTCCGCAACCACTGATCCAGAGCCGGGCGTCACTGCCCGGTCGGCGTCGGCACCTGCTGGCCGGCTGCGGCGAGCGTCGCGGCGGTGAAGGTGTACGTGTTGCCCACCGGGATGACGTTGTTGCAGCCCAGGAAGACTGCGCTACGGTGACGTCTTGATCGATCACGAGGCCGTCTTGGAGCGGATCCGCAGGATCTGTCTCGGTTTGCCCGATACGAGCGAGCGGCTGAGCCACGGCGCTCCGACTTTCTTCGTCCGAGGCAAACGGGCGTTCCTGATGGTGCTCACGAACCATCATGGCGACGGGCGTTTCGCTGTCTGGTGCGCGGCGCCCGAAGGGATGCAGCAGATGCTCGTCGAGACGGATCCGGAGCGGTTCTTCGTGCCGCCGTACGTCGGCCACCGCGGCTGGCTCGGCGTCCGGCTCGACCGCCGGCTGGACTGGGACGAGCTCGCCGGCATTGCCGAGGACGCGTACGCGGAGATCGCCCCGGCGAAGCTCGTCGAGGCGGCGCAGTTGCAACGTGGCTAGCCCGATCGTCGGGATCACGACGTACGTCACGCAGGCCCGTTGGGGCCACTGGGATGTCGAGGCGGCGCTCGTCCCGGCGGCCTACGTGCAGGCGGTTGCGCGTGCGGGCGGACGACCGTTTTTGATCCCACCGAGCGAAGACGCGATCGACGAGACGCTCGACGCGCTCGATGGGCTGCTCTTCTCGGGCGGCTCCGACCTCGATCCGGAGCTCTACGAACAGGAGCCGCACGACGAGACGTCGGGCGTCGTGCCGGAGCGGGATCGCGCCGAGCTCGCGCTGCTGGCCTCCGCGCTGGCCCGTGACATGCCCGTGCTCGCGGTCTGTCGTGGGAGCCAAGTGCTGAACGTCGCGCGCGGCGGAGACCTCGTCCAGCATCTGCCGGACGTCGTGGGCGACGAGAAGCACAAGCACACGCCCGGGACGTTCGCCGACCACGACGTCATGCTCGAGCCCGGGACGCGGCTCGCCTCGCTGCTGGGCGAGCACGCGCCGGTGAAGTCACATCACCACCAGGGCCTCGGTCGCGTCGGCGCGGGCCTGCGCGTGGCCGCGCACGCCGAGGACGGCACGATCGAGGCGGTCGAGGATCCGTCGCACCGATTCGCACTCGGCGTGCTCTGGCATCCGGAGGCCGGCGAGGACCTGAAGTTGTTCGAGGAGCTGGTGCGCGCGGCGCGGGAGTACCGGGAGGCGCGCTAGCGCTCGGCGCCCCAGCGGGTGGGGTCGAAGCCGAACGTGTCCACGAGATCCTTGCGTGCGAGATCCGCCGCCGCGGCACGGGTCTCGCTGTAGGTCCAGACGGTCTCCTGCTCCAGGCCGTCGATGCGCTCGATCTCGAGCGCCTCGGGCTTGTTGTCCTGCACGTACTCCATCGCGAAGTCGGCTGCCTCGAGGAAGTTGGCGTGCTCCCAGAGGCTGTTGCGCTCCTGGAAGCCCTGCCTGAAGGTGACCTTGTAGACGCGGTAGACGGGCTCCGCGGCCGGCGCGGTCTTCAACTCGGTCACAAGCTCGTCGGCGAACGACTCAGGCTCGAGCCCGTGCTGTTCCCCGAGCGCCCGGGCGAGATCCGCGCCCGAGATGACGCGGCGCTCGACCAGGATCTCGCCGAGCCGGCGATTGCCGTGCTGCGCGAGCAGCGCCTCCGCGAGCTCGGTCTGGGTGACGAGGCCCTTCTCGACGAGCAGCCGTCCGAGCGGCCTCCAGGTTACCGGCACCGCCGCCAGCTGCAGTACGGGCTCGGGCTCCTCCGGCTTCTGGAGATCGACGCCGTGCTGGGCGGAGAGCACACGCGCGAGCGAGAAGGCCGAGACGTAGCCTCGGTCGACGACGATCTGGCCGAGCAGGCGTCCCGTGCGCCGCTGCTCGTCGAGCGCGAGCTCGAGCTCGGTCGGCGTCAGCAGCTCCTCGTCGACCAGCAGGGCGCCGAGCTGGCGC
Organism: Actinomycetota bacterium; assembly: GCA_046729555.1. Taxonomy (GTDB): domain Bacteria; phylum Actinomycetota; class Thermoleophilia; order Gaiellales; family Gaiellaceae; genus 3-1-20CM-4-69-9. The sequence goes on along the minus strand of JBKPGW010000142.1, from coordinate 37,383 downwards.
CAGGGAAACATCGCTACGGCAGCTGAGCTCTCCACGGCTCTCTTATCGGACGGAAGGCCTAGTAGCTCAAGCCCTGTCCGCGTGCGATCACGCCGACCGTGCGGCGGAGGATTTCCAGGTCGTACCGGACAAGCGCCCAGCTCGAAAGCGTGCGCACGCGCTCGAGGTAGTCGAGGTCGAGATCCGCGAACCGGCGCCCGGAGCCTTTCGTCACCTGCGCGGGCCCGGTCAGGCCGGCGGTGAGCTCGTTGCGATACGTCAGCCCCTCGGCGACCTGCCGGTCGACCAGCTCCGGCGGCCACGGCCGCGGCCCGACGAGGCTGATGTCCCCGCGCAGGACGTTCAGGAGCTGCGGGACTTCGTCCAGGTACCAGGGCTTGAGCAGCCGCCGACCCACCCAGGTGAGGTTGGCGGCGTCCGCCTCGAGCAGCCGCGCATGGCCCGCCGCGCGGTCGAGGGCGACAGCGCGGAGCGTGCGGAACTTGAGCAGTTCGAACGCTCGTCCGCGCGAGACCCGTGTCTCGCGATAGAGCAGCGGCCCGCGGTCCTTCGGCGCGAGCAGGGTGTCGAGGGCGAACGCGGCGAGGGCGACGAGCAGCAGCGGCAGCAGCAGAAGCAGCAGTCCTCCCGCGACGATCAGGTCGAGTGCCCGCTTGGAGCGCACGACCGGATTCTTTGCGAATCGCTAGGGGCTGGTCTTGTAGCGCGGCACGATCGAGACCATCGCCGACGCCGTCCGGGCGTAGAGGATCGGCCTCATGCCGCTCGTGATCTTCAGGACGACGCGAGCGGCGGGCGGGAGCGTCGCGATTCCGAAGCCGTGGCCGCCGCCGAGGATGTTCCCCTCGGCATCGAAGACGACGCCGGAGAGCTCGAACGACTGGATCGTCTTCGCAGGATCGTCGTTCTGCACCTCGCCTTCGATCGAGCCCGTCCACTGCGGCTCGTACGGGCTCGGCATCACGCGGGTGAAGGAGATGCCCGGCTTTATGTGCGTGATGGGCCCGCCCTTGCTCTGGACGACGATCTCGAGGCGGTCGATCGGCGCCCCGCCCGGGAAGTTCAGCTCGCCGCCGGTGGCGTGCTTCGTGCCGGCCGCGATGTCGCCGATGCGTTGCGACGCGGAGCCGATCAGACGGTTGTCGGCCATCACGAAGTTGCACAGGACGTTGACGTCGACGGCGTCCTGCGTCTTCGAGGTGTTGTTGAGGATCACACCCCAGCTGACGCCGGTGCCGCCGTACGGATACGGCCGCGCCGACCAGCCGGTCTGGACGACGTCGATCTTCGGCGGGAGGACCTGGCCGATCACCATCAGCGAGCGTGTCGCGCTGCCAGCATCCGAGCAGGAAACGGTCACGCGCGCGCGGCCGGTTTGGACACGGCGCGGAACCGTCCACGTCCACGAGGCGTGGCCGCCGGCGGCCGTGACGGTGCGGAGGCCCTTCTGCTTCGCGCCGCTCTTGTAGCGGACTGCGAGCGAACAGCGGGCGCCCGCGGGCGAGACAGTGACCTCGATCGTGACGGGGTTGCCCTGGACGACGCGGTCGGCGCCGGCGACGAAACCGACACTCTGGGGTCGGCCGCTGGCGGCACCGGCGAAAATCGCCACGCCGAGGCCGGTCGCGAGGGCGAGGGGGAGGAAGCGCTTGGCGGTGGCGGTGGCAGTCATGTCCTCGGGGCGAGCGCCAGTTCCTACTTCGCTCTCGGCCGGGTGAGGCTCTACCCCTCGGATGGGGGATCTCCGCGGCGCAGCGCCGCGCGGGCGGCCAGGTGTCCGCACATTCCGTGAACCCCCGCGCCTGGGCCCGTCGAGGCGGAGCAGAGATAGAGCCAGGGCAGCGCGGTGCTGTGGCGGCGCCGTCTGGCTGCAAGCTGCAGGAGGCCGTTCGCGCCGCCGGAGATGTCCCCGCCGACGAGGTTCGCGTTGTCCCGCTCGAGCTCCGCGGTGTTGCGTGCGCTCGCGGCGAGGATGCGGTCGCGGAAGCCAGGCGCGAAGCGCTCGATCTGCGCTTCGATCCGGTCGCGCATGTCGACGGAGGAGCCGTGTGGGACGTGGCAGTACGCCCACGCCGTGTGCTTTCCGGCCGGCGCGCGCGTGTCGTCGAAAAGGCTCTGCTGCGCGAGCAGGACGTAAGGCCGCTCCGCGTGCCGTCCTTGCCAAGGTGCGCGTTCGGCTTCGACGATCTCCGCGACCGAGCCGGCGAGATGGACGGTCGCCGCGTGCGCGACCTCCGGGGCGCGCCACGGGATCGGCCCGTCGAGCGCGTAGTCGACCTTGAAGACGCCTGGCCCGTAGCGCCAGCGTTGTAGTCGCCGCTGCGCGCGCGGCGTCAGCAGGTCGCCGGCGAGCCGGAGCAGCTGGCGCGGCGTGACGTCGCAGAGGACGACGTCGCTCGGCGGGAGGTCACGGAGGGAGGTGACCTCGTGCCCGGTCGCGATCTCGCCGCCGAGGGAGCGCAGGCGTGTCGCGAGCGCGTCAGCGATCACCTGCGAGCCGCCACGGGGAAACGGCCAGCCGGTCGTGTGCGCGAGTCCGAGCAGCATCAAACCCGCGCCCGCGCTGCCCCGACGGTCGAGCGGCAGGATCGAGTGAGCAGAAGCGCCGAGGAAGATCGTCCGCGTGTGGTCGTCTTGGAGCCGGGACGCGACCTGCACGGCACCGCGTGTTGCGATCGCGCCGAAGCGGGCCAGCTTCCACGGATGTGGTGCCAGGCACCGGACAGGTCCGAGCAGGCGAGGCGCGACGTCGAGCGCCGGCGCGATCAGCCTCTGGTACGACGGCCCGAGCTCCTCGGGCGAACGCCTGACCAGCAGCGCGGAGCCGTCGTCGAACGGATGGGCGAGCGCCGCCGGCGGCTCGATCAGGTCGAAGTCCAGTCCGAGCGAACGGAAGAAGGGCGACGCAGCCGCGAGCGGGTGGATCGCCGAGCAGACGTCGTGGCGGAACCCGGGCAGCGTCAACTCGGCGGTGCGCGTTCCGCCGCCGATCGTGTCCCGCGCTTCGAGCATGAGCACGGAGCGTCCCGCCTGGGCGAGAGTGACCGCGGCGGCCAGCCCGTTCGGGCCGGCGCCGACGACGACGGCGTCTAGTTTCCTACTACTTGTACTAGCCAGCGGCGATCGCGCTCGCGATCGAGCTCGATGAAGAGCACGCGCTGCCAGGTGCCGAGGCAGAGCTCACCGTCGCGCACCGGGACGGATTCGCCTGCCGTCCCGAGCAGCATCGCCATGCAGTGCGAGTGGCCGTTGCCGACGGCCATGTCCTCCGGGCAGATGTTCTCCGTGCGCTTGTCCCAATCGTCGTGTGCGTAATACGTCTCGCGCGGGACGAGGCGCTGGAGCAACTCCGCGAAGTCCTCGAGGAAGCCCTGCTCGAATTCGTTCACGCGCACGCAGCAGGTGGTGTGCGGCGAGTAGATGCAGGCGATGCCCTCGGTGATCCCGCTCTCGCGCACGGCCTCGTAGACCTCATCGGTGATGTCGCGAACGGCCAGCCCGCCTGCTGTTCGCAGTTCCGTTTCGCGCTGGAAGACCTTCACGGCGTCAACCCTCCTCGGTCAGACGTCCCTCGACCGCCCTATTCTGAGGGTTCGGCCGGGCTACGTCACGCGGGAACCGTCAGTAGCCCGGGCCGCTGTTCGTGGTCGTCTCGCCCTCGGGGTTCGTGGTGGTGCCGCCGCCGGCCGCCCCGCCGACCTTGATCGTCCCTTCCATCCCCATGGCCCTGTGGCCGTCGATGGGGCAGTACATCTCGTAGGAGCCGCCGGCCGAGAAGGTGAACTTGACGGTCTTGTGTGAGCCGGGGTCGATGTCGCCGCTCTCGACCTCGTCGCCCTCGTCACTCGCCTCGACGTTGAAGGCGTGGGTGACCTGGCCGTCGTTCGTGACCTCGAAGGCATAGGTGCCAGGCTTCGGGAGGGTGATCGAGCCGGGGTTGAGCGAGTACTCCTTCTCCGAGACTTGGATCGTCTGGAGCACGCTCGAGCTGCCGCCACCGTTGTTGCTGCTGCCGCCGCAGCCGGCGGCGAGCAGGAGGAGCGCGAGAAGGGGGAGCAGACGGCGCACGGTAGGGCTACGGCGAGGGATGGCATTCGGATTCCCCTGTACCGTTTGGCCCCAAACGGGCCCGTAGCTCAGCTGGTTAGAGCAGCGGACTCATAATCCGTTGGTCCCTGGTTCGAGTCCAGGCGGGCCCATCACGAAATCCACCGCTGACCCCGCGAGCCGGTGCGTGGTTCTACGGGCGGAACCGCGGGCATTCCACCCGCTTCTGTGCGTGCCCATGAACTTAAGCCGCGTTCCCGGTCGGCCGATCTCCTCCATGCCGGGCGGCGGTCGCGGGGAGAGAACTTGCGGCGGTCGCCCGGTAATGCGCCATAATCCTTTGTGCGCTTCTTACGAGCTGGCGCGTCGTCAGCTCTCAATGCCTGCGGGATGAAACTCTCCCCTTGTCCCACCGGCATTGCTGCGGCGCATCGTGCGGCCCGCCCCACCGAGCGGGCCGCCGCTTTCTGCCTCAGGAACGGTGACCGCCGACGCCCGTGCAACCCTGAGTCGCGGGGGGTCAGGCCCTCGTCCATCGGTCGCGCGGTGCCGCCGCAGTCGCCGCGCGCTCTCCCGGCGAGGGCCTCCCCCTCGCGACCCGCAGGGCAAGATCGATGCCGGACGTGAGCTCGCCGGCGGTCGCGACATGGTCGTGCTCGACGTAGCGCCGCTGCCGAACGAGCTTGATCCTCGGGAACATCGTCGAGCGTTACCTGGGTAGGCGGGCGGCGGGAGCCACGGCCACGTCTATGGAGTACTCCCGCCGGACATAGCTCGGGTACAGTCGCCGCGCCATGCGGCTGCCCCTCTGCCTGCTCCTGGTGCTCGCCGTCCTCGCGGCGGGATGCGAGACCGAGCCCTCCAAGTACAAGGCGGAACCGACGGCGAAGTGCCTGCGCAAGCATGGCTACGACGTCACGACGGATCCGAATAAGCTCGGTGTGGTCGAGGGACATACCGAGAACGGCGGGCTGGTCGCGCGTCACCCGGGCAACGCCGTGCGCATTGCATTCGGCGCGAGCTCGGACGACGCTCCCGGAATCGAGAACGGCTATCGCCGGTTTGCGCCAAAGAAGCTGCGGCCGCACATCACCGACGTGATGCGCACCCAGAAGAACGCCGTCCTCCTCTGGACGGTCACGCCGCCGCAGGACGAGATGGACACGGTCTTCGGCTGCCTCAAGGGCTAAGGCTAGAATCGCTCACGATGGCTGAGATCGGGACGATGCGCGTCAAGAGCGGCCTCGCGGAGATGCTCAAGGGCGGGGTGATCATGGACGTGACCACCGCCGAGCAGGCGCGAATCGCCGAGGACGCGGGGGCCGTGGCCGTGATGGCGCTGGAGCGCGTGCCGGCCGACATCCGCGCCGAGGGCGGCGTCGCGCGCATGGCCGACCCGGACAAGATCGTCGAGATCCAGGAGGCCGTAACGATCCCGGTCATGGCCAAGGCGCGCATCGGCCACTTCGTCGAGGCGCAGATCCTCGAGGCGCTGGAGGTCGACTACATCGACGAGTCCGAGGTCCTGACGCCCGCCGACAACGCACACCACATCGACAAATGGAAGTTCACCGTCCCGTTCGTCTGCGGCTGTACGAACCTGGGGGAGGCGCTGCGGCGCATCGCCGAAGGCGCCGCCATGATCCGGACGAAGGGCGAGGCCGGCACCGGCGACATCGTCAACGCGGTCACGCACATGCGCTCCGTCTTCGGCGCGATCAAGAAGCTCGGCGCGATGGATCCAGACGAGCTCTTCACCGAGGCGAAGAATCTCCAGGCGCCGATGGAGCTGGTGCGCTGGGTCGCCGAGAACGGCCGGCTGCCGGTCGTCACCTTCACGGCCGGCGGGATCGCGACGCCCGCCGACGCAGCGCTCTGCATGCAGCTCGGCGCCGACGGTGTCTTCGTCGGCTCGGGGATCTTCAAGTCCGGGAACCCGAGCGACCGCGCCAAGGCGATCGTCGAGGCGACGACGCACTACAACGACGCCGAGGTCCTCGCGCGCGTCTCGCGCGGGCTCGGCGATGCGATGAGCGGCCTCTCCGCGGCCGCGCTGCGGCCGGAAGAGCTGCTCGAGACGCGCGGCTGGTAGACCCGGACGTCCGATCCCGCCGCCAAGGTGGCAGCGGTGAAGGCGGTTCGTGCGCCCTGGTCGACTTCTTCAGAGCACCGCCCATTACGACGACAAATGGTCGGACGTCGGCGAGGTCTTCTTCTTCCCCTCCTTCTTCCTGTTCCCGTTCTCCATCTCGTTCGACGGTGAGTACGGAGCGGACCCGGGCCACGAGTGGGCCGGTCCGCTCGTCTTCGCCGGCGGGGGCCTCATCCTGATCGCGGTTGCGCTCCTGCTCGCGCGTCGCCGCCGCGCGGTGGTTCCGGCCGCGGAGCTCCTGTAGCCCAAAACTACACTTGGGCTCATGAAAATCGGAGTACTCGCAGTCCAGGGCAACTTTCGCGAACACGCGGCGATGCTGCGTCGGCTCGGTGCGGAGGTCGTGGAGGTCCGCAAGCCGGATGAGCTCGTCGGGCTCGACGGCCTGGTCGTGCCGGGTGGCGAGTCAACCACCTTCATGCGCCTGATGCGGCTCTACGGCCTCGATGAGGCGATCCGCGAGTTCGAGCGCCCCATCCTCGGCACCTGCGCCGGAATGATCGTCCTCGACCGCGACCATCTCGGCCTCGTCGACCTCTCCGTCGAGCGAAACGCCTACGGCCGCCAGGTCGCGAGCTTCGAGGCGGATTTGCGGCTCGCGGGCGACGACGAGCCGCTCCGCGGGGTCTTCATCCGGGCGCCACGCGTGAGCGAGACCGGGCACGAGGTGGAGGTTCTCGCCGAGCGCGACGGCGAGCCGGTCCTCGTGCGCGACGGTCGCATCCTGGTCGCTTCGTTCCACCCGGAGTTGACGGAAGATACGCGCGTGCACGAGTTGTTCCTTAGCGAAGTCCAGGAGGCGATGAGTGTCCGGGCATAGCAAGTGGTCCTCGATCAAGCACAAGAAGGGAGCCGCCGACGCGAAGCGCGGCAAGCTCTTCTCCAAGCTCTCGCGCGCGATCATCGTGGCGGCGAAGGAGGGAGGACCTGATCCCGGCGGCAACCTGGCGCTGCAGAACGCGATCGAGAAGGCGCGCTCGTACTCGATGCCGAAGGACAACATCGAGCGCGCGATCGCTCGCGGCTCCGGAGCGGACTCCGACGCGCAGGCGTTCGAGACGGTGATCTACGAGGGCTACGGCCCCGGCGGCGTGGCCGTCATCGTCGAAGCCCTGACGGACAATCGCAATCGCACGGCGTCGGACGTCCGTCACGCGTTCGACAAGAACGACGGCAACCTGGGCACCTCGGGTGCGGTCGTCTGGCTGTTCGAGCGTCGTGGCCTTGTGCTCGTCCCGGCGGACGGTGTCGACGAAGACGAGCTCACGCTCGCAGCCGCCGAGGGCGGGGCGGACGACGTCTCACGCGACGGCTCCACCTACCAGGTCGTCTCCGCACCGGAGGCGCTCAGCTCCGTGCGCGAGGCGATCGAGAGCGCCGGCTTCACGGTCGAGTCGGCCGAGCTGACGCTTGTCCCGAAGACGACGGTCGAGGTCGCGGACGAGGTCGCAGCGAAGAAGATCCTGCGCCTGATCGACCAACTCGAGGAGAACGACGACGTGCAGGACGTCTACGCGAACTTCGACATCCCCGAGCAAGTACTGGAAGAAGTCGCGGTCTAGGCTACGGCTCACCTGGTCGAGGCACCGCTGCGACCGCGTCAGCGACCTCCTCTCAGTCGACCGAGACCACAGGGACGCGCGATGCGACGACCACCGCCCCTCGCACGACGAGCGGTGCGCCACCAACCGACACGCTGACACTGCGGACGAACGAGACGACCGCGCCGCCCCCGGCGACCGAGCCGACGACTACCGCTCCCTAGAGGACAGGCCGCGCCAAATCCCTCTGCTGGGGGGTGCGGCGCGCTCCAGCTCTCGCAGAGTGTGAAGCGAAGACAACTGCGGCAGGAGGATGGGAAATGCGGCGGGGAAGCGCCCAAGATAATGGGAGTTGGCGGTGGAACGCCCTGTGGGGAAGCCGGGGCGGTGGCTCTCGCACGAATGCACTTTGGGGCCAGGGCCGCAAAGCCGGCGCGCTCGTTGCCTGCCTGGCGATGATGTTGCTCGGCGGCGGCACGAGCCTCGCGGAGTCCGGTTCCAGCTCGGCCTTCGTGCCGAAGGACCTGCTCGACGCGGCGCAGGCACGTCCTGACGGCACCTTCCGCGTGATCGTCCAAGGCGCCGCGGGCATGGACTCGAAAGCCGTGGCGGAAACAATCAAGCTCACACAGGACACCTTTCCCGGTAAGGCGAAGGGGGTTTTGGCGAAGTTCGGTGCGCTCAGCGCCGACTCCGCGGAGCTCACCGGCAAGCAGCTGAGCGCGCTTGCAGATGCCTCGGGTGTCACAGCAATTACGGCCGATGCACCGGTGGCGCTGACGGCCTACGCGAACAAGCAGAAATGGCCTGATGCTGCGCAGGTCTCGAGCTCATGGTTGAAAGCGGCGAAAGGGCTGTTGCAACCGCCGACGATCGCGATCATCGATTCGGGAGTCGACGAGTCGCACCCAGATCTCAAGGGCCGAGTCGTCGCGAGCCAGACGCTCACGCAGTTGACCCCCAACGCTTCGGGCGACGGGCGCGGCCACGGCACCTTCGTGGCCGGCATCGCGGCGGGGTCGGACACCGGTTACACGGGCGCGATTCCGAACGCGAACATCGTCTCGCTCGATGTGCTCGACGACAACGGCATGGGTCTCACGAGCGACGTGATCGCGGCGTGCGACTGGCTTCTGCAGAACAAAGACAAGTACAACATCCGCGTCGCCAACTTCTCCCTGACCACGAGTACGGCGTCGAGCGCGCTTTACGATCCGCTCGACCGGGCGGTGGAACGACTCTGGTTCAGCGGCATCGTCGTCGTCGCTGCGGCCGGGAACTACGCGCAGGACGGTCAGCCGAGCGGCGTTCTCTATGCCCCCGCGAACGATCCGTTCGTGATCACGGTTGGCGCAAGCGACACCGGTGGCGACGCGTCACCCGGCAACGACGTCGCTGCACCGTGGTCGAGCTACGGGTACACGACCGACGGCTTCTTCAAGCCCGAGCTGGCCGCTCCGGGGCGCTACATGAACGGCCCTGTGCCCCAGAGCTCGACGATGCTCGCGGAGCATCCGGAACGTCAAGTCGCGCCGGGCTACATGTGGATGTCCGGAACCTCGTTCGCCGCACCTGTCGTGTCTGGTGCCGCGGCATACGTGCTCGCGATGCATCCGAGCTGGACGCCGGACCAGGTGAAGGGCGCCTTGATGCTGCGGGCCGCCGCACCGACGGGCTACGCCTCGAACGGCGGCCTCGGCGTTGGTGTCGTACAGGCGGACGCGTCCGCTTTTCTCGCCGACGGGAGCGCGAATCCGAACCTCGCCTTGGATGCGTACGTGAAGACCGACACGGTTACGGGTGCAAAGGCCTTCGACTCCGCGAGCTGGGCAAGCGCCGCGAAGGCCAACGCAAGCTGGAACAGTGCGTCATGGGCGTCCGCTTCGTGGGCCTCCGCGTCGTGGGCGAGCGCCTCGTGGGCCTCGGCCTCCTGGGCGTCCGCGTCCTGGGCCTCCGCCTCATGGTCGACTGCCTCGTGGAGCACCGCGAGCTGGGCCTCCCTCACCTGGGTTAACTAGCCCTCACGCTGCCGCGCTCGCGACGGTCGAGAGCGAGGAGGAGTCGTCCGGGTCGCTGCCTAACCTCTGACCGTGAAAGTCATCGGCATCGACCCAGGGACGGCTTCTTGCGGGTACGGCATCGTCCAAGAAAGCGGCGGGCGCCTCGAGGCGATCGACCACGGGTGGTGGAAAACGTCCGCGGGCGAACGCCGCGAGCTGCGACTGAAGACGATCTTCGACGAGGTCGCCGGCCTCATCGAGGCGCATCGTCCCGATGCCGTCGCGCTCGAGGAGTCGTTCGTCGGCGTCGACGCCCGCACCGCACTCTCCGTCGGGCAAGCACGCGGGGCCGTCATGGTCGCGGCCGCGAACGCCGGCATCGAGTGCGCTGAGTATCCGCCCGCGCGCGTGAAGCAGGCCGTCTGCGGTTACGGCCGTGCCGACAAGCGGCAGGTCCAGAAGATGGTCACAGCGATTCTCTCGTTGCACGCGGACCCGACGCCGTCGCACGCCTCCGATGCCCTGGCGGTTGCGATCTGTCACGCGCTTGCTCCGCCGCTGCTGAGGATTGCCGGTTGATCGCGCGGCTGCGAGGCCGCCCGGTGGCGAACACGCCGGAGGGGCTCGTCGTCGACGTCGGCGGCGTCGGCTATCTCGTCGCGGCGACGCCGTCGGCGGTGCGACTGGCGGACGGCGCGACGGAGGTCGCGCTGCACACGTACCTGCACGTGCGCGAGGACGCGCTCCAGCTGTACGGCTTCGCGGAGGCCGCGGAGCGCGAGCTGTTCCTGCACCTACTCTCCGTGAACGGCGTCGGGCCGAAGGTCGCGCTCGGGATCGTGTCCGGATCCCCGGCGATGGAGCTGCGTCGCGCCATCGTCCTGGAGGACACGGCGCGGTTCCAGGCGATTCCCGGCATCGGCAAGAAGACGGCGGAGCGGATCGTGCTCGAGCTGAAGGAGAAGATCGGCGACGCGCCGGTGCCGATCTCGTCCGCGGGCGGGACGCAGCCGCATCTCGTCGCGCGGGACGCGTTGGTCGAGCTCGGGTACTCCGTCGGGGAGGCGGAACAGGCGCTCGCGACCGTCGATCCGGAGCTGCCGCCGGAGGAACGTGTCCGTCAGGCGTTGAAAGCTGCCTGACATGGCGACCCAGTTCCTCGCGCCGGTGGTCGTCCCTGAGGAGGAAGTCCTCGAGGAGTCACTGCGCCCGCGCCGGCTGAACGAGTTCGTCGGCCAGGAGCGGATCAAGGACCAGCTCTCGATCGCGCTGGCCGCGGCGAAGGCGCGCGAGGAGGCGCTCGACCATGTCCTGCTCGTCGGGCCGCCGGGCCTGGGGAAGACGAGCCTGGCGCACATCGTGCGTGAGGAGCTGGGCGTCGGCATCCGCTGTGTCGCCGGGCCGGCGCTGGAGCGGAAGGGCGACATGGCTGCGATCCTCACGGGCCTCGAGCGCCACGACCTCTTGTTCGTGGACGAGATCCACCGGCTCAACCGGGCAATCGAGGAGATCCTCTATCCGGCACTCGAGGACTTCCGCCTCGACATCATCGTCGGCCAGGGACCCGCCGCACGGACGCTGACCCTCGACCTGCCGCCGTTCACGCTCGTGGGCGCGACGACGCGGACGGGGCTGCTGACGACTCCGCTGCGCGACCGTTTCGGCATGACCTTCCGGCTCGACTACTACGACGCCGCCGAGCTCGGCACGATCGTCCGCCGGTCGGCGCGCATCCTGGACGTCGAGATCGAGGACGACGCCGCCGACGAGATCGCGCGCCGATCGCGCGGCACGCCACGGATCGCGAATCGCATCCTCAAGCGCGTGCGCGACGTCGCGCAAGTGAAGTACGACGGCGTGATCACGAACGACGTCGCCCGCGAGGCGTTGGCGCTGCTCGAGGTCGACGCGATCGGGCTCGAGCGGATCGACCGCGAGCTCCTGTCCGCCATCCTGGTCAAGTTCGGCGGCGGCCCGGTCGGCCTGTCGACGCTCGCCGTCTCGCTCGGAGAGGAGCCGGATACGATCGAGGACGTGTACGAGCCGTACCTCCTGCAGCTCGGCTTCATCCAGCGCACGCCGCGGGGCCGGATCGTGACGCAACTCGGCCGCGAGCACGTCGGCGCCGCAACCGCCGAAGACGCAAAGCTCTTTTGAGCCCTGACCTGTGGGTCCCGGGCGCCGCCGAGCCCTCCCTCGACGACTTCGTCGCGCGAGTCCTCCGCCAGATCGAGCGCTACACGGCCACGCACACGGCGGAGCGCTCGCACGTGGAAGTGGAGTTAGGCGACGGCGAGCGTCTGACCCTCGAAGCCCTGTCGAGCGAGCCCGGCTATGGCTTCCTGACGCTGACGGCGCACGCAGGCGAGCAGCTGATCGTTCCGGTCGGTGCGATTCGCCGCATCACCCTTGGGCCGGCCGACGAGGAGCGCAAGCCCGGCTTCGCGCTACCGAAAGGAAAAGGGCCGGAACCCGCCGCATAGGTCCCGGCCCTTCTGAAATGCCCGCCCCCGCCGCAGTACCGCAGTTCTTGGGGGCTTCGCTCTGCCGCAGTACAGAGCTTTGAGGACAGGTGGTACGTGAGAGAGCATGGCTCACCCAGGCTGGTTGATTCCTCCCCCTTCGGGTGGTTCATTCTGGTACTTCACTTCACCCACCCGGGGGAGTGCCAAATCCGCCTTCCGCCTCGATTGTGAGACTCAGGAGGATCGTGGGGGGCCGCAGCCCACATCCTCCGAAGGCGGCCGCGGGGACCTCTCTGCGGCCGCCGAGTTGTTGCAGACGGACGGCCGGCTGACGCCGCCCGCCCTAGGGGGTCGGCACCGCAAGCGGTGCCTGGTTGTTGCGGTCAGGCCTGCCCCGTGCCTGGCACCGGACGGCGACGCAGGGGCGGTGTTCTTTCCGCCAGGGCCAGGAGGCGAGGCGCGAGCAGCAGGGCCATGACGTCGAACCAGACGTAGCCGGAGGCGACACCGCTCGGAGGGTTCCCGTCGGGGATGCCCAAGCCCGGCAGCTCTTCGGCCCAGCGCCAGGTTCCGATCGCCGTGCCGTACAGCTCGAGCGCGGCGACGACGAGGAACACGCCGGCATACGCCGCGCGCGCACGCGAGCGCCAGAGGAACGCGAGCAGGAGCGGCACGCCGAGCGCGCCCGCGGCGTCGGTGCGCGGGAGCACCGTCAGACCGAGCACGCCCCAGGCGAACGCGATCCCACCGGCCGCGAGGACGAGCGGCCGCAAGTGGCGGCGCAGCGCCTCGCTCAGCGACAGGCCGGCCATGAAGACGAGGCCGTGGGCGGGCGGCACGAAGGTGGGCAGGTTGTGCAGCCGGTAGGAGTAGACGCCCCAGAGGATCGAGCCCGTGAGCTCGGCGACGGTCGCCGCGCAGATGACGACCGCGACCTGCGCGCGTCTTTCGACCGGCAACGGGCGTGCCGCGACGACGAGCACCACCCAGGTCAGCGCGCCGAGGACGAGCTGTCCGGGCAGCTCGACCTGCGTGTCCACCGCGAGCAGCGCCGCGAGGTAGCCGGCGATCAGGCCGGCCCGGATCAACGCCGGAACTGCAGGTCGTGCCACGAGGGCACGGGTGCGAGCTCGAGCAGCGCACGGTCGCCGTTCGGGTCGCGATATGCGAAATCGGCGAGCTCCTCGTCCCACGCGACGTCCAGGATGCCCTCCTTGACGCGGTGGTCGAGCCAGGCGCTCCGGAAGACGAGCTTCTTCAGCCAGTACACCAGCGACTCACCGTCGACGAGCGAGACGCGCTCCCAGTGACGGACGAGGTACCGGCCGAGACCGCTGCGCGGCTCCTCGATCCAGTCACGCCACACGAGCTCGACGAGGTCCGCCGTCTCGTCCTCGTCCAGCTCGTTGTCGGCGACCAATCCGAGCTTCACGGCCGCGGCGGTCACACGTTGCTCGAAGTCTGCGGCGTTGAACCCAAAGCGATGGTCCTGGAACTCGATGACGTAGTCGTCGCCCGAGACGTAGTTCGCCTCCACCACCCGCCGAGCATAGCCTTTGCCCCTGTGAGCACTCGACTGTTCGCAGCATCCGCCGCGGTTACGGCGCTCGTCGTCGTGGCCGTATGGGTCAGCGACCTCTCGTTCCAGCGGGCGGCGCTGCTCGCGCCGGTCCTCGTGATCGGGCTCGGCGCCGTGGCTGGGCTCGTGGTCTTCTGGGGACGGATCGGCTGGGACTCGCTCCGCCGCAGCCGGCACCCGCGCCTGATCGCCGCAGGTGCGCTCGCCTTCATCGCCCTGCTCGTGGTCCTGACCCTTCTGGGGGTCAACGTCCCCCACGAATAGGGGGTCAGCCGTACGCCCATTCGGGGGTTGACCCGGTGGCCCTGGATCCCGATGTCTGGGAGATTCATGGACATGGACTTCTCCCTTACTGAGCTCGACCACCGCTCTGCGGACGGGATAGAGGTCTCCCTGCTCTGGAGCCGAAACTCGAATCGGTTGCTGGTCGCGGTCGCAGACAGCCGCTCCGGCGAGAGCTTCGAGGTCCACGCTCCCGCCGAGAGGGCACTCGACGTCTTCCGGCACCCGTTCGCCTACGCGGCTTAGTCGCTTCGATCCGCCCAGGCGACTCGCCAGACGCGCCAGAGCGCGCCAGGGTCCGACAGCGGATTGCCGTGGACGAGAAAGAAGTCGGCCGGTCCGCCCTCGCGGAGCAGGCCCGCGTCCGGCTCGCCGAGAATTTCGCCTGCCTTCCAGGTAACTGCGGCCAGCGCCTCCCAGGGCTCGAGCCCTGACTCCGTAAGAGCTTCGACCTCCCACGCGAGCTGATTGGCGCGCGGTGACCCGCCGCCGAAGTCGGTGCCGGCGCCGAGGAGGACCCCGGCCGCGTGTGCCAGCCGGATGCTGCTCCTTGCCGCCTCCCAACGTTCAGCGACGAGCTTGCGTCCGTCCGACCCGACGAAGCGGTCGATCGTCGTCGTCTGGCCAAAGCTCTGCCAGGACTTGAATACCGTCAGCGTCGAGACGAGCGCGATGCCGCTCTCCGTCATCAAGCGGGCACAGTCCTCGTCGAGCTCGAAGCCGTGCTCGATGCAGTCGACGCCGGCCTCGGCGCACACCCGACTACCGCTGAGACGACCAGCATGCGCGGTGACCTTCGCTCCGCGCTCGTGGGCGGCGCTAACGACGCGCCGAACCTCGTTCGCCGTCCACGGTGCGGTATCCGGGTCGGGCCCGTCGAGATAGAGCTTGACGAGGTCCGCACCGTCGTCGAGCTGCAGCAGCGCGAGCTGCAGCAGCTCGTCGGCGTCCTTCGCCTCCGCGGTCAGGCCGGCGGGCAGCGTGCCGGCTTTCGTGACCCACGTCCCGGCGGCGCGCACGTAGGGGTAGTGCGCATGGCCGTGCCAACGGTCGCGCAGTCCCAAGCTGAGCGCGCGCTCGCGGCCGTCGACGGGATCGACTCCAGGGGGAGCGCCGACGTCTCTCGCCCAGCGGACCCCGGCGTGGGTCTGCAGCTTCGCGTTGTGCTCGGCGTGACGTAACAGCTGTTCGGGCGTGTCCCCGCCGCGTTCGATCCAGTGCGACCCGCCCGGGAGCGTGAGATGGCTGTGGCAATCGACCATCCCAGGGACGATCGTCGCGCCGCCGGCGTCGATCACCTCGGCGTCGCCCGCGTCCTCCTCTGAGTCGCTCGGACGGATCCACGCGATCCGACCGCCGTCTACGAGGATGCTGACGCCGACCTGGAGCGCCGGCGAGCGCGCATCGGCAAACGCCGCGTCGCGATACAGCCTGCTCACGCCGGCGATTCTGGCAGCTAGAGGACCTTCTGCAGCGCGGCCCTGAGCCGCGCGAGATCCGACTCGTCGTTGTAGCCCTGGAACGACGGCCGGATCAAGCGGCCGCCGTCGTGCTCCGAGACCGGCACCTCGATCCGGTGTTCGTCGTAGAGCCGTTCCTGGAGGTCCGCGGGCGCGTCGTCCGGGAGGCGCAGCGAGACCATCTGTCCGAAGAAGTCATGTCGCGTGCCTGGCACCAGCGGTTGGAGCCCGAGCTCCGCGGCAGCCCTCCGCGCGAGCTCGTGACAGCGTGCGCGCACGTCGTCCCAGCCGTGCTCGCGCTGCCACTCGATCGCGAAGGGGACGGTCAGGTACGCGGACGGGTCACGTGTGCCCTGCTTCTCGTGGCGCACGACGAAGCTGGGATCGTCCCCCTCGTAACCCCAGCTGAACAGGAGCGGATGGACGTCCCGCTGCAGCTGGCGCCGTACATACAGGAATCCGGCGCCCTTCGGCGCGCATAGCCACTTGTGGCAGTTGCCGGCGTAGAAGTCGGGGTGGAGCTCGCGCAGGTTCAGCGGCAGATGTCCCGGGACGTGCGCGCCGTCGACGACGGTGGTGATGCCGCGCTCGCGCGCCCGGCGGCAGAGCTCGCCGACCGGCAGCGTCAGGGCGGTGTTCGACGTGTGATGGCTCAGGTACAGCACGCGCGTCCGCGCCCCGACCGCACTCCATACGGTCTCGACGATCTCCTCCTCGTCCGCCACCGGCAAGGAGACCGGTGTGCGCACGTATCGGGCGCCGAAGTCGCCGCAGACGTGCTCCCAGGTGAGATCGAGCGCGCCGTACTCGAGATTCGTGGAGAGCACCTCATCGCCCGTGCGCAAGCCGAGCGGCCAGGCCGCGATGTTGACGCCAGCGGTCGCGTTCGGGACGAACACGAGATCGTCGGGGTCGGCGCCGACATAGGCGCCCAACGCTTCGCGCGCCTCGGCGAGCAATCCGTCGAGCCGCCGCGCGAGGAACAGCACCGGCTGCCGCTCGAGCTCGAGCTGCCACTCCTGGTAGCGCTCGAAGACGGCGCGCGGGCACGCGCCGTAGGAGCCGTGATTCAGGAAGGTGATGTCGGGGTCGAGAAGGAACTCGTCGCGCAGGCCCATGCGGGCACGTTAAGGCCCGACGCAGTTCAGGTCCGGCGCGAACCACTTCTGGATCTTCTTGAGCTCCGCGCGGTTGTCGTCCCGGAGCCGCTCGTCGAGGTCGGACGTGGCGACGTCCGACAAAGTCCAGCCCAGCGGCGCCTCGGCGCCCGGGTGGGCGCGCGGAAAGATGTGGGCGATCCGATCGATCGCGTCGCCCTCGGTCCCCACGTGCGCCGACATCCCGTCGAACTCACGCTGGCCGAACGCGATGGCCGCCGCCTGGCGCGACTCCGCGTCGCGCGCATCGCGCCCGGCGCTGAGAGTCTGCAACGGCACGCTGCTCTCCCACGGCCGCCCGGCGGGCGCAGGGCCGGGAGCGCCGCGGTAATGATTGTCGATCTCGAGCAGGACCGGCACGACACAGGTCGTGCCGGGCTTGGCGTTGTGCTGCGTGACGAGCCCGCGTAACGAGTCCCAGACCTCGACGATCGTCGCGTTGCCGGTGTTCTCGAAGTAGCCGCCGTCGACGATGTTCGCGGGCGAGCCGCCGCCGCACTTCTCGACCCTCCCGGACGGGGCGACGTAGGGGAAGCGCGCGGCTAGCAGCGCAGCGGTTGAGAGGCGGACGTCCTCGCCCGGGCAGAGGTTCGGTGCGAGATCGGTCGTGGCGCCGAGCGTCCACGTCGAGCGCTCCGAGGGCGGGATGTACAGGCGCGGCGGCTTGTCGGTGTCCTCGAAGAGTCGCAAAGCGAGACAGTCGCGGATCAGCGGATCGTCCGCGGTGACCGGGGGCGGATACGTGGACGAGCCCACGGCAGTCAGCACGACGGACGTCTCGAAGCGGCAGCCGTCCTGCACGCGAGTGCCGTTCAGGAAGAGCAGCGGGAGGCGCTGCGTCTGCCATTGCACGTACAGGCCCTGGCCGAGCGGGTTCGTGTCGTCGTCCCAGCCGTCCTCCCAGGCCCGCTCGAGCACCTCGGCCCGGTCCGTGCCGCCGCCGCGCCGGATGAACGAGAGCGGCAGGTCGACGAAGAGCGCCCAGGCGACCATCGGCCCAACGAAGTCGTGCCGCAGGGTGTGCTCGGGCCAATCGACGTCCCCAGGGGTTGCCGCCAGGTGCGTGTCGTAGGTGACGAGCCCCAGCGCCCCGCCGGAGACGCCGCTCATCGCGAAGACGCGGCCTCTCCTGTCGGTCGGCCCGCCGCAGTCCGTCGCGCCCTCGCGCTCGAACGCGCAACGGAGCGCGATCGCGGTCCAGTAGGCGGCGCGAATGCCGCCGCCCTCCGTCGCGACGAAGACGAGCGGCACGGCCGGCCGTGGCGTGCCTGACGCGCTGGTCGTGTTCCGCTTCAGCCATGCGGCGAGCTCCTCCGCAGCGGTCCAGTTGTGACAGCGGGCAGCCTCCGCGCGGTCGTTCAGGTCACGAGCGCCGCACGCGCTCTCGTGCTGCGCCGCCTCGATCCTGCGGACGTCGTAGTAGCTCCCCGATCGGTCGGCGACCGCTGCGAGCACCGCCCACAACAGGAGCAACACGAAGATTGGGACGCGGCGGAACCGCAGGAGCGTGAACGCCTGCGGCGGGCGCACGTGCTCCGCGATCACGCCAAGCCCGAAGAGGAAGACGGCGGCGGACACCATGAACGCGACGAGCACACCGACCATTCCGATGGTTGAACCGAAGACCCACGGCGCCCAAATGGTTCCGACGAAGAACCCGAGTGCGACCGCGATTGCGATTCCGCGCGCGCCTCGCGTGGCCCACTGGGGCACGTCCCAGGCCTTGAGCACAGGGTAGAGCAGGCAGCCGGCGAGCAGGTAGACGAGTGCGACGGCGACCATCCAGAAGTACTGCCGGTGGCCCGCGTAGGCGATCTCCGAAAAAGACGCGCGCAAGGTGACGACACCGAGGGCGAGCACCGGGATGATCGCCAGCAGGGCCGACGGCCGCCGGGCCGTCCAGACCTCCACCGGGTCGTCGGGCGGCAGGCGTGCGACAAACCCGCTGAGCGCAGCGATGACGAGCAGGATTCCCCCAAGGACGACGAGACCGAGCCCCACGTCCCACGTGCTGTTCGTCCACACACCGACGAGCAGCAGGACGAGGCCTACTCCTCCCAACGCTGTCGGCCCCCACCAGTCGTATCCGCTCGCCGGCCAGAACTGCTTCTTGGCGAAGAAGAGCAGCGTGCGCGCGTCGATCGTCAGCAGGAAGGCGAACAGGAGCCCGAGCGCCAGTGCCGCGAACGCCTCGAACCAGTGCGGGTGCCACGCACGCGCAGAGTCGACGACCTGGCCGGTCGGATCGAACAGCACGAGCCCGACGAAGACAAGCGCCAGCACGATCTGCCCGCGCATCGCGACGAGCGTGGCGAACGCCCGCTGCCTCGAGGGCCAGTAGAAAGACAGCCACGCGAGGGTCGCGATCGCGAGGGCGGCGACCACGAGCACGAAGAGGAGCGTCTTCAGCGCCGCGAAGGTCCAGAGGAACCAGAACCAGGTGCCCGGACTTTTGTACGTCAACCAGGTGAAGAGGTTCTCGGCGAGGTCGAAGACGCCGACGAGCGGCACCGTCAGCAAGGCGATGACGACGAGCAGGCGGAAGGTGTTGACGAGCTTCTTGACCGGATCGACCACGGGCGCGGCGCCCGGGGTGATCGTGAACCGGGCGCGCCGCGCCTCGAGCTGCGCCAGGAGCGGGTCGTTCTCGTACACGCGACGGAGCGCGCTGCCAACCCGCATCAAGGCCAGCGCCAGCAGGGTGCAGTAGGCGAGGACGAACACGCAGTCGATCACGAGCGCCCAGCCGAGCAGCTCGCCTGGAGTCGTCGCGTGTGCCGGTTCGGCCTCGCGCCACGTCTTGATCACGAGCGCCGGGGCGGACGAATCGGGCGGGTGGAAGCCGACGTTCGCGAGGCTGCCGGGGCCGTACGACCCTGCCCCGGGCAGGTGCGTCGCCTGCAGCAGGCGGCCCAGTTCGCGGTACATCGTCAGCGTCGCGATCGCGACGAAGAGGACGATTGGCGTCGCGTAACGCCAACGGCCGGAGAGGGGCACCGCGTTGAAGGACGCCGTCTCCCGGAGCCCCTTGATCCAGCCCCACGCCTGCTTGAGCCATTGCCAGAGCTGCTGCGGCCAGCTCATGTAGCGAGTATCCGCCTCTGCGCCGGCGTTGACAAGAGGGCGCAAACGATGTCGTCCGACGCTCTCCGTAGCGTGGATTTGCGATGCAAGAGGGCACCTGGACGATCAGTCCGTGCCCGCACCGGCAGGCCGACTCGCTGGCACAGGAGCTCGGTCTCAGCGAGATCACGGCAAGCGTGCTCGTCCGGCGCGGCTACGGCGACCCCCAACTGGCGCGAGCTTTCCTCGCGGGTGAGCAGCCGCTCCACGACCCGTTCCTGCTCGGCGACATGGCGACCGCCGTGGAGCGCATCCAGGCGGTCGTCGCAGCCGGGAAGCGCATCTGCGTGCACGGGGACTACGACGTCGACGGGATCTGCGCCACCGTTCTCGCCGTCCTCGTCCTCCGCGAGCTCGGGGCGGACGTGGAGTGGCATCTACCCAGCCGTTTCGACGAGGGCTACGGGGTCAACGGCGGGACGCTCGAGCGGCTCGCCGGCGAAGGGTGTGGGCTCGTCCTCACGGTCGACTGCGGCATCACCGCCGTGGACGAGGTCCGCCGCGCGCGCGAGCTCGGCCTCGAGGTAATCGTCACCGACCACCATCGGCCGGCCGACGAACTTCCCGACTGCCCGATCGTCGCGACCCGTCCGTCCGGCTACCCGTTCCCGGAGCTGTGCGGGACCGGCGTCGCCTACAAGCTCGGCCAGGCGTTGCTCGGCGCCGACTCAGAGGTGCTGCGCCGCCATCACGACCTCGTCGCGCTCGCGACGATCGCCGACGTTGTGCCGCTGCTGGGCGAGAACCGCTCGCTCGTGATCGCAGGGCTGCGCGGCCTTGCGCGCACGCAGAAGCCGGGTTTGCGGGCGCTGATGAAGGTGGCGCACGTCGATCCTGCAACCGTTGACACGGGCCAGGTCGCGTTCCGGCTGGCGCCGCGGATCAACGCGGCGGGTCGCCTCGGTCATCCGCGCGCTGCGCTCGAGCTCTTGCTGACTGCCGACGCGGACGAAGCCAGGCGCCTGGCCGACCGGCTCGAAGAGCTCAACCGCGACCGTCAAGCGGTGGAGGACAAGATCCTCCGCGCGGCGATTGCGCAGATCGAGGAGTGGCCGGAGGCGAAGCGTCGCCGCAAGGCGCACGTCGTCGGAGGGGAGGATTGGCACGAGGGCGTGATCGGCATCGTCGCCTCGCGGCTGGTCGAGCGTTACCACCGGCCGGTCGTGCTGCTCGCCGGCGGCGATGGTGTCTGGAAAGGGTCGGGGCGCTCAATCCCCTCGTTCGATCTGCACGGAGCGCTGGGCGCGTGCGCGCAGTTCCTCGAGCGGTTCGGGGGTCACCGCGCCGCCGCGGGCTTGTCGATTCGGCCGGAGCTCGTCGAGCCGTTCGCGGACGCTTTCGCGGTGCAGGCCGAGGCCCTGTTGGCGCCGGAGGATCTCGTCCCGACGACGGTTGTCGATGCGGTCCTGCCGCGCGGAGCGAAGCTGACGCTCGATCTCTGCGAAGAGCTGCGCCGGCTGGCGCCGTTCGGGCTCGGCAATCCCGACGTCACGCTCCTGGCGCCGGGGTGCGAGCTCGGCGAGCTCGCGACTGTGGGCGACGGAAAGCATCTGCGCTTCCGCGTGCAGCGTGACGGGCGTGACGCGGGCGGGGCAATTGCGTTCGGCCAGGGGACGCAGCTCGACCGCTTTCGACGTGTGGGGCGCTACGACGTCGCGTTCAGGCTGCAGGAGAACCGCTGGAACGGCACGGTCGCGCCGCAGCTCGTCGTCCGGCGCGTGTTCGAGGCGGACGACCGCCTCGACGAGCTGTACGACTGGTTGCGCACGCAGTGGCGTGCGAACGGCGGCCGCGATCCGCAGGCTCAGAGGATCTTCGACGAGCTCGACATCGAGGCCGGCGGGCCGAAGCGGCATCCGCTCGAGTCGGCGACGTTCCGCGCGCTGCTCGCCGAGTCGGCGCTGCTGCGCGCTGCGTGATCATCCGCGCCGAGACGGCAGCCGATCACGACGCGATTCGCAGGGTCAACGACGAGGCGTTCGGCAAGCAGCTCGAAGGCCGGCTGGTCGAGGCGATCCGTGCATCGGACCGGTTCGTTCCCGAACTGTCTCTCATAGCCCTGTCCGGGGGTCAGACCCTCGGACATGTGATCTCCAGCTACGTGGACGTGGTGCCAGACACGAGACGTGTCCTGCAGGTCGGTCCGCTCGCTGTGCTGCCGTCGCATCAGCGGCGCGGCATCGGCAGCGCGCTGATGCAAGAGACCATTCGCATCGCCGAGGCGCGCGGCGAGCCGCTGCTCCTGATCGAGGGCAATCCCGCCTACTACGAACGATTCGGTTTCACGCGCGCCGACATTCACGGGATCGAGCCGCCGCCCGAGGCGCTCGCGCCGCAGTACTTCATGCTGCGGCCACTCGCGACCTATGACGCGGAGCTACGCGGGCGCGCGATCTACCCGCCGGAGACCTTCGGGATCGCCTACTAGCGCGCGACGCCGACCGAGGCGCGGCGCGTCTCCCGCGGGCGCGGCCGCCCGGCGGCGAGCGCATTCAGGGCGAGCAGGAGCCGCGCGGCGCGCGCGGCGGCTCGGCGTTCCTGTCGGCGTCTGTACCAGGCCATGGGCGACTCCCTTTCCTCATCGGAACGGGCTTTCCTCCACTTGAGCTACGGCCCCGAAATGGGGGAAGGGAGCCCAAAACGGGCGGAGTACACTGGTTGTATGGCCGTCCTTGAGACTCACGAACAGCACCAGGAGCTCATCGACGAGCTGATCGCGGACGTCTCCGCGTACAACCCGGAGGTCGACCGCGAGCTGATCAGCCGTGCGTTCGCCTTTGCCGCGCGCGCCCACGAGGGGCAGCAGCGCCGGTCGGGGGAGGAGTTCGTCCTCCATCCGTGGGGCGCCGCCAAGATCTGCGCGCAGCTGCGGCTCGACGACGAGACGATCGCGGCAGCGCTTCTCCATGACGTCGTCGAGGACACCGAGGTCGAGCTCGACAACGTGCGGACGGAGTTCGGCGACGACGTTGCGAAGCTCGTCGAGGGCGTCACGAAGCTGACCCGCGTTCAGTTTCAGAGCCGCGAGCAGGCGGAGGCGGAGAACTACCGGAAGCTGATCATGGCCATGGCCGAGGACGCGCGCGTGATCCTGATCAAGCTCGCCGACCGGCTTCACAACCTGCGCGAGATCGAGTACCTCGGCAAGCAGAAGCAGGTGCAGAAGGCGAAGGAGACGCTCGAGGTCTACGCGCCGCTCGCGCACCGCCTCGGCATCCACGCGCTCAAGTGGGAGCTGGAGGACCTCGCCTTCGAGACGCTGCACCCGCGCAAGTACGAGGAGATCAAGGCGATGGTCGCCGAGCGCCGCGCGGACCGCGAGGGGCATGTCGCGGAAGCCGCGCGCATCCTGAAGCTCGAGCTCGACAAGGTCGACATTCCGGTCGACATCTCGTCGCGCGCAAAGCACTTCTATTCCATCTACGACAAGATGGCGAAGAAGGGTCGCGAGTTCAACGAGATCTACGACCTCACCGCGATGCGCGTCATCGTCGAGCGCACCGGCGACGAGGGCACGCGCGACTGCTACGGCGCGCTCGGGCTGATCCATTCGCTCTGGAAGCCGATGCCCGGCCGCTTCAAGGACTACATCGCGATGCCGAAGTTCAACGGCTACCGCTCACTGCACACCACCGTGATCGGGCCCGAGGGCCGGCCGCTCGAGATCCAGGTACGCACCCGTGACATGCACCGTGAGGCCGAGCTCGGCATCGCGGCGCACTGGCTCTACAAGCGCGGCAAGCAGTCACGCGACGACGAGTGGCAGCGCTGGGTCGAGCAGCTGATGGACATGCAGGCCGAGGAGAAGGACCCGCGCGAGTTTATGAAGTCGTTCCGCATGGACGTCTTCGACGAGGAGGTCTACGTCTTCACTCCGAAGGGCGAAGTGAAGACACTGCCGGCCGGGGCGACGCCGATCGACTTCGCCTACGCCGTGCACACGGACGTCGGACACCGCACGGTCGGCGCCAAGATCAACGGCCGCATCGTCCCGCTGCACTACCGGTTGAAGAACGGCGACTTCGTCGAGATCCTGACCTCGAAGGCAGGACGCGGCCCGTCGCGCGATTGGATGACGCTCGCAGCGTCGTCGCGCGCACGCAACAAGATCCGGCAGTGGTTCTCGCGTGAGACGCGTGAGGATCAGGAGCACAAGGGCCGGGAGTCGCTCGAGCAGTCCCTGAAGGCCGCGAAGCTGCCGTACCGCAAGCTCGCCGGCTCCGCCGTGCTCGCGGAGGTGATCCGCGACATGAACTTCAAGAAGGCAGAGGACTTCTACCTCGCGCTCGGGTCCGGCAAGATCGGCGCGCAGTCGGTCGTGAACAAGGTGCTGCAGCGGCTGAAGACGGAGCAGGCGGCCGAGGAGGAAGCGGTACCGCTCAAGGCGCCGCGCGCGAAGCACGCGATCGGCAGCGAGAACTACGGCATCAGCGTCCACGGCGTCGACGATGTGCTCGTGCGGCTGGCCAAGTGCTGCACGCCGGTGCCGGGCGACGAGATCGTCGGCTACATCTCGATGGGCAAGGGAATCACGATCCATCGCGGGGACTGTCCGAACGTGAAGGCCCTGGCGCGGAACCCGGAGCGGTTCACGCCCGTCAGCTGGGACGGCGGCGCGTCACAGAGCTTCCGCGTCCAGATTGCCGTCGACTCGTGGGACCGCCCGCGGCTGCTGGAGGACGTGGCCCGCACCTTCGCCGAGCACGGTGCCAACATCGTCTCGTACGGGGGAACGGTCGAGGATCAGATGGCGAAGAACTGGTACACGGCCGAGGTCGGTGACGTGAAGGAGCTGCGCGGCTTGCTGACGGCCTTGCGCAACATCGAGGCCGTCTTCGACGCCTACCGAGTGACTCCCTCGTAGGAGGGATCATCCCTCGAACGAGCGCGGTACCTCTTTCTAGGGATAGACCGCGCCGCGAATCTGATTACAACGAGTGGAAGGGGGAGAGGGCACCAAGCTGCGGCGCCCGTTCGTTCCGAGGACAGCGGGCGGGCGCGCGGCATCTAGAGGGATTCGCTTCGCTCAGGTGAAGCGGTGTGCGTCGGCTTCACGCCGACGCGCCCTAGGACTCGAGCGCGTCTCCCTCGAAGGCGCGGATCGCCTCCTTGTACGTGTCCGGAATCTCCACGGCTTTCCGCTCGTCGAGGTCGACGAGCACGAGTGTCTGGGTCGCCGTGACCATCAAGAGGTCGTCACGGGCGCGGTAGGCGGCGAACTCGTACGTCACGCTCGTCCTCCCGATCTTCGCCATCCGTACGTAGACCTCGATCAGGTCGTCGAACACGGCCGGCGCGAGGTACTCGATCGTGCACGCGCGCATGACGAACTCCTGGCCCTCCTCGCCGATGTCCATGCCGAGCAGGCCGAGGTTGCGGTGGTACTCGACGCGTGCCAGGTCGAAGTAGGGGAGGTAGCGGCCGTAGTAGACGATCCCCTGTGCGTCCGTGTCCGAGAAGCCGACGCGCGTCTGCGCGGAGAACTTGAACGGCGGCTTCTCCTTCAGCTCCGGATCACCTCGAGCACTTCGTCGCGCTTGCGTTCCATCAGGCCGGGCGAGAGCGCCTCGAGATTCAGGCGCAGCAAGGGCTCGGTGTTGGACGGCCGGACGTTCATGTGCCAGTCCTCCGCCTCGACGGAAAGACCGTCGAGGTGGGAGACCTTCCCCTGCGGGCCGAAGCGCTCCTTCAGTTCCTGCAGCTTGAGCGCCACGTCGGGGACGGGCGTGTTCAACTCACCGGTGATGAAGTAGCGTCCGCGGTACGGACGCAGCGTGTCCGACAGCTTCTCGCCGCGCTTCGACACGAGCTCGAGCATGAGCAGGAACGGGATCACGCCCGAGTCCGCCTGGGAGAAGTCGCGGAAGTAGTAGTGGCCCGACACCTCGCCGCCGAAGACGGCGCCCTCCTCGCGCATGCGGTGTTTGAAGAACGCGTGGCCGACGCGGTTCATAAGCGCGACCCCGCCCGCGCGCTCGATCGTCTCGGGCACAGCCCAGCTCGCGCGAACGTCGTAGAGGATCTTCCCGCCCGGCTCCTTCTCGAGGATCGACTCGGCCAGCAGCGCGGTGACGAAGTCGCCCGGGACGAACTCGCCCGTGTCGTCGACGAAGAAACAGCGGTCGGCGTCGCCGTCGAAGGCTACGCCGAGATCCGCTCCCTCCTCGGTCACCTTGCGCACGATGAACTCCCGGTTCTCCGGCAGCAGCGGGTTCGGCTCGTGGTTCGGGAACGATCCGTCGGGCTCGAAGTAGCAGCGCACCGCCTCGGTCGGCAGGCGTTCCAGCACGGGCGGCAGCATCGCGCCCGCCATCCCGTTGGCGGCATCGATCACGACACGGAGCGGCTTGACGGCGTCGACGTCGATGAAGGACAGGACGCGGTCGACGAAGCGGGGCCAGATGTCCTCCTGCGTAATCGTCCCGGCCGGCCCTGTCCTGTGCCTGGCACCGCCGTCGGCAAGCGCCCGCGTGCGGATGTCCAAAAGGCCCGAGTCCCCGCCGACGGGGAGTGCGCCGCGGCGGACGATCTTCATCCCCGTGTACTGCTTTGGATTGTGCGAGGCGGTGACGGCGACGCCGCCCTCCAGGCCGAGCTCGCCCACGGCGAAATAGACCATCTCCGTTCCGACAGGGCCGAGGTCGACGACGTCGGCGCCTGCCTCGGCGGCGCCGCGCATGACCGCGGCGGCCATCGCGGGGGAGGACAGACGCATGTCGCGGCCGACGGCAATGCGGCGCGGCTCGAACTCCTCGACATACGCCCGTCCGATCGCCTGCGCGCCGGCCTCGTCGAGCTCGTCGGGGTAAATCCCGCGGACGTCGTACGCCTTGAAGACCTTCGGGTCGAGCACGCGAGGATGCTACTGGCGATTAGCAGATCGAATCCCTCTTCGTCTGGCTCCGAGACCTGTTAGAAACGCTGTGCAAGGTCACACAGAGAGGGGAGGGAGCTTTGAGAAAGCTGTGCACAGCGCTCGTCGCGCTGGCGGCTCTCGTCGTCGCGGCAAGCGCCTCTGCGGCGGGGTGGACGTCCAGCGTTCCTTTCACCAACCAGGTCGCGAGCTCACCGGTGCCCGGCGCCGGCTATCCGGCCGCCGACGGAACTCCGGAGCCCGGCGAATGTGGGCCTGGACAGATGAACTCGAACCGCTCCGAGTCGTGGATTGCGGTAAAGCCCGGAACAGAAGACGCGGTCGGCGTCTCGAAGTTCTTCTTCGACAAGTACAGCACCTTCTACAACTTCTACGACGGCGCGTACACGATCGAGAACGGGGCTGTCACCAGCAACACGTTCCTGCCCGGCTACGACTGCGAGACGACCCACTCTCAGGAGATGCCGCCGAGCTGGACGAACAACACCGATCCGAACGTCGCGTTCGACTCTCGGGGCCGTGCCTACCAGATCTCGCTGCCGTTCAACGCGTACTGGACGAACCTGCACCCGAACGGTGCGATCTCGGGTGACTACAGCGACGATCTCGGCCAGACGTGGCATCGGTCGCAGGGCTCCGACAAGTTCGGCTACATCGAGTTCCTGAACAACCAGACCAGCCTTGCCGTCGGCGGCTTCGAGGATAAGCAGTGGGTCGCGGCCAACCAGGTCGTGACCTCGCCGTATCGCGACCACGTCTACGCGATGTGGGCGATCTTCAACGGCCAGGGGATCAAGCTGCGCGAGGCGGTGTCGCGTGACCGCGGGCTGACGTACTCCCGACCGGTGACGATCACGTCGCCGTCCGACACGGGCCCGTCGAACTTCGCCGTGTATCCGTCAGTCGATGCGGCGGGGAATCTTTACGTCGCGTTCGCGTCGTATCGCGTCAAGACCGGCGGCTTCGACGCCACCATCTACGTCACCCGCTCGACCGACGACGGCCAGACGTTCACGCCGTGGACCGAGGTCGCCTTCGCGCACGGCTATCCCGGTGACTTCGTCAACGGGGACTTCCGCGACGGCATCCTCCAGAACTTCGCGACCAGTCCGACCTACCCGGGGCACGCGTACGTGACGTATGAGGACTACAACGCGGCCACGGGCACGATGGACGTGAAGCTCGCGTACACGACCGACGGAGCGCTCACGTTCACGAACCTTGGTCCGGTCAACGACGCCGCGACCGTGAACGACGGCACCGATCAGTTCCAGCCGTCTGTCGCAGCCGGGCCGAACGGCGCCGTCGCCGTGGCGTTCTACGACCGGCGCGAGGCCTGCCCGGCTTCGGGGGACGCGATCGTCCAGGCCGGCAAGGCGAACGCGTGCATCGATGTGAGCGTCCAGGCGTACAAGGACGACGGCACCACGCTGACGCCCGTTCTCTCCAACGTCCGCGCCTCGGAGTTCCCATGGGATCCGGCGGAACCGGTCCAGAAGGTCGACGGGATCGGCCAGATCGCGTGTTACGCGCATCGCGACCCCTGCACCGGCGTCTTCATCGGAGACTACTTCGGGCTCGCGATCTCAAACCTGAACATCTACACCTTCGCGGTGTCGACCCACTATCCGTCCAGCGTGACCGCGGACGGCGGTGGGCCCGTCTACTACCAACAGCAGGTGCTCGGGACGCTGCCGCGCTCCGGCTTCGGCGCCGGCTACTAGAACCTCGTTTGTAACAAGGTGGAGGGCCGCCGCTCGGCGGCCCTCCGCGTCCGCGGTCGCGTCGACCCGCGCACCTAGAATTTCGGTATGGAGCGGAAGCTGGCCACCGTGCTCTTCGCGGATCTCGTCGGGTCGACGGAGCTCGTCTCGGGCCAGGATCCCGAGATCACGCGCCGGCGGGTGACCGCCTTCTTCGACGCCGTGGCGGGCTGCATCGACACGCACGGCGGCACGGTCGAGAAGTTCGCCGGCGACGCCGTCATGGCCGCCTTCGGGATCCCGCAGGCCCACGAGGACGATGCCGAGCGGGCCGTCCGGGCCGCCCTGGGGATCATCCAGAACGTCCGCGACCTCGGGGTCGACACCCGCATCGGGATCGAGGCCGGCGAGGTCGTCGTCGACGAGACCGACTCGACCTTCGCGACCGGCGAGGCCGTCAACGTGGCCGCCCGCCTGCAGCAGGCTGCCGGGCCCGGACAGATCCTGATCGGCGAGGCTGCGCACCGGCTCACGGACGGGCGCATCGAGACCGAGGACGTCGGCCCGCTCGAGCTGCGCGGTTTCCGGCGTCCGATCCCGGCGTACCGCGTCGAGTGCGCGCTCGACGGCGAGTCGCAGCGTGCCACCGTCTCCGCGCCGTTCGTCGGGCGCGAGTCCGAGCTCGAGCTGCTCGAGAACACTCTTGCCCGCACGATTCGCGACCGCCGCCCACATGTCTTCACGGTCTACGGGGAGCCCGGCGTGGGGAAGAGCCGACTGCTGCGCGAGTTCCTCGCCGGCGTCGAGGGAGCGACGATCCTGGCCGGTCGCGCGCTGCCCTACGGGGAAGGTGTGACGTACTGGCCGCTGGCCGAGATGGTCAAGGCCGCCGCCGGCATCACGGACGACGATCCGATGGAGACGGCGCGCGAGAAGCTGATCGAGTGCTGCGGCGACGAGGCGATCGCCGAGCTGCTCGGGCTCGCCTCGGGCGTGATGGAAGCGGTCGAGGGGGAGCGCGGCCAGCCCGAGATCGCATGGGCGGCGCGTGAGTTCGTCGACGAGCTCGCCGACGTGCAGCCGCTCATCCTCGTGTTCGAGGACATTCACTGGGCCGAGGAGCCGCTGCTCGAGCTGATCGACCACCTGGCGCAGTGGGTGCGTGAGCGCTCGCTGCTGATCCTCTGTCTCGCGCGGCCGGAGCTGCTCGACGTCCGGCCGGGATGGGGTGGCGGACGGATTCGCTCGACCGCGATCGAGCTGGAGCCGCTGGTGCGCGAGGAGAGCGAGGCACTCGCCGAGGCGCTGCTCGCTGAGCACGACGTTGCGGAGCACGTGCGCGCGCGGCTGCTCGAGAAGACAGAGGGCAACCCGCTTTTCGTCGAGGAGACCGTGCGCATGCTGCTCGAGGAGGGCGCGGACGGGAGCGACCGGATTCCCGACACGCTGCAGGCCCTGATCGCCGCGCGCATCGACCGCCTGCCGGCCGGTGAGAAGATCGTGCTGCAGCGCGGCTCCGTCATCGGCCGTACGTTCTGGGCGGGCGCGATCGACTACCTGTCCCCGGAGTACGACGCCGACGAGCTCGACGACATGCTCGACGACCTCCTGCTGCGCGACTTCCTCACGCGCGAGGAACGCTCGACGATCACCGGGGAGGCCGCGTACCGCTTCAAGCACGTGCTGATCCGCGAGGTGGCGTACGGCGCGCTGTCCAAGTCCGGGCGCGCGGAGTACCACACGCGCTTCGCCGAGTGGCTGCGCGAGAAGGCCGACAAGGAGCTGCTCGAGATCCGGGCGTACCACCTCGACCAGGCCTGCACGCTGTACGCGGAGCTCGACGGCAAGCCGCCGGAGGAGCTTGCGCGCACCGCCGCGAAGGCGTTACAGGCCGCGGGCAAGCGGGCGCTCTCGCGCGAGTCGAATGTGTCGGCACGCAAGCTGTTGCTGCGTGCAGCGGAGCTCGAGCCGACGCTCGAGCGGCGCTTCCTCGCCGCACGTGCGGCCTGGCAGCTCAGCGATCTCCCGGTCGTGCGCGACGAGATGAGCGTCATCGCGCAGGAAGCCGCGGACGCCGGTGCGCGCGACATCCAGAGCCGGGCGCTGACGGCGCTGTCGGAGACGGTCGCGTCGCTCGACGGTGAGTTCGCGCGGGCGGCGGAGCTCGCCGACGAGGCGCTCCAGGTGGTCGAAGACGACGACCACGACGGGCAGTTCAGCGCGCTCGACCGGCGCGCCCGCGTCGCGCGCTGGATCGGCCGCCTTGCCGAAGCCGAGGAGTTCGAGCACCGCGCGCTCGAGGTCGCACACGCCGCCGGACGGAAGGATCAGGAAGCGAGAGCCGCGCTCCAGCTCGCCTCCATCCACATCATGCGGATGGAGGAGAGCAAGGCGGGCCCGGTCATCGACCGCGCCATCGAGCTGGCCGAGCACAGCGGGAACATCGTCGCGCGCGCGAGCGCGGCACAATGGAAGGGCTACCTCCTGTATGCGCGCGGCGATTACGAGCAGGCCGAGGGCTGGCTGACGAAGGCGCTGGACCTCTACCGCGAGGCCGCATCTGTTTCGGAGATCGCATGGACGTCGCGGATGCTGGGGCTCGTGGCGTGGCAAACCGGCAACACCGCGAAGGCCGAAAAGCTGCTGCGGGAGTCGATCCGCCTGCTCGAACCGATGCGCGAGCGCGGGACGCTCTGTGAGAGTCAGCGCTACCTCGCACAGCTGCTGCTCGAGCAGGGCCGGATCGACGAGGCCGAGAAGTACGCGCTCGCCGCGCGCGAGACCGTCAGCGCCGAGGACACCGTGTCACGCGCGACGACGCGCGTCGCCCTCGCTCAGGTGCGCGCCGCGCAGGGGCGCGTCGACGAGGCGGAGACGCTCTTCGGCGAAGCGCTCGACATCCTCGAGGGCAGCGAGCACTGCCGGATCCTGCTCGACGTGGTCCCGCCCTACGCGGAGTTCTTGCGTGGGCTCGGCCGCGAGGCCGAGGCTGTGGGACTCGAGGCGCGGCTCGCGGAGCGCGTGCCGACCGCCGCGTAGAGCTCCTCGCGAATCGCCTCGTCGGACTGCAGGTCGGGCGACTCGGTGATCACCGTCGCCGGGCGGTCGAACTTCGTCAGCGCCTCGCCGAGCGGCGCCGCTCGCAGCGTTCCCTCGCCGTACGGGAGGTGCTTCGTCTCGTTGCGGTTGGCGAAGGCTATGTCCGAGAAGTGGATGTGGAACGGCGCCTCCGGTGGGAGCACCTGATCCGCGCCGGCGAGGATGGCCGCGAACGTCGCGGCCTCGGTGAAGCCGCCGTCCGTCACGGCGTGCAGGTGCGCGAAATCGAGAACGGGGCGGACCCAGCCGGCCCGGGCAGAGATGGCGAAGACGTCCTCGGCGGTGCCGAGCTCGCGGACGCGACCCATGATCTCGACGCCGAAGGGCACGGCGCGGTCCTTCTTCTCCAAACGCTCGCGCAACTCGCCCAGCTGCTCGACGACCGAGTCGATCGCGGCGTCGCGCTCGCGGCCGAGCAGGAAGCCGGGATGGAAGACGACCAGCTCAGCGCCGGCAGCCTTCGCGATGCCGGCGGAGTGGTCGAGCATGCCGACCGCCATGTTCAGCTTCTTGCCGCGCTCGGCGTGGCCCATGAAGCCGGCGATCGGGGCATGAACGGAGAGAACGATGTCGGCGTCCCGCGCCAGCTCGCCGAACCGCTCGGCCCACGGATAGTCCATCCAGAACTTTCCCTCGAAGTCGATCTCGCAGGCCGTGAAGCCGCGTTCCTGAAGAAGCTCGATCGCCTCCTCGGGGCTGTCCCGCGAGGGCACGCGCGCGGGCCCGTAATGGAGCTTGGCCACGGCTCCACGGTACCCGGCCTCTCCCTGGCACCGAGTCGTCTCCTCCGGCCAGGCGCCCCGGTGTCCGCCGCGGCCCGGTCTCACGCCTGGCACTGCAGTGAAGCGTTCGCATGGAGGAATGGGGCCGAAGCGCCCGTCGACCACGTCCGATCCCGCCAGTGCGGCGTGTGTCCGCGCGGGACAGGGCCCTTGCCTGGCACTTCCCCGGGGACGCCGAGGTGCCGTCCGACGCCTTGCCTACCCTCGTCGCATGGCCCAGAAGCCGTCACGTATCGATTTGCTCGAGCTCGACATCGACTTGCGCCTGACCGACCTGTGGCGCGAGGCGGGCGAGATCACGGAGTGGAACCTCGACGTCGTGGCGGCGTTCATGCGCGCCGCTTACGGCAAGGGGTACTGCGACGCGCTGACCGAGGACGCGCCCGGCTCGCTCTGCCACGACCACGGGTATCGCATACCGGCGCGGCGCCCCGCGCCGGCACGCGACTGATCCTTCAGGCGGCGCGGGCTTCGAGGTCCTGGACGTCGCTGTCGACGTCGTCCTGACGCTCGACGCGCACGAGCCGGCCGAGGAAGCCTCGCCGTTCCCAGCTCGCCGCGAGCACCGCCTCGTCCGCCAGGCCGTGCGCACAGAACAGGCAGTTGCTCACATGGGTGTCGATCGCCGCGAGGTGCGGCGCCGGCAGCTCACGCTTGACGTAACTCTCGAGGGTGTCTCCGTAGAGGTGCATCGTTCTCATCACTCCTTTCACAAACGAGGCTAGGCCGCCCCGTTCAGAGAGCGCTGAGAAAACCCCGGCCGAGGCTAAGAGTTCGCTGTGAGTCCGGCGGGCGCCCGGGTTGCGGCCCGGAGCCCCGGCAAGAAGAGGGCGAAAGTCGTGGTGCCGTCGGCCACGCGGACCGTGCAACGCCCGCCGTGGCCCTTCGCGATCGCGTCCACGATCGCGAGGCCGAGACCGACCCCGCCGTGCGCTCTCGTCCGGGCCGCGTCCGCACGTGCGAAGCGGTCCCAGATGTGGGCGAGCGCCTCTTCGGGGATCCCGCAGCCCTCGTCTTCGAGCTCGATCACCAGGCTCCCGTCCGCGACGCGTGACGTGAGCTCGATCGAGTCGCCGTTCTCCGTGTACTTGACCGCGTTCTCGAACAGCGCATCGAGCGCGCAGCGCAGACCCTCCGGGTCGGCCGCGAGCTTGCCCGGGGCCAGCTCACCGAGCCGCCACGCGCGCGGAGCGACCTCGGACCAGCGCATGAACACGTCCTCCAAGAACGGCTCGACGTCGATGTCCTCGAGCACGACGAAGTCCGGCTGGTCCGCCTTTGCGAGTAGGAGCAGCCGCTCGAGAATCTGCTCGATCCGCTGCAGCTCGTCGAGCGCGACGTCGATCTCGGGTGCCGGCTCGCCGTTGGTTCGCCGCAGCACCTCCAGGTGGCCCCGCGCGATCGTGACCGGCGTCCGCAACTCGTGCGATGCGTCGTGCAGGAAACGCTCCTGCCGCTCGAGCAGCGATGCACGTTGCGCCGCCTGGCGTTCGACGACGGCGAGCGCATCGTGCCGCCGACGTGCATGCCAGACCATCGCGAGAAACATCGCCGACATGAGCGGCACCTCGAACAGCTCGCCCCAGAGCTGGTCGCCCGTGAAAGCGTCATCGAGGATCAACGCGCCCGTGGCCGTGAAGACAGCAGCGAGCGTCAGATAGGTCGCGGCTGGACGCCAGACCCGGAATCCGTACACAAGCGTGAGGCTGATCCAGATGAAGTGGAACGGAACGGTCTCCCAACCCGGCCACGCACCCATTGCGACGAGGTTCGCGACCGCGAACGCCGCCCACGCGACCTCGATGGGCCTACGCCGCAGTAAGCCGATAACCCGCATGGCGAACGGTCTCGATCGGAGCGTCGGCGCCGAGCTTCTTCCGCAGCCGGCGGATGCAGACGTCGACGACGTTCGACCCCGGGTGGAAGTGATATCCCCAGACCTCCGAGAGCAGCCTCTCACGACTGACTATCTCACCGGGGTGCTCGATCAGTTGGTGGAGGACCCGGAACTCGCGGTCCGACAGGTGCACCGTCACCGAGCCGAGGCGCGCCTCGCGCCGCGCGAGGTCGAGGACGAGCGCACCTGTGCGCAGGACGTGACCGTCCTCGCCGTTTCGCACCTTCCGGAGCTGCACGCGAATGCGCGCGATGAGCTCGTCGAAGGAGAACGGCTTGCTCAGGTAGTCGGCAGCCCCGAGCCCGAAACCGCGCAGCTTCGTGGGTAGATCGGAACGCGCCGACACAATCATGACCGGAAGCTCCGGACACGCGCGACTGAGCTCGTGCAAGACGCTCAGACCGTCCAGACCCGGGAGCAGTAGGTCGAGCAGGACGAGGTCGTAGTTGTCGCGTCGTGCGCGCTTGAGCCCCTCGGCGCCGTTGCGTGCTGCGTCCACGGAGAAGCCTTCGGCCTCGAGCCCTCGTGCGAGGAACCCGAGGATGCGAGGCTCGTCCTCGATCACCAGGATCCGCATGACCGACGAGCGACCTTAAACCAGATGACACGGAGATGACGTGCGGATGACAGTTCCGTCATCTGCGTCCGGCAGCGTCGACGCCGCGTTTATGGTCGGCGCCGACGATGGCCCAGCGAACTCTGGAGCCCGGCGTCGTTGTCGGCGAAGCACCGGCTCCGCTGACGGAACGGGCAGCGCGCCCGTCGCCGTTTCCGGACCGTGCGGCCCGCCACTGGCTGCTCTCGTCGATCATCTGGCTGACCGTCGTCGATCTCTTCGGCGGCGTCCTTTCGACTGAGTTCATCTCGCCGGACGCCTTCGGCGGCATCTCGTGGCTCGCGTTCTCGCGCGTTCGCCAAGGCCACGTCAACGGCGTGATCCTCGCCTGGCTGACGATGATGTACTTCGGCGCGCTCTTCTACATGCTGCCGCGGCTCTGCGGCACGCGCGGCATGTGGAGCGAGCGGCTCGGCGTCTGGTGCGCGTGGGCGTGGAACGCGATGTACCTGCTCGGCGTGATCGGCCTGCTCACCGGTCACAGCCAGGGCCGGGAGTACGGCGAGCTCATCTGGCCGCTCGACATCGCCCTGCTCGCGATCTGGTGCCTGAACATCGTCAACATCATCGCCACCGTCCAGATCCGGACGATCCGGCCGATCTACGTCACGGTCTGGTGGTTCCTCGCGAGCCCGCTGTGGCTCGCGGTCGACTACGCGATCGGCAATGTCATCTGGCGGCCCGGTCACGTCTGGGGCGCGCCGTCGGGGACGCTCTCGAACAGCCTCGCCGACGCGATGCTGAACTGGTGGTACGCGCACAATCTCTTCGGCTTATGGCTGACGCCGATGCTCGTGGCGCTGACGCTCTACATGGTCCCGCGCGTCACCAACACGCCCCTCTACAGCTACACGCTCTCACTCGTCAGCTTTTGGGGAATCGCCTTCTTCTACACGGGCGTCGGCGACCACCACATCCTCCAGTCGCCGACGCCTGCGTGGCTGAAGACGATCGCCGAGGCGTCCTCGTGGATGCTCCTCGTTCCGGTCTTCGCCTTCACGATCAACATCCTCGGCACGATGAAGGGCAACTGGGACAAGTTCTTCACGAACTTACCCCTGCGCTTCACGATCACGGCGTTTTTCTTCTACTGGCTCGTCAACATTCAGGGAGCCTTCCAGGCGCTGCAGCCATTCAACCGGCTCACGCACTTCACGAACTTCGTCGTCGCTCACGCCCATCTCGCGTTACTCGGTGCCTTCACGATCCTCGGCATGGGCGTGATCGACTACATCGTGGCGCAGGTCTACGCACGCCCGTTATGGAGCCGCAGCCTGACCGAATGGCAGTACTGGCTCGTCACGATCGGCTTCACGGGTTTCTTCAGCGTGCTCACCCTCGCCGGCTTCCAGCAGGGCTTCAGCTGGGCTCAAGGGATACCCGAGGTGAACGTGCTGCCGCAGCTGCACGGGTACTTCATCGCGCGCGGGGTCTTCGGCGTGATGATCATCGCCTCCGGGATCGTCCAGATGATCAACGTCGGGATGACGATGTTCACCAACACCCAGGAGCGGAGACGTGCCGAGACCCTGGGGTTCGCGGATGCCGTCGCCCCGCCGCTTCCGGCGAGCTAGCCCGTGGCCGACGACCGCTACACGAACGACGAGCCGCGCCCTCCGCGGGGCTGGGCTCCGCACCCCCGGGAGCGGATGCTGATGACCCCGTGGGTCGCCGGCCTCGGTGGGCTGCTCGCGTTCTTCGCCGTCGTCTTCGCGGTCGTTTGGCTTCCGATCCACACCTTTGACCCGCCCGCGTCCGCCGACTGGGCACCGCTCTCCGACAACGGTCACAAGGGCCGCGACCTGTTCGCCTCGAACGGCTGCTACGTCTGTCACTCCGGCTACTCGCGACCGCAGGACGTGCGCTACGCGCTCTACTTCCTCTATCCGAAGGTCTCCCAACCGGGCGACTTCTACGGGAGCGACCAGTCGCCGAACCTGTTCGGTACCGAACGGACGGGTCCCGACCTCTCGCAGGATGCGGGCTGGCACCCCGACGACTGGCACCGGGCCCACTTCTACAACCCGCGGTTCATCGACCCGCTCTCGCTGATGCCGCCGATGAAGTCGCTCTTCTCGGACAAGCAGGTCGACAACCTCATTCTGTTCACGCAGGAACGCAGCGGCAAGTCCGGCCTGCTGCGCTACGCCAGCCAGCTCTACGCCAAGCACGTCGTCAACACCGTCCAGGGCTTCCCGGCGCCGTACACGGGCTTCCAGGGAGCGCACAGGAAGCCGCTCGAGCCGAAGGAGGTGAAGCCGCCGCCGAATCAGCTCGAGGAGGCGCCGAACCTCGCCCAGATCGACCGCAGCTACTGGCTTGCGGCCAACCCGCTGCCCGTGACGACGGCGAACCTGCTCCGCGGCAAGGAGATCTTCCTCGAGCGCTGCGTCGGCTGTCATGGGCCGAAGGGCGACGGGAAGGGTCCGGCGGCCAGTTTCCTGTCGCCGACTCCGCTTCCGTTCGACGACGCCGACGACCAATGTTGTGGCGGCGACACCGGCCCCGGCGACTTCTACTACCGCATCCTGCGCGGGTGGCCCGGCACGGGGATGGAGAACTTCGGCGAGCGGCTCTCGGTCGACGACATCTGGCGCGTCGTCCTG
>JBKPGW010000141.1:0-3542 GCA_046729555.1 Actinomycetota bacterium | reverse complement strand
CGCTCGATCGAACTGCTGGGGTCTGACCCGTCGGGTCAGCCCCCAGCCTTTCTACCGGGCGTCTTCAAACTTCACTAACTAAAGCGCCGTCCGGGCGTCGCATTGATATCGGGCCACATATCGGCGGCAGCGCGGCTGAGGAGACCGGCATGACCGAAAGCGTGGGGCGGAGCGCTTGGCATGGAATCGAGGTCCGCCATTTGGCTGCCCTGCAGGCCCTGGCCGAGGAAGCGTCGTTCCACGGCGCGGCCCGAAGGCTCGGCTACTCGCAGCCGGCCGTCAGCCAGCAGCTGGCGGCGCTGGAGCGCATCGTCGGCACGCAGCTCGTCAACCGCCCGCGCGTGTCGCAGCCGCTGACGCTCACCGAGGCCGGCGAGCGCCTGCTCGTCCACGCGCGCGCGGTGCAGGCGAGCCTTGCGACGGCGGAGGCCGAGCTCGGCACGGGCAAGGCCCAGGTGCGCGTCGGCACCTACCAAACCGTGTCGTCGCTCCTGCTGCCGCACATCGTGCGCGAGCTCGAGCGCCGCGCACCCGACATCGAGATCGTGCTCGACGATCGCCCGGTGGACACGCTCCTCGTCAAGGCGCTCGAGCGCGGCGAGATCGACGCCTGCTTCGTCGATCTGCCGCTTCGGATCGAAGGTGGACTGAAGACGCGGCCGCTGGCCGTCGACGACTACGTGCTCGTCCTGCCGCGCAACGGCCGCCATGAGGTCGGCGACGCGGTCCATCCCGTCGAGCTGCGCGGCCTCAAGCTGATCGGGTTCAAGAGCTCCGGCAGTACGCAGCGCGTCATCGACCAGCTCCGCGCCGACGGCATCGAACCGCACTTCGTGGTGCGCTCCGACGACAACAACGTCGTCCAGGGCTTCGTGACGGCCGGCTTCGGGGCTGCACTCATCCCGAGCCTCACCGCGGAGCTGCTGTCGGGATCGTTCGATGTCCGGCCGTTCGAGCCCGCCCTCCCACCGCGCGTGATCGCGCTCTCCTGGAAGCAGGACCTCAGCACTGCACCGTCGGTGCGTATGTTCGTCGAGGCGACATGCCGCGTGGTCGGACAGATCTGGCGCGACCGCGCGGTCGACACGGTTCAGGACATGCCGCGCCTCGCGCGTGCACAGCAGTAAGCATCCATCGCAACCGCGAAACCGGCGATAACGATTTCGCGCTGGCGTCCGCGCTACGTGCGGCTATGTTCGGCGCAGTGCGTTTACGCCTCGCATTCGGCGTCGACGCAGCTACTCACATCCGTGTCGAAGGCGCACTCCGGTGCGCCTTCGATGTTTTTCGTGACGCGTTCGTTGATCGCCTGATTCGAGCTCGTTATCCGCGCTAACCGTCTGCGCCTTCCCGAGTCTCGGTTGACGTAATGCGCCTCGCTGCGACACGTGTGCTCGCACGCTCTGGCTCGCAGATCGAGGCCTGACAAGGAGGGATAGATGCATCGACGGAAGCTCTGGCTTTTCGCCGGGGCGGTGCTGGCAGCCTTGGCGCTCGCGGCTACCGGCTCGGCGAGAGTGAGTGGACCGGACGGTGCCTCCGCGAAGAGCGCAGGCACGGTGGTCTTCGGGGCGGAGCAGGGCGGCGGTCCGGATTGGTGCCTGAACCTGATCCTGGACGTGGACTGCAACGCGTTCTGGAACGTCGTGTTCCAGACGCCAGTGATCCGCGGCGCGTTCCTGTTCACGCCCAAGTTCACCTACAAGCCCGACCTGATCACCCACTACAAGTTCCAGCGGAACCCGCAACGCATCACCTACTACTTGCGCAAGAACGCCAAGTGGAGTGACGGCGTTCCGGTGACCGGCAAGGACTGGATCTTCACGTGGAAGACGGCGATCAACCCGAAGTGGAAGGACCACATCGATCCGCTCGGATGGCAAGACATCCGCAGCGTCGTCGGCAACGGCAAGGTCGTGAAGGTCACGTTCAAGCGGAACTTCGCGCCGTGGCGTGGCCTGTTCAGCTATGTCCTGCCGCAACACGCATTGGCGGGCTCGGACATGCTGACGGTGTGGAACGACTGCATCTGCAACCCGAAGAAGGGCAATGTCCCGATCGCCGACGGGCCGTTCCTGCTGACGAAGTTCGACCGTGGCGCCGGCATCACCCTGTCCCGGAACAACCGCGGCTGGTACGGGCCGAAGGCCAAGCTGGACTCGATCGTGTTCCGCTTCATCACGAACACGAACTCCGAGATCCAGGCGATCCGTTCCGGTGAGGTTGACGCGATCTATCCGCAGCCACAGCTGGCGCTTGCGGATCTGCGCAACCAGTCCGGCCTGAGGATCCAGACGCATGTCGGCCTGCAGTACGAGCACATCGAGATCCAGCAGGGCGCAAAGGGCAACCCGCTCGCCAAGCAGCTGTGGCTCCGGCAGGCGCTGATCACGGCGGTCAACCGCACCGCCGCGGCTAAGGCGCTCTACGGCACGCTCAACCCGAGCGTCGGCGCACTGCAGAGCATGGTGCGACTGAAGGGTGAGAAGGGCTACTCGAACGACTTCGGGAAGTGGAACTACAGCGTCTCGAAAGTCGACAGCATCATGAGGGCCCACAATTGCTCGAAGGGCGGCGACGGCTTCTATCGCTGCGGCGGGACGAAGGTCTCCTTCGACTTCGCCTCGACCTCGGGCAACGCGCTTCGGCAGCTCGCGTTCACGATCTTCCAGGATCAGGCTGCGAAGGCGGGGATCGAGCTGAAGAACGGCTTCGTGCCGGCCGGGACGCTGTTCGGCAGCAAGCTGCCGGCGCACGACTTCGACCTGGCGATGTTCACGCAGCTCGTGACGGTCGATCCGCACTACGTCGTCACCAACTTCACGTGCGGGAACGCCAGCAACTACACGGAGTACTGCAACCGCACCGTCACGAAGTGGCTGGCGCAGTCCGACCGTGAGCTGAGCGACGCCAAGCGCCTTGCCCTGATCAAGAAGGTGGGCAAGGTGCTGGCCAACGACGTACCGATGATCCCGCTGTTCCAGCGGCCGACGTACTTCGTCTACAAGACGTCGCTGAGCGGCCTGGTCGACAACCCGACCAGCCAGGGACCGACCTGGAACGCGGAAGGCTGGTCGAAGAAGTAAGGCAATAGACGCACGATCCTCCCCTCCGAGAGGACGACGAGCCCGCTCCAACTGCCTGGGGCGGGCTCGCTGTTTTTCGCCGCGAATGCGGGCGCTTTCGCTGGGCTCGACTACAAGCTGCGGCGGCTCGGTGTCGCCGCCTCGAGCGCGGCGGCTGTCTGGTCGATCCAGGCAAGCGTCGCGCTCACGCGCACGATCCCATGTTCCAGCACGTGGCCGGGAAAGTCGTACTCGAAAGAACCAGCGCGATCACGAAGTTGCTCGTAGCGCTCGAGCCGCCGCTCGAGATAGCGGCGATAGGCGGCCAGGTGGGCTTGAGCGGTACCGGAGGAGGCGAAATCAGAGAAGAAGAGCTTGAGCGGGAAGACGACCCTGCCGCTTGTCGGCTCATCCTCGACATCGTCGAGCCAGCCGCGTAGTGCAGTCCGTCCCTTGCGCGTGATCCGGTAGACCGCC
>JBKPGW010000140.1:0-28918 GCA_046729555.1 Actinomycetota bacterium | reverse complement strand
GTCCCACTGTTCGCGCTCGCGAACGCCGGCATCGCCATCGACGGGAGCTTTCTCGCCCGGGCCTTTTCCTCTCCGGTAATGCTCGGGATCCTGTTCGGGTACGTCGTCGGCAAGCCGGTCGGCATCCTCGGCAGTTCGTGGCTCTTGACGCGGCTGAGCCGCGGACGATTGCGTCCGCCGGTGGGCTGGGTCGCGGTCGCAGGCGGCGGAACGATCGCAGGGGTCGGCTTCACGATTGCGCTTCTGGTGGCGACGCTCGCGTTCGACGGGCAGCGGCTCGAGGAGGCGAAGGTCGGCATTCTCAGCGCGGCTCTCTGTGCCGCGCTCCTCACGTGGCTCCTCTTCCGTGCGACCGCGCTGCTACCCCGCCGCCTACGGATCCGCGCCCTGCTCGGTACGTCGGAGCCGCTGGTCGATCTCTACGTCGATGTCGACCCGGAGCGCGATCACTACCGCGGGCCGGTCGACGCCCCGGTCACCGTCGTCGAGTACGGCGACTTCGAATGCCCGTACTGCGGGCGGGCCGAGCCGGTGGTTCGCCAGCTGCTGCGGGAGTTCGGTGATATCCGTTACGTCTGGCGGCACGTGCCGTTGAGCGATGTCCATCCACACGCTCAGCTGGCCGCGGAGGCAACGGAGGCGGCCGCCGCTCAGGGCGCGTTTTGGGAGATGCACGATCTGCTCTTCGACCATCAGGACGCGCTTCGTCCCGCCGATCTCGTCGGCTATGCAGAGGAGCTGAGCCTCGATGTCGACCGGTTCACGAATGACCTGAGGGAGCACGCAGGCGCCCCACAGGTGGCCGAGGACGTCGACACCGCAGACCTGAGCGGTGTCTCGGGGACGCCGACGTTCTTCATCAACGGCCGCCGTCACCATGGCGCGTACGACATCGACGCGCTCTCGGCGGCCGTGCGGGTCGCCGGCGCGCGGGCGACGCTGAACCCCGTCGGCTGACTAGAGTCGGACGATGCCCCTGTCGCCCGGTAGGAAAGCGCCGGACTTCGCACTTCCCTCGACGCCGGATCAGACCGTGTCTCTGGCCGAGTTTCGCGGCCGGCCCGTCATTCTCGCGTTCTACCCCGAGGACTGGAGCCCCGTCTGCTCCGACCAGCTGGCGCTCTACCAGGAGCTGCTACCGGAGTTTCGTAAGTTCGGGGCGGAGCTGATCGGTATCTCCGTCGACGGGATCTGGTGCCATCTCGCCTTCGCCAAGGACCGCAACCTGCACTTCCCGCTGCTCGCCGACTTCGAGCCCAAGGGTGACGTGTCTCGGGCCTACGGCGTCTATCGATCGAGCGACGGGACGAGCGAGCGGGCGCTGTATGTGATCGACGGCGACGGCATCGTTCAGTGGAGCTACGTCTCTCCGGTCGGAATCAATCCCGGCGCCGACGGCATCCTTCGCGCGCTCGACGACCTCGCGAGGGAGACCGTCTCGTGAGCAGGACCCAGTGGGCGGCAACGCTGACGTTGCCCGTGACGGACGACCGCGACCACATCCAGGGCCCGGCCGCTGCACCCGTGACGCTCGTCGAGTACGGCGACTACGAGTGTCCGTACTGCGGCGCGGCGTACCCCATCGTGAAGGAAGTGCAGGCGCGGATGGGTGACCAGCTTCGGTTCGTCTTTCGCAACTTTCCGATCACGACGTCGCATCCACACGCGGAGCAGGCCGCAGAGGCAGCAGAGGCGGCCGCAGCGCACGGCAGCTTCTGGGAGATGCACGACGTCCTGTACGAGAACCAGAACCGCTTAGGCGACGAGGATCTCCGCGCCTACGCCGCACAGGTGGGCCTCGACATCGATTCGTTCGACAGGGAGATGGCCGAGCACGCCCACGCGGCACGCGTTCGCGAGGACTTCATGAGCGGCGTGCGTAGCGGCGTGAACGGCACGCCGACGTTCTACGTCAATGGGACCAGGCACGACGCCTCGTACGACCTCGACACCTTGCTCGACGCACTCGAGGAAGCCGCCCGCAACTAGTCGCGAAGTCGTCGAGCAGTGCCGGCGACGTTGAGCTCCTCGTACTCGAGGTGGGCGAGGAGGTGGCCCTTGAGCACGTCGAGGGCATCCGCGACCGCGCGGCGAGCATCGACGCTGTCCTCCTTACTCAAGGCTCTGGCTGCGGCCTCCACGTCGTCGAGATAGTCGGACACCGCGCGGTGCTCGGCCCTCAGCCGCTCGACCACCGGCGCGATCGCCGGGTTGGTCTGCTCGAGCTCGTCGAAGAACTCGACGTCTTCGGCGTGGTGGTGCGAGTGCACGAAGCTGCAGTAGCGGAGGCAGCTCACCTGGAACCGCCAGAGCATGCCGTTGCTCTTCAGCGCCTCGAGCTCCTCGTGAACCCCGTCTGCGGGGAGCCCGTCGAGGACGGCTGCCGAAAGCTCCTCGACGCGCTCGAGCTCACGACGGATCAGCGCGTGGATCGCGAGCAGGGCCCGGTACAGCGTGCGTCCGCGGGCGGTTTCCGGCTGATCCTCGAAGACCGGCGCCGTCATCGTCGCCGTTCGGCGACACGTTCGCGGACCCTCGGAGCAACGTCCTCGATGAAGGTGCTGAGCGTGGCGGGGTCAGGTGGTGTGGCGAGCACGAACGTGCTGAAGCCGAGGTCGAGCGCGAAGTGCGTCAACGTTTCGGCCCAGTGCTCGGGCGGGCCGACGATCGTCTGGTCGCTGTCGGTTGCGGGGCCTTGGCTTGTCGCCGTGAACGCGCCCGGGATGTTGTAGATGCGGCGGATCTCGCGCGGGTCGCGGCCTCCCTTCCGGGCAGCGTCGTCGATCGCGAGGTTGCCCTGCACGGCTTCGCGCGGAGACTTGTAGTTCATCAACGGGGCGACCCAGCCGTCGCCAACGCGTCCCGTGAGGGCGAGGGCGCGCGGCATGTTCGCCCCGATCCAGACCTGGATCGGGTGCGTGGGTGCGGGGCCGGGATGGACACCGGCGAGCTGGTAGTAGCTGCCGTCGAAGCGAAGGCCGCGGCGCGCACCGTTCCACATCGCCCGGATGATCGCGACGGCCTCCTCCAGTGCCGCCAGGCTCTCTCCCGGTGTCCGAGCCGGAGCGCCCATCGCGTGCGCGGCCTCGAGAAATCCGCCGGCGCCGATGCCGAGCTCGAAGCGGCCGTCGCTCAGCAGGTCGAGCGTCGCCGCGGCTTTGGCGAGCACCGCCGGCGGTCGGAGTGGCAGGTTGCCGACGTCGGCGAAGACGCGCACTGCCGTGGTCTGAGCCAGGATCGCGGCGAGCAACGACGACGTGTCGAGATGTCGTGGCTGGTACGGGTGGTCCTGCACGGCGAGCAGGTCGTAGCCGAGCCGGTCGGCAAGACGCGCTGTCCCCAGGACGCCTGCCGGATCGTCGGCAGCGGGGACGAGGAAGTAGCCGAACTCGAGCGGGTGGCCGTAATCCATGGTCAGCTCCTCCTACTAGTACTTAACTAGTAACTTCGATAGTGCTAGTGTTATTCCGTGGCGGTCGAAGCCGAAGAATGCGTGGCAGCCGACGCAGCTCTGGTGCGTGCCTTCGATCTGCTCGGCAAGCGCTGGACCGGAGTGGTGCTGGGGACGCTCAGCGGCGGGCCGACCGGCTTCCGCGCGCTCGGACGTGCCGTCGACGGGATCAGCGACTCCATGCTCTCCGACCGGCTGGGTGCGCTGACCGGCGCCGGGCTCGTCACCCGCACGGTCGACGAGGGGCCCCCCGTCTCGGTCGTTTACGAGCTAACCGATGCGGGCCGCGCGCTGCTGCCCGCGCTCGAGCAGATCACGCGCTGGGCCGAGGAGCACCTCCCCTCCCGCTAGACCTCCGGCGGTAGCCGTGCGTCGCGGAGGTCGACGCGGTCGCCGCGCATCCGGACGCCCTCTTTGAGCAAGAGCTCGCGCTGC
The DNA here is from genome assembly GCA_046729555.1 of Actinomycetota bacterium. GTDB lineage: Bacteria > Actinomycetota > Thermoleophilia > Gaiellales > Gaiellaceae > 3-1-20CM-4-69-9. Next base: position 25,032 of record JBKPGW010000140.1, on the reverse strand, counting down.
TTCTTTCCTCTCGCGATGCTTCCGTCGGCGCGGACGACGCGGTGCCAGGGAAGGTCTTCGTGTGCCGTCGCGAGAACGTGCCCGACGAGCCGGGGCGCGCGGGGATCGATGTCGCCGTACGTGCGGACGAATCCGGCGGGGATCTCCCGCACACGGCTGACGATTCGCTCCGTGCGACTGCTCCTCGTGCTCACAGGAAGGCTCGACTCTACGCTTCGACGTACGTGAGCCTGACGCAGTACTACACGGCGACGACTCTCGACGGCTTCATCGCCGACCCGAGCAACTCGGTGGACTGGTTGTTCACGCTCAAGCGTGAGCCCGACGGGCCGTTGAACTACGACGAGTTCTTCGCCGCGGTTGGTGCGATCGCGATGGGGTCGACGACCTACGAATGGATCCTCGACTACGGGACGTGGCCGTACGACGTTCCGTGCTGGGTCTTCACGCACCGGCAGCTGCGCGTCGTCCCCGGCGCGCGGGTCGAGTTCACGAGTGCGGAGGTCGCGACCGTGCACAAGGAGATGGTCGGCGCTGCCGGAGACCGGAACGTCTGGATCGTCGGCGGGGGAGACCTGGCCGGCCAGTTCGCGGACGCCGGGCTCCTGGACGAGGTCCTCGTGTCGATCGCACCGGTCACGATCGGCGCGGGCGCGCCGCTGCTGCCCCGCCGGATCGAGCTGCGTCTGGACGAGCTCGGGCAAAACGGGGACTTCGTGGCTGCCAGATTCTCCGTCGTGCGTTGAGCACTCGAAAGCGGAGTGACCACTCCGCTTTCTGCTACGCTCCCCCGATGCCAGCTCGCCGGCAGACACCGGTGCGGCCGTTGCGTCGAGACGCGCGGGCAAACCGCGAGCGGATCCTGGCCGCCGCGCGCGCGGCGTTCGCGGTGGATGGGATCGACGTGCCGGTCGAGGAGATCGCCAGGCGCGCGGGCGTGGGGATGGGCACGCTCTACCGGCACTTCCCGGCCAAAGAGGATCTGATCGACGCGGTGCTCGAAGATACGTTCGCCGAGTTCGTCGGCGTAGCTGAGCGAGCGCTGGCCGTCGAGGACGGTTGGGAGGGCTTTCGCGGCTTCTTCGAGTCCGCGTTCGCGCTGCACGTGGAGAACCGCGGGCTCAAGGACATCATCGCCACGCGCATGCACGGGCGGGAGCGTCTGGAGGCGATGCGTAGGCGGATGCGACCGCTGCTGCGGCGGCTGGTCGAGCGGGCGCAGGAGCAGGGAGCCCTGCGAGCCGATTTCACCGCCGAGGACATGCCGGTCGTGTTCTGGACGGGCAGCCGCGTGATCGAGGCGACATCGGCGGTCGCACCGGAGCACTGGCGCCGCTACCTCGGATTCCTGCTCGACGGGCTGCGCGCCGAGGCAGCGACACCGTTGCCGCACCCGCCGCTCACGCGGGCACAGCTGAATCGGGTCAGCGCGAGGCGGGCGGCTTGAGCACGGCGCAGGCAGAGGCGCGCCTGAGCGGGCGCGCGCTGTGGACGGTGTTCGGTGCGCTGATGCTGGGCATGTTCCTGGCTGCGCTCGACCAGACGATCGTCTCGACCGCGTTGCCGACGATCGTCGGCGACCTCGGCGGGCTGAGCCACCTCTCGTGGGTCGTGACGTCGTATCTGCTCGCGTCGACCGTCTCGACTCCCATCTACGGGAAGCTCGGCGACATGTACGGCCGCAAGCCGGTGTTCCAGGCTGCGATCCTGATCTTCCTGGCCGGCTCGATGCTCGCGGGCCTCAGCCAGACGATGTTTCAGCTGATCGGCTTCCGCGCCCTGCAGGGAATCGGGGCGGGCGGCCTGATGGTCGGCGCGCAGGCGATCATCGCCGACATCGTGCCGCCGCGAGAGCGCGGTCGCTACATGGGCTTGATCGGGTCGGTGTTCGCGGTCGCATCGGTCGCCGGGCCGCTGCTAGGCGGCTTTCTCGTCGACAGCCTCTCGTGGCGGTGGGTCTTCTACGTGAACATGCCCGTGGGCGCGCTCGCAGTTGCGATCGTCGCTCTGCGGTTGCACTTGCCCTCGTCACGGAGCAGCCACCGGATCGACTACGTGGGCGCAGCGCTGCTCACGGGTGGAGTCGGCTCGCTCGTCCTGCTCACGACCTGGGGTGGCAACGAGTACTCCTGGGGCTCGCCCACGATCGTCGGGCTGGCGATCGCGGGCGTCGTGCTGCTCGCGCTCTTCCTCTGGCAGGAGCGCCGGGCAGCCGAGCCTCTTCTCCCGCTCACGTTGTTTCGCTCGAGCGTGTTCAACGTTGCGAACGCGATGGGCTTCACCATCGGGATGGCGATGTTCGGGGTGATCGTCTTCATTCCGCTCTACCTCCAACTCGTCTACGGCGCCAGCCCGACGAGCTCTGGGCTTCGCCTGCTGCCGCTGATGGCCGGCCTCCTCGCTGCCGCAATCGCATCGGGCCGCGCGATCAGCCGCATCGGCCGCTACAAGATCTTTCCGATCGCGGGCACCGCGATCCTCGTCGTCGGGATGTTCCTGCTCTCTCGGCTTGCCGTCGGCACCGCGCCCTGGGTCGCCTCTGTCTACATGCTCGTCGTCGGAATCGGCATCGGCTTGGTGATGCAGGTGCTCGTGCTCGTCGTCCAGAACGACGCCCGCCCGCAGGAGATGGGCGTCGCTACCTCGACTGCCACGTTCTTCCGTTCCGTCGGCGGCTCCTTCGGCGTCGCTCTGTTCGGCGCGATCTTCGCTTCCCGGCTCGCCGCGCAGATTCAGCAGCTGCCGGTCGACGCAGCGAAACAGCTGACCGGCGGCATCCACTTGACCCCGCAGCAGGCCAAACACCTGCCGCCGGCGGTGCACGCCGACTTTCTCGACGCCTTTGCCCACGCACTGCACGGCGTCTTCCTCTGGGGAATGCTGCTGGCGATCGTGCCGTTCGTCCTGGCCTGGTTGCTCAAAGAAGTTCCTCTGCGCACGACGCTCGAACGGCCGGCCGAGCTGGTAGTCGAAGAGGCCGCCGCGGGCGGAACCGGCGCCGAGGCGATCGTCGAACCGGCAGCCGCCCGCTGAGAGCCCCTGCGGTCCTCTGCTTTACTGCCCCTAACGGCGCCGACCCAAGGAGCTGAGATGCGCACAGCGTTCATGTCCATCGAGAAGGGCTTTGTGACCTACTTGGAGGGTATGACGCTTGCTTCGCAGAACGCTCAACTTGGGAATCCTGGCGCATGTCGACGCCGGTAAGACAACTCTCACGGAACGCCTGCTCTATGCGGCAGGCGTCATCGACGAGATCGGCAGCGTCGACAAAGGGACGACGCAGACCGATTCGCTAGAGCTCGAGCAGCACCGCGGCATCACGATCAAGGCGGCCGTCGTCTCGTTCGCGATCGACGACGTCACCGTCAACCTGATCGACACGCCCGGGCATCCGGACTTCATCGCCGAGGTGGATCGGGTGCTGAGCGTGCTCGACGGCGCGGTGCTCGTGATGTCGGCCGTCGAGGGCGTGCAGTCGCAGACGCGTGTGCTCATGCGTGCGCTCGAGCGACTGAAGATTCCGACGTTGATGTTCGTGAACAAGGTCGATCGCATGGGCGCCGACTGCGATCGGGTGCTGAACGAGATCTCCAAGCGGCTGACGCCTGCGACGGTGGCGATGACGTCGGTCCGCAACGAGGGCACCCGCGCCGCTGTTGCCAGGCCTCACCGCGACGGCAAGCTCGTGGATGCGCTCGCCGAACACGACGACGCACTCCTTGCTGCGTACGTCGACGACGAGGCGAGCGTGTCGTGGCGGCGATTGCACGACGTGCTCGTCGCGCAGACGAGGCAGGCGCTCGTGCACCCGATCTTCTTCGGGTCTGCGCTCACCGGCGCGGGCGTGGACTCCCTGATGGCGGGGATTGCGGAGCTGTTGCCAAGTAGTCCCGGTGACTCCGACGGCCCCGTGTCCGGGACGGTCTTCAAGATCGAGCGGGGCGCTGCCGGCGAAAAGGTCGCCTACATCCGCATGTTCTCCGGCACCGTGCACGTGCGCGACCGGCTGCGCTTCGGGCGTGACGACGAAGAGAAGGTGACCGCGATCAGCGTCTTCGATGCCGGGGCGGCCGTCCAGCGGCCGTCGGTCTCGGCCGGAGAGATCGCCAGGCTCTCGGGACTCAGCAAGATCCAGATCGGCGACAGCATCGGCGCTGCGCCGGGTCGAGCGATGGCGGATGAGTTTCCCCCGCCAACACTGGAATCGGTGGTCTCGGCCTCGAGCAACGACGACGGCGCACGGCTCCGTGTCGCGCTCGCGCAACTCGCCGAGCAGGACCCTCTCATCAACGTCCGGCAGGACGACGGCCGCCGCGGGCTCTCGGTGTCGCTCTACGGCGAAGTTCAGAAGGAGGTCATTCAGGCGACGCTCGCCAGCGACTACGGCATCGACGTCACCTTCCGCGAAACGACGCCGCTGTACGTCGAGCGTCCGCGCGGGAGCGGCGAGGCCGTGGAGAACCTGCATGCGGAATCGAATCCGTTTCTCGCCACGATCGGGCTGCGCGTCGATCCCGCACCTGACGGATCGGGCGTCGACTTCCGGTTGCACGTCGGTCCGCGCACGGTCCCGCTGTACATCTACAAGACACTCGAGAGCTTCAGGGAGCACATGGACGGGTACGTTCGCGAGACGCTGCGCGAAGGGCTGTTCGGTTGGCAGGTCACGGACTGCGTCGTGACGATGACCAAATGCATTTACAGCGTCCCCGACGGCCCGCCGTCGAGACGCGGCCCGCTCAGCACGTCCGCGGACTTCCGAAAGCTGACGCCGCTGGTCCTCGTGCAGGCGCTCGAGCGTGCCGGGACTGTGGTCTGCGAACCGATTGTCCGAGTCAGCCTCGAGATCCCGACGGACACGGTCGGGGCATTGATGCCCGCGTTGGCGCGGCTCGGTGCTGCAGTCGAGACCCCCTCGCTCCAGGGAGAGCTCTCGACGATCGGCGCGGTCCTGCCCGCGACACTGGCGGACGAGCTTCGCCGTCAGCTGCCGGCGCTGACACGTGGCGAGGGCGTGCTCGAGTCCAGCTTTGCCGGTTACGAGCCGGTGAGCGGCGACCGGCCGACCCGAGCCGTGTCGTAGGGCAGAGCATTCATCGGTGAGCGCCTGCTCCACGAATGGCGCGCCCAACTCTCGCCCGGAGACGACGCCGCGGCATGACCTCGATCTCTGTGTTGATCTCACGTAGCTCACGTTGAACGGCACGAATCGCTGCGTCTGCAGTTGCTTCATCCTGAGCGAGGCGCGCCATCTCCTCCGGCTGCTCGTGCTTTACACCGGCGCGATCGAGCGCGAGCGCGTCGCTGTTGCGGCGATAAGTGTCGGCGCGGTTCTCGGTCAACCCCGGCAGCGATCGCGTCAGCTCACTGCGTCGTTGCTCCAGTTCAGATCTTTCTCTGATCATTGATCTCTCCTCGCTGCCATGGCTGCCAGCAGCCGTCGTGCCCCTGCGTCTTCCGCCTCCAGCGCGACTGCAGTCGAGACGCGCTCTGTTGGTACGAGCCTCAGCCGCGCCGGCGCGGTTCGCCATTCCCGGCCCTGCCTGTGTGCGACGTACGCCGACAGCGCCTCCGAGTCGTGCCGCCTCCGGCCGCGAAAGTAGCGGTTGGAGAAAGCATCCCAGTCAAGCGCATCTGCTGCCTCTGTTGAACGAAGCAGCGGAGCCGCCGGCACTGCACCTGACGTGTCGTTGTCCACGCACGGCCAGCGCATATCGAACCAGCCATGCTTTCGTGACGCTTCCACTGCTGCTCACCTCCGCACGAAAGCGGGAGGACGCAGGGGCGTCACCGGGTTCGCTTAGCTAACACGCAGAGTAGCAGTCGGACTGCGAAATAGCTGCCGGTCCGCGGCGCCGGTGACCCATTTGCCGGCCGGGCCCACGCCTCCGGTTATCTGGTTTCGGACAGCGCCTCGGCGGCGCTCCGACCCGCGCTTGCGGTGCGCTGGAGGAAGTCGGCGATCACCTCGAGCCCGCTCTCGTCGAAGTCCGCGTAGATCTTGTTCATCGAGCGGTTCATTCCCGCGTAGAGGCGCATGAGGTCCGGGTAGCGCTCGCGTTTGACGCCGACGAGGACGGCGCGGCGGTCGGACGGGTCGCGCTCGCGGGCCACCCAGCCGCCCCGTTCGAGCCTGTCGACGATGCCCGTGATGGTGGCGGGATGGAGCCCCGCCAGTCGCGCGAGCGCGCTGGGGCTGAGCGGGCCGAGACGGTCGATCAGGTCGAGGCAGTCGATGTCGACGTCCTGGAGCTCGAGCTTCGCGCCGATCTGATGGTTGAGCAGCGACAGCTGGATTGCAAGCTCGCGGAGTGACTTTCCGATCGCAGCCGCCAGCCGCCGGCGCCGCCGCGCTTCCTCCACGCTCTGGTTTTCAGATGATCGGGAATACATACGCTATGAGATTCGTATTGTATGGCATCCCGAGAAATCTTACCTCGAACCCAGGAAGGAAAGCAGTCATGAGTCCAGAGCCCTCCTCGACGTCCCTGTCGTCACGCCGCGGCGTCGCCATTCTTCTCCTGCTCAGCCTCGTCCAGTTCATGGACGTGCTGGACGCCTCGATCCTGAACATCGGCCTGCCGTCGATCAAGGACGACCTCGGCTTCAGCCAGCAGAGCCTGCTGTGGGTCGTCAACGGCTACATCCTTGCCTACGGCGGCTTCCTGCTGCTCGGCGGCCGTATGGCCGATCTGCTCGGCCGCCGCTTCATCCTCGTCACCGGTCTGGTTGTCTTCGCCGGTGCCTCGCTGCTCGGCGGTTTGGCCCAGAGCGGCTCGCTGCTTGTCGGCGCCCGTTTCGCCCAGGGGCTCGGCGCCGCGATGCTCTCACCGGCCGCGTTGTCGAGCCTGACGAGTACCTTCCGTTCCACGCGTGACCGCAACACCGCCCTCGGTGTCTGGGCAGCGGTCTCAGGCATCGGCGGCGCCGCAGGAGTGCTCTTCGGCGGGCTGCTCACTGAGGGGCCCGGCTGGCGCTGGGTGCTGTTCGTGAACGTCCCCTTCAGCGCGGTCGCCTTCGTCGGCGCCTTCCTCCTGCTCAAGCGGGAGCCCCGCAAGCCGGCAGCCCTGGCCAACTTCGACGCGCTCGGAGCCTTCCTCGTCACCGGCGGCATGCTGCTGCTGGTCTACGCGCTGGTGAAGGCGCCGGACGTGGGCTGGGGCGCGACGCGCACGATCGGCGAGATCGCGGTCGCGGGAGTGACGCTCGCCGCCTTCGTCGCCAACGAGCTGCGCGTTCGCAACCCGCTCATTCCCATGTCGATCCTGCGCGTCAAGGGAGTGGCCGTCGCCGATGCCACCCAGATGGTCGCGTTGGCCGGCTTCCTCCCGATGTTCTTCTTCCTCACCCTCTACATGCAGACCGTGCTCCACTACTCGCCGATCCAGACCGGCATCGCCTACCTGCCGCTGACCGGCGGCTTCATCATCGCGGCCAGCATCTCCTCGCAGCTGTTCGCGCGCATCGGCACCAAGCCGGTCGTCCTGGTCGGCAGCCTGATCGGAGCGGTCGGCCTCTACTGGCTGTCACGAATCCCGGTCGACGGCTCCTACGTCTCGGACATCCTGCCCGGCCTCCTGACCGTCTCGATCGGCCTCGGCGGGGTCTTCACCGGTCTGACCACGGCGGCCAACGCCGGCGTCGGCGAGGACAAGGCCGGTCTCGCCGCCGGACTCCTGAACACGGGGCAGCAGCTCGGCGCCGCCCTCGGCCTGGCGATCCTCTCCGCCCTGGCCACCGCCCGCACCAGCGCGCTCCTGCACGGCGGCCACGACACGGTTGCCCAGGCGGCAACGCACGGCTACCAGCGCGCGCTGATGGCCGGCGCCGTGCTCATGCTCGCGGCCAGCGTCGTCGCGCTCCTGGCACGGAACACCCGGCAGACGGCACCCCTCGTCGAGGAAGAGCCTGCGCTCGAGCTCGCGGCCTAAGTGACTCTGCGCAGCCACGCGCGCACAGCGGCGTTCACGGCCTCGAGGTCCGCCTTGAGGCCGTGATCGCCCGGCACTTGCACGACCTCGCGCGACGTGCCGGCGGGTGGCATCCCGAACGGATCGCGCTCGCCCTGCACGACCAAGGTCGGGATCTGCACCGCCTCGAGCTCGTCCAGACGGCTTTGTTGCGGCTTCCCCGCCCGGCGGGGCGGCTCGAGCGGGAACGCGAGGCAGAGCACCGCGATGGCGTCGGTCTGCTCTGCGGTGCGGCAGGCCACACGCGCGCCAAGCGAGCGACCGCCGACGACGAGCGGCAGTCCTGCCAGCTCACCTGCACGCAGGCGTTCGACGACAGCGATCCAAGCGGCGTCGAGCTGCGGCGCGCGGGCGGGCGAGCGCCGGCCGGCGACGCGGTAGGGCTGCTCGACCAGCGCAACGCTGATGTTCTCCTGGCGGGCAGCGTCGGTCGCCGCCACGAGGTCGGGTGCCTCCACCCCTCCACCTGCTCCGTGCCCGAGGACGAGCGCCGCCCGCGGTGCCTCAGCTGGATACACGTGCGCGCGCGCCGGACCGTGAGGCGTGTCGATCTCGATCGGTCTCACGCGCGCGCGGCGTTCGCGCGCGCGCCGAGGTGCGCTTCGAGACGCCAGAGGTTGTCGAGATGTTGGCTTGACCAGAGCAGGACGAGCGCAGCCTCGACCGTCGCCTTGTCGCGGCCGCGGGCGGCGTCGCGCACGCAGGCGAGCAGGCGGCTGTTGCCTTCGGCGTCGCGGATGTGCGGTGGAGGCACGGGGCGGCCGTTCACGAGCGCGTAGCCGAGTGCTACGTACCAGGACTGGAGGGCGTGCAGCTCGCGGTCGAGGTTCTCGCCGCAACGCTGGAGTCGCGTCTCTCCGTCTGCCATGCGTCCGAGCGAGATGAGCGATTGCGCTGCCCGGCGGACGCGCGAGGCGCCGCCGACAAGGGCTCCGAACTCCGCGATTCCGGACCGGCTCCAAGGCTGGGGCCTCGCGGCCGGTGCGGGCATCTGCGCCGTGATGCTCCGGTCCGGCACGGCTTTCGATGATATGTCGGCTCGTGAAGGTCAGACCGACGGACAGCGGGGGCGTATCGTCCGTGTGGATGGCCCGCCCGGGGCCACTTGCTGGGTGGCTCGCGCTTGTCGCGTTCGGGGCGCTCGCGGCCCCGACGGCGGCGAGCGCGCACGTCCGCACGGGGGCCGTGGCCGTTGATTACCGGGCGAAGGCTTCCCCGCTGCGCAGCCCGCTAGGGGCCGCCTGCGCGGTGCGCGTCTACGAGAGCGACCAAGCACTCGGACTAACGGTTCGGCGCGGTCACGCGGTCGTTGTCCTCGGCTACTCGGGAGAACCCTTCCTCCGCATCGACTCCGCGGGCGTGACGGTGAACGCGGCGTCACCGACGGCTGCAGCCGTCGGACTCCTCCGGCACATACGCGCTCCCGCCGGCCTTGCGCCCGCCTGGCAACTGGAATCGGGTGGGCGGACGGTTATCTGGCACGACGTCCGCGTGCGAGGGCTGCCGCCTGACGTGCAGCGCAGGGAGTGGGCCGTGCCGCTCGTTGTCGACGGTCGCCGCGTTCGGCTCGAGGGGGAGACCTGGCGTGTCCACGCTCCCTCGCCCTGGCCATGGGTAGGTCTCGCCGTGCCGTTGATCGCACTCGCGGCGTTGCTGCTCGCTCGCCGTCGGTCCTTGGTTCGACCGGCGGCTGCGGTCTTCGGGGCAGTGGCTGCTGCAGGAACGGTTGCGACCGCGGCAACGTTCGCGTTGCAGGGCAGCGCGTCGCAGGGCAGGTGGGTGGAGGGCGGCAACGAGCTCGTGTTTGCGCTGGTCGGCCTTGCGGTGCTCGCGCGTGGCTCGGCTGACGCGCGATCTATCGCGGGCGGCGCGCTCGGTTTGCTCGCGTTGTCGGTTGGCCTGAGCAAAACGCCTGTGTTCCTGCACGGCGTTGTGCTTTCGGCATTTCCGGGAACGCTGACGCGCAATTTCGGTGGCGGTCACGATTTCGGCGGGCGCCGCCGCCACGGCCGTTGGACTGGCCGCTTTTCTCGAGCTGCTCGAGTCGCAGCAAGAACCCTCGGGTACACGCGGTCAGCTGTGGGGACGGTCATAGCAAACTGCTTCGGTCATGCGAGTGTTTGTTGCCGGAGCGAGTGGGGTGATCGGTGTGCGACTCGTTCCGCTGCTGGTTGAGGCCGGGCACGAGGTCGCGGGGATGACGCGGTCGCCAGAGAAGGTGGAACGGCTGCGCGAATTGGGGGCCGAGCCGGTCGTCTGCGACGCGTTCAATGCGGCCGCGCTACGCGAGGCGGTGGTGGCGTTCGAGCCTGAGGCGGTCGTGAACGAGCTCACCGATCTTCCGGATGAGCCGGCAGCGACAAACGAGGCGAACGCACGCGTGCGGCGAGTGGGCACGCGAAACCTCCTCGCGGCTGCCGACGCGGCGGGAGCGTCGCGCTTTGTCGCGCAGAGCATTGCCTGGCACCTGCCGGGCGATGCCGGCGCCGCGATCGCCGAGCTTGAACGGCTTGTGCTAGCCGCAAATGGAGTCGTTCTCCGATACGGACGGCTGTACGGCCCCGGGACGTACTACGAAGACGAGAAGCCGGAGCCACCGCGCATCCACGTCGACGAAGCCGCGCGCCGCACCGTGCCGGCGCTGGAATCAGCCTCGGGGGTCCTAGAAGTCACAGACGACTGGGCACGGCGCAGATGACGTGAGCATCGCAATGGCCTCTCAGGTAACGGTCACGCCGCGGGGCGAGCGCTAATTTCCAGCCGATGAGGGCTCTCCAGTCGGCTTCGCACGTTGGGCCGCTGCTCCGTCAGTGGCGGCTGCGGCGGCGGCTCAACCAGCTTGACGTCGCGCTCGAAGCTGCCGTGTCGTCGCGCCATCTGAGTTTCGTCGAGACCGGGCGCGCCCGCCCCAGCCGCGAGCTCGTGCTGCATTTGGCCGACCATTTCGACGTCCCCCTACGTGACCGGGAACATAGTCAGGCGAGCGGACTGACCTTGGGATCAGAGGGCAGGCGTTCGGCGCCGACGAGAAGTTTCCACGGCTCGACGCTGACGCTGGTGAGCTGCTCCGTCTGTGCCCAGGGGTCGCTCGCCAGTTGCCGGTGGATCTCGTCTTCGCTCTCGGCCTCTACGATCAGCAGCACGCGGACGCGCCCCTGCTCGCTTCCGGCGAGCGGGCCGGCGAAGAGGACGACGCCCCGATCGGCGAGCGCGTTCATGAAGGCTGCGTGCTCGTTCATTGCCGGCTGTTCGAAGATGCCGCCGTCCCGCCAGGCCGTTCCCGCCTCGCGGATGACTGCGAAGTAGCTCACGCGCGGGCGACGAGGTAGTGGTACTCGTTCGAGAGACGGTAGCTGCCGTCGGGGCGGCGGTAACGGGCGAGTCCGTCGACGATCGCGGTCCTTAGTTCGTGCTCGCGTTCCGGTCCCGCGAGCGTCGCGAGGCCGGCGACGGCCACGAGGGCACGACTCAGCGTCTCGGCGTCCGGATAGTGGGATGCCCAGGTCGCGTCGAACTCCTCTTCCGGCTCGAGGCCCGCCTCGGTTGCGAGACCTTCCAGCGCGCCCGGCTGAGAGAGGTCGGGGTCGGGCGACGCGTCCGGCGGCCGCGGTGGAAAGAATGGCCGCGCGATCTGTTTCATCGCCTCGAAGTCGCAGCGCTCGTGCGCGCCCCAGACCTGGATCACCACCGGCGCACCCGGCTTCGCGACCCGTCCCGCCTCGCGCAGGGCCGCGATCATGTCGTTCGCGAAGAAGAAGGAGTTGAAGCCGGTGACGAGGTCGAACGTGTCGTCGTCCCACGGCAAATCTTCCATCTCGCCGACACGGAGGTCAGCCTGTGGGAGGCGCGTGCGCGCGAACGCAATCAGCGCCTCGGACGCGTCGATCCCGTGCGGCTCGCCGCCGCGGTCTGCGACCAGCTTCAGGAAGGCGCCCGCGCCGCAGGCAACATCCAGTACGCGCCAGCCTCGCTCGAGCCCTGTCCGCGCGAGTGCCGCCTCGTAGGTCGGGAGCTGCTGGTCTTCGCTGAGCGCCCAGTCGGCGGGGCGGGAGCCCCAGAGCGGGCCCCAGCGGGTCGCGCTGCCTGTCACGGCGGTCATGGCCGCTCCTTCCTTTTAAACTATGCTACGTAGTTATAGGCTATGGATCATAGTTCTGTCAACGGCGAGCTGACGCTCTTCTCGTACGAGATCCTCGGCCTGGTCGGCCGCGGCGGTGCGGGGCCTCACGACCTGCTGCGCATGGCGCAACGCGGCCGCTTCTTCGTCTGGGCGGGGGAGAGCCAGTACTACGTGGAGCCGAAGCGGCTCGCCCGCCTCGGCTATCTCGCGGCGCGCAAGGAGCCGGGCAAGACCCGCGAGCGCACCGTCTACACGCTCACCGAGAAAGGGCTCGACGCCCTCCGCGCTTGGGCGCAGACGCCGGTCCACTTCACACCGGTCAAGAGCGAGCTCCTCCTCCGTCTGCTGATCGCCGACCTCGTCGGCGAAGCGGTGACCCGAAAGGGGATTGGCGCGATCCGTGACGACATTGCAGACCTGCTCGACCGTCTCCAGGAGGCCGAGGCGCGTGCCGAGGCGCTGCCGCACCGGCGCAAGTACCTCCTGCTCGTCACCGGCTTCCTCCGCCGGCTGTTCGACCTGCACCTCGAGCTCGTCGACCAGGTGGAGCGCGAGCTCGCGCCCACGGCGTCAAGGAAAGCGCGGCGGTCCGCGTAGCGACCGCATTCGCCGCCGGCGTTCAGTGCATCGGCCCGACCCTGCAGCCCGCATCGCGTGTTGCACCTTGGCGCGATGGCTAGGACGCTGGCGCGGCGGTGAACTCCTCGTCGGTGACCTGGTCACCCCACGTCGCGCTGTTGCCTTCGTCGTCGACATCGAGCATCGCCAAGTGGGTCATGAAGCGGTTGGGCCCGGCGCCGTGCCAGTGCTCTTCGCCGGGCTCGAAGAAGACGCGGTCCCCGGGGCGGATGACCTCGATGGGGCCGCCGCGGCGCTGGGCGAGGCCGATGCCTTCGGTGACGTAGATGGTCTGGCCGTTCGGGTGGCTGTGCCATGCCGTTCGTGCGCCCGGTGTGAAGTGGACGCTGCTCGCGCTCAGCCGCGAGGGCCCTGATGGCGTCGCGACCGCGTCGATGTACACCGAGCCGGTGAACCACTCGCTTCGGCCCTGCCTTTGTCTCGATGGAGTTCTTCGTGATCTGCATGGCGCTCTCCGTGGTTGTCGTCCCCGCGAATGTTCCCGGGGCAACGACTCTACGACGACGGCCACTGATCCTCCCGCTGGAGAGGGCCGGCAGTCATGACCCAGGCGGGTCAACTTGCAGCAGCGTTCCGTGAGAGTCTGAGCGCTGATGAGTGTCAGTACGGCCGTCGCACTTGTGCTTGCGCTCGCCTCGACGACGCTGACGAATCTTGCCTACCTGCGCGAGCACGATGCCGCGGCCGAGCTTCCCGTTCTGTGCATGCGCCGGCCGCTGCAGTCGGCTCGAATCTTGTTCGCCGACCGCAGCTGGATGCTCGGCTTCGCGATGGAGACGGCCGGTTTCCTGCTCTATGCCGCCGCGCTGGCGCTGGCATCGCTCGCGCTCGTCCAGAGCATCGCCGCCGGCGGAATCGGCGTGCTCGCGTACGTCTCGGCGCGAATCGCCCGCCGCGGTCTCAGCCGCCGCGAGTTGAGCGGTGTGCTCGTCTCGGCACTCGGCCTTCTTGCACTTGCGGTGTCGCTCGCCGGCGGCAGCGGCAAAGGCGGCACCGGCTCGACCGCTGCGGTCCTGCTCTGGCTTGGAGTCACTGCGGGCGCGGCGCTGGTGCTGCTAGCGGTCGGACGCAAACTCGCGGCCGCAGCCGTCGCGGACGGTCTCGCCGGCGGGCTGTTCTTCTCGATCGGCGACGTCTCGACCAAGGTCGCAACCCAGGGCGGTGCGCGGCTCGGCTTCGTCCTCCCCGTGATCATCGGCTACACGCTTGGAACGGGTCTCCTCCAGGTCGGCTACCAGGCCGGCGGCGCACTCACGGTCGCCGGCCTCGCCACCCTGCTGACCAACGCGGTTCCGATCGCCGCCGGAACAATCGTGCTCGACGAGCCGGTGCCCGGTGGTGCACTCGGTGGCGTGCGTGTGCTTGCGTTTGCCGCGGTGACCGTTGGGGCGGTCCTGCTTGCACGGCCGGAGAAGCCGTCGGAGAAGCGATCCGGGCCGATTGGGGTCCGACCTCGGCTCTGATCCGCCCACGGTTGTCTTTGTCGCCCAGCGGACTTAGCATCGCGCCAAGGCATCGAACCTGGGGGGCGAGGGCGACGGAGATCTGTCGGCGAGACGCAGCGGACGTTTGCGTCGTCGTGCGCGCGGGTCCGGTCCGCGGCTCCGGGCCAAGCTATCGGGAGGGGATTTCATGCCACAACGTCTGAACGCGCGACGACTGCATTCGTGGGTCGTGTCTCTCTGCGTCGCCGTCGGGCTCGGACTTTTCGTAGCGCCGAGCGCGAGTGCGATCACATCGGCGCAGTGCGACGCCCGGGTGAACGACACCCCGAGCAAGCTCATCGAGTGCATCCAGAAGGACGATCTCTGGAATCACATGAAGGCGTTCCAGAAGATCGCGGATCAGAATCCCGGCCCTGATGGGCATCCGTCGCGCAACTCCGGCGAACCGGGCTACCTCGCGTCAGTGAACTATGTCGCAGGGCTGATGAAAGACGCCGGATACGACGTCACGATCCAGCCGTACAAGTTCTTCTACTACGCGTACACCGCTATTCCGACGTTCAGCGAAGTCTCACCGACTTTGCATAGCTACACACTGAACGACGAATGGGGTCCAGGGCGGAGCACGGGTACTGCGAACGCTGCCATTCAGCCCGCCGGCGGCATCATCATCCCCCCGACCCCAACGTCCAGCTCGACAAGCGGATGCACTTCCGCTGACTTCACCGGCTTCGTGTCCGGCCGAATCGCTCTGATCCAACGTGGTGGCTGCAACTTCGGTGTGAAGGTCCTCAACGCCAAAGCCGCAGGGGCATCCGGCGTGATCATCTTCAACGAGGGAAATCCCGGCCGCACGGACCTGCTGATCGGCAGTCTGGTCGACGCGGCTGGGACACCCTTCGTTCCGACGATCCCGTGGCGTTCACGTCGTTTGCGGTCGGCGCCGGGCTTCTCGACCAGTATCAGCACGGAACCCCGCCGGTGATGAACATCAGCATCCAGGCGATCGTCGACCCGAACCGCGATGACTGGAACGTCATCGCGGAATCAAAGGGCGGTGTCAAGAACCACGTCCTCGTCGTCGACGCGCACCTGGATGCGATCTACGGGGCGGGCATGCTCGACAATGCTTCCGGCTCTGCGACGATCCTGGACATTGCCCAGAAGATGAAGAACGTCCAGCCACTGAACAAGCTGCGGTTCATCTGGTTCGGCGGCGAGGAGCTGGGCCTGCTGGGATCGGTGTACTACGTCAACAATCTGAGTTCGACGGAGCTGAGTCACATCGGCTATGACCTCGATGCCGATGTGACGGCCACGCCCAACTACACGATCGGAGTACTCGATCCAGCGGGGCCGGACCTCTTCAGCGGTGCCGTTACGAACACGTTCCCGAACCGCGTGTACAAGGCGTCGACGGTCGCACGAGATCAAGCGATCGCATATTTCGACTCCATCGGGCTCAACCACGAGCTGTTCTCGCCGCAGGGAACCGATGCGTTCAGCTTCAACGAGGTCGGAATTCCCGCCAGCGGCCTGCTGACAGGGCAAGACTGCTGCAAGAACCAACACGAAGTCGATCTCTTCGGCGGCTATCTCGGCAATTTCGAAGGCAACATCCCGAGCTTCGACGGCGGATGTGTCGACAACCCGTTCCTCTGGTGCGACAACCTGAGCAACAACGATCCAAACGTGCTCACATTCATGTCGAAGGCGTTTGCCACGATGGTGGTGCAGATGGCCTTCGATACGAAGGTGATGCCGCCAGCGACAGCGTGGTCTACAACAAGAAGCTGCCGATCGCCGGGGAAATCGGCCGGCACCCGAGCAAATAGCGCTGATGGCGTGACGCCGGGCGCAAGTCGCCCGGCGCCACGCCGTCGCAAGCGTCATTCCCTACCCGTTGTCGTCGTTGGCAGCGGCAGTAGCCGCCGCCTCTTCCGGACTGAGTCGGATCACCTGCTCGCAGCCGTGCAAGCGGACAGGGTCGTGCACGATCACATACGCGACGTCGTAGCCCGGACCGCAGTTGATGATGTCGGGCTGGTTGTCGTTCGCGAGCGCGTGGAGAATGTCTTTCCCCTCGCCGCCGTACTGGACGTCGGCCCCGGAGCCGACCCAGAGCACGTCGCTGCCCGCGCCGCCGTAGACCACGTCGTTGCCTGGACCACCCCGGGCGACATCGTTGCCGCGACCTGCGTACACGACGTCGTTGCCGTCATGGGCTCGGATGCTGTCGTTGCCCCCTCTCGCGTAGATGATGTCCGGCCCGGACGTCCCGTTGAGATCGTCGGGACCGTCCGTACCGCGGATGAGATCGAGGCTCGCGGCCGACGCCGCAGCGGCGAGCACGAGCGCTGCTACGACGGCTGGAAGGATCAACTTCGCTTTCAACGTGAACCTCCGCGTCTTGAAGGTTGGTTGACCCGTTCGTTATCCCAGCTGCATATGTGAATCGCGTGAGCCCTGCGTAAGCTCGCGTAACGCCTCGGTAAACGCGTGTAAAACGTCACGTTCGGGCAGCGGGAGAAGAAGCGTGAACTCGGTTCCGCGCGACGAGCTCGCGACAGCGACGTCACCGCCCATCGCAAACGCGAGCTCGCGGACGATCGCGAGGCCGAGACCGGTGCCGACTGCTCGGTGGCCGTTGTAACGCCGGTACAGGAAGAAGCGGTCGAACGCACGCGGCACCTCGTCCGGGGCAATTCCCGGGCCCGTGTCCTTCACGGTGAGCTTGGCTGCAGCCGCGGCCAGCGTGACCGTGCCGCCGGTTGGCGTACAACGCAAGGCATTCTCGACGAGGTTCGACACAGCCTGCAAGAGCCGGTCCCGATCGGCCAGCGCGGGAGCGGACTCGTCCTGCTGTTCAACCTGTAAGCGGACGCCGAGCTCTCGCGCGCGGGCGGCGTGCCGTGTCGCGCTCTCGCGCGCGATCTCCCCGAGATCGACGGGCTCGGGCGAAATGTCGAAGCGTCGTTGATCGAGTCGCGCGAGGTTGATGAGATCCATGATCAGGCGTTCGAGTCGTGTCGCCTCCGTGCGGATCACTTTCCCGGCGCGCTCGGGCGGCAAGACGCCTTCGTCGAGGGCTTCCGAATAGCCACGGATCGTCGTCAAGGGTGTCTTGAGCTCGTGGCTGACCGACAGCAGGAACGAACGCTCTGCGCTTCGCGCACGCGCCAGCTGGGTCGCCATCGTGTTGAACGACTGCGCGAGGCCGCGGAGCTCGCGTGAACCACCCAGCGGAAGCGGCTCTGGGTCCTCGCCGTCCGCGAGTCGGCTGCTCGCGTGCGCGACGCGCAGAACAGGGCGCGAGATGCTGCGTGCGAGGACTGCCGCAACCGCCGCAGCGAGAATGTAGCCGAGGGCGCCGGCAGCCGCGAACGCAATCCAGAAAGGCTTGCTCTCCGCACGCACCGAGCTCGCTGTGCGCAGGAGCACGACGACGTCACGGTCGCTGCTCCTGGTCGCGTAGAGGTAGTTGCGCCCGTTGATCGTGATCCGCCCCGTCGGACGGTCGGGAAGGAGGAGGCGGGCCTGCTTCCGGGGCAGGATCGAAAGACGTTCGTCCTGGGTGGCGAGGAATCGGCCGAAGGAGCCGGCCGGCGGATGTACCTGCTCATCCGCGAGCAGTGCGACCTGTCGCCGGAGACCGTCGAACGCGCTCTGCTCGAGCGACCGGCGGACGAGGTACGCGCCCACGAGCAATGAGAGCGAGACGGCGCCAAGGACAGCAGCGCCGATTGCGAGTCGCAGCCGTGCCTGGAGTGAATTCACGTGTGCCCGTCGAGGAAGCGGTAGCCGACTCCGCGAACCGTTTGGATCAGGTCGGGACGCCCGAGCTTCTTGCGCAACTGAGCGACGTGCACGTCCACAGTCCGTGTCCCGCCGGCGAACGAGATCCCCCACACGCGGTCGAGGAGCAGGTCGCGCTTTACGACGTTGCCGGCGTTCCGTGCGAGCTCACTGAGCAGTTCGAACTCGAGCGTCCGCAATGCGAGTGGCGAGCCCGCAAATGTCGCGCTACGCGTTCGCAGGTCGACCTGCAGTGCGCCGACCTCGATGACACGCGATTCCGGCGGTGCGGGCTCGGCTCGTCGGAGCACGGCGCGGACTCGCGCGACGAGCTCGCGCGGCGAGAACGGCTTCGTGAGGTAGTCGTCCGCGCCGAGCTCGAGGCCGATGACGCGATCCACTTCCTCGTCGCGCGCGGTGAGGATCAGGATCGGGACGTCCCCGCTGTCGCGCAACCGTCGACAGAGGTCGAACCCGTCAACGTCAGGAAGCCCAAGGTCGAGAACGACGAAACGCGGGTGCCGTCGACTCACCGCTTCGAGACCGCCTTTGCCGGTGCATTCACGCACCACTTCGAAGCCGGCCTGCTCCAGGTACGTGCCTAAGAGCGCGCTGATCGCTTCGTCGTCTTCGATCACGACGGCGAGACCGCTCACGGCCGGATCGCCCGGATTGCGGTCGCGAGGCGGCCGACGTGGTCGACGGCCACCACGTCACCGAGGTGGAGGCGGCGAAGGCGCACGCGGCGCCCGTTCAGCGTGAAGACGGTGGCCCGGGTGATCCGGAATCCCACCCGGCTCCCGTCGAGCTCGCGGATCGCGATTCGCGGAGGTTGGAGGCGCACGAGGATGCCGCGGTCCTCGTTCGCGGCTGCAGCTCGAGCGAGGTGCGTCGGAAGGAGGGCGGCGCAGAACAGCACCAGCCAGAGCCGTCGCATGGCCAGGATCCTGCTCGCTCCGCGTCAGAGTGGAATGTGGTCTATGTAAAGCGAACGTAAAGCGCCAGGCGCCGACGGCCGGTGCTTCGTCAGCGAGTGGAGACGAGGCGGGCGGCGCCGATCGCTCCGCCGAGGTCGCCGAGCTCGCACACGTGCACAGCCGGCGGGTGGTCGGAAACGAAGAGGTGAGGGAGCATCGCCTGCCGGATCCGCTCGGTCGTGGGCTCGCCCAGGCGCGCGCCGAGGCCGCCCCCGATCACGACCGCTTCGAGGTCGATGAGGTTGATGGCCGAGGCCGCGCCCGCGCTGAGGGCGCGGATCGCGCGCTCGATCAGCCGCTCGGCGAGCGGGTCCTGGTCCTCGAGCGCGTCCTCCCAGATGGCGCTCGTCAGCCGCGTGTGGCCGCGCCTTTCCATGAGCTTGAACAGGCTGGTCTTGACGCCGCGCTTGACCGCGCGCCGGGCCCTCCGCTCGATCGCGTTTCGACCGGCGTAGGCCTCCAGGCAGCCGCGGCGTCCGCAGGGACAGCGGGCCCCGTTGAGCTTGACGACCATGTGGCCGATCTCGCCGGCAGCGCCGCGGCCGAGCCAGCGCTTCCCGTCCGCCATGATCGCGCCGCCAACCCCGGTTCCCCACCAGATGCCCAGAAAGGTCCGATAGGGACGACCCGCGCCCAGCGCGGCCTCAGCCTCGACCGCTACGCCGACGTCGTTACCGAGGCGGGTCGTGACGCCGAGCGCGTTCATCAGCGTCTCCGCCAGCGGAAACGGCCCGTCCCAGTTCGGCAGGTTGCGCGCGTTCGCGACCGTCCCCGCGGTCGCGTCCACGGCCCCGGGTGAACCAACTCCCACGCCTGCCAGCTCTTTGACGGGTACACCGGCTGTGTCCGCGGCCATACGTATTGCTTCCGCCATCCCAGCGGCGACGTCGGCCGGGCCGCCGCCTGTGGGTGTCGGTTGTCGCGCCTGCCCCAGGACACTGTCGTTGTCATCGACGACGACAGCTTCGATCTTCGTGCCGCCCAGGTCGATGCCGCCTCTTACCACGGACAACTAGATAACACGCCAGCTACGGCTGCCTATGCGGTAAGCAGTCCGATTCCGAGTGCCAGGACACCAGCGGTCAGTGCCGCCGCGCCTGCGTACACGAGCAGGATGAGCCGGTTGGGATTGGTTGCTCCGCGGCCGGCGGAGGAGAGGAAGAATCCGGCTGGGAAGAGGACGGCGGCGATCCAGATGCCATTCCGCGCGAGGAAGTTGCCGAATCCCGTGAGGTCGGCAGCATCGGCGAGTATCTGGGCGACCAGCGCGAAGACGACGAAGACGCCGGCGTGAGCGTGGCCGGCGCGGGCGAAGGACTTCTGGAAATCGGTCGCCGGCTGGCGGCCGCGGACGATGCGCAGCATCGTGACACCGCCGAATTCGACCGCGAGGATCGTGATGAGCAGGATGCCGGCGGTGGTGCGGCTGTCATGTGAGAGGGAGAGGGTGGCGAGCATCGCGACTCCTTTCGAGGGTGAGTCACCTTAGGCCCAAGAAGGTGACGCGGGAGTCTCGCCTTGTGATCCGGTCGGGCGCCTCCATGCCGGTGCGGTTCAACGTCCTCGGGAACTACAGCTAGCTCTCGTCGGAGAGATGCTGCCAGAGCTCGATACGGTGACCTTCAGGGTCGAGGAGGCGAACGAATTTGCCTTGCCCCTCGGCGTCTGCTCCGACGGTCACGGCCGACGTCTCAACGCCATCCTCGTGCAGACGAGCAACGATTGCGTCGACGTCGTCAACCCGGTAGTTGATGACATGACCATGGCCAGGTTCGCCCGGATCGCCCGGCATGATCGCGAACACCAGGTGCTGGTGTTGCTCGGGGCGATCGAGCTCGCTGTAGTACAGCTCGACGTAGTAGGCGCTTTCGGCGGCGAGGTAACCAAGCTCCCAACCGAGATAGCGCCGATACCACTCCGCCAGCGCGAGTGGATCGCGCGCAAGCAGGAAAACCCCGCCGATCATCAAGGCGCCTGCCATGGCGCCCGCGAGAGTACTGCCGCTGCGCATACGGATGCCAATCTGTGCTGCAGGCGACCGCTGGTCGTCTCTGGGGTGGGCGGGGCTGCCGCCTGCGCCGAAGGATCATCGCCTGACGGCGGCGCGACCTTCGCCCCAGAGCGGCTACGTCAAGTCCTGTGACCTTCGCCTTCGCAGACTTGGCGCCGCCAGGATTCGGGAAGGGGTGAGCGGTCACTCGATCACAGTCCTGGCGATGGCGGCTGGCTCGCGGCCGGCGAGCAGCCACCCGGCCGCGGTCGCGACCAGCGGCACGCCGACGACCGCGAGGGCTAGGTACAGAGCCGGCACGTCGCTCAGATAGCCGAGCTCGTCGTGGTACAGCGCGAGCATGACGACGTAGGCGCCGGCGACTCCGATGAGCGCGCCGAGGAGGGCGAGCGCGCCCGCGGTGGCGCCGGTCAGCGTGCGGCGGATACGGGAGGTGGCTCCGGTCGCGGTCAGCGCGCGGAGGTCACCGGCGCTCTCGCTGCGGATCAGCCCGACCGTGAGCGCAAGGATGCCGAGCGCCAGGATCGCGCCCGCAGCCGTCGCGATGGCCATGACCTTCGCGTTGGAGGTTCCTTGCTCCTTGACCTCGATCGTGAGGCCGGCGCCCGCGGCGACCTGGCGGGCATCAGCGATCTGGTCGCTCGTCAGAGGCCGGTTCGACTCGACGAGCCAGCCGGCCGGGATCTGCTTCCAGCCGTGGCGGCGAAGGCCGTTGAGCGTGATGAAGCTCGGCGGATTCCGTCCGCTGTCGAAGCCGAACAGGTGCTGGCCGGTCTCGATCCTCTGGACGTTCCGGAGGGCGAGTCCCTCGCGTTTGGTCGGGTCGGGATGAAGGGCGAGCCCGTCGGTCCGGACGCTGCGGTCGACGAGAAAGTCCGTGCCCGGATCGATCGTGTCGGGGTCGATTCCGAGGTACCTGAGCACCGCCCGCGTGGCGACATAGAGCTGCCCTTCGGGGCGGTACTTCCTGCCGAAGCGCCGCATGAAGTCGAGCGGGGAAAAGAATCGGGTATCCCCGACGAGCAACGGAGGCGCGCCCGGCTGCACAGGCTTGCGCAGCGGGATCACCGTCGCCTGGTCGAGTTGGGCGGTGAGCTGTCGAACGCCCGCGGCCAGTTGTGGGAGCTGAGCGGGTGCTTCGACCGGGGTGAGCGCTCGAGCATCCCCCGAGCTCAGGTACACGCGGATCTGTCGATCGGACAGGGCGGGCGGCTCGCTCGCCTTCTTCGACGCCTCGGCCGAGGCAACGACGACGACGCTCGCTGCGATGCCGAGGGCGAGCGTGACGGCGGCGAGCGCCGCTCCGGAACGAGCCTGGTAGCGGACGAGGTCTCGTAGCGCGAGGCGCGGCGCGATCGAGACCCGCCCGGCCACGCCGGAGAAGACCCGGATCGCCAGCGGGCCCAAGAGCAGGCCGCCGAGGATCGTCGCAACGATCCCGGCGACGATGAGCGCCGGCCGGGCTCGGTTGGACAGGACTAGAGAGCCCACGCCGAGCGCGACCAGCGCTGCGGCCGCGATCGCGGAGTGGCGCGCGGGCCTCGGCCTCGGTGGCCGCCCCGAGAGCGAAAGCACGACCGGCAGGCGGGCGGCCGCTCGCCCCGGCCACCAGGCGGCCGCCGTTGCTCCGAACATGGAGAGGAGCAGCGTTGTTGCGATGAGCCACCACGGCAGGCTCAGCCGGTCGATGCGGTGGTCGACCGCCGACTCGAGCGTCGGCGCGAACACGACCCAAGCCGCCAGACCTGCCGTCGCCCCGACGACTGCCGCGATCGCCCCGACCACGGCGCCGTTGGCGAGGAGCACGAGTCGCACCTGCCTCTCGGTGGCCCCGACGGCGGCGAGCATGCCGAGCTGCCGGAGCCGTCGCTGTGCGACGACCGCGAAGCCGGCGGCGGCAATCAGCGAGGCCAGCAGCAAGAAGACAGTCGTCACGGAGAACATCGCCAGCGGTTCCGCCTCGGGATGGTCGTTTCCCCGCGTCTCCAACGACGCGAGAGCCGGTGGTGGATTGCGCCCGGGCCCGAAGAAGGACTCGACCGACTCGTCGCTTGCGTCGACCAGCACGTCCACATAGTCCGCGGCACCCGCGGACGAAGGAGAGAGGAGCGCGAACTCGTCGCTCAGTTTGCGCGGGTTCTCGACGATGCCGACGACCGTTCGGCGGTGGCCGTCGAGCGCCACGGTCGAGCCGACGTCGAGCCGCAGGAGCTTGGCCACCCCGTCGGTGACGGCGACCTGGCCGGGCCCCGTCGGGTAGCTGCCCCGGCGGAGCGCGAGGAGCTCGCCTCCGTACGCGCCGCCCGGATCCTGCGCGCGATAGTCGACGGTCTCGAGGCTGCCGGGGACGGCGACCGAGCGATGGGCAATGACGTCGATCGTCCCGAACGATCTCCGAGCGGAGGCGAGCCCGGCCTGGAGCTTTCCCGGATCGGAGCCGTCGAACTTCAAAAGATTGTTCGCCGAGCCGAACTGAGAGTTGTCCGCCGGTCCCGTGTTGTGGACGATCGTGATGCTGCCGATCGCAGCCGCGACCGCGACGGTGAGAAGGGCTAGCACCAGGATCTGCTGACGCCACTCGCGGCGGAACAGCCGCAACGCCCAGCGGATCACCGCGCGGCGCGCGGCGAAGCCACCACCCTTCGGTCCGCCCAGCGCTGCGTGGTGAGCGAGCGTTGTCATCGCCGGTCAGCTGCCGCGAGCAGCGACTCCGGGCCCGGAGGCGCGGTCGTCTGGTCGACGACGTGGCCGTCGCGCAGGAAGACGACGCGGTCAGCCCAGGAAGCGAGCTGCGCCTCGTGGGTGACGACGACGCCCGCGACGCCGCGTTTCGTGGCGGCCCGAAGCAGGCGCATGACACCTTCGCCGTTCACGGAGTCGAGCGCGCCGGTCGGCTCGTCGGCGAGCAGCAGGCCACGTTCGCCGACGATCGCGCGCGCGATTGCGACCCGTTGACGCTCGCCGCCTGAGAGCTCGTCCGGATAGCGATCGGCGTAGCCCGCGACATCGAGCTCCTCCAGCGCCTTCAGCCCCGTCGTCCGTGCGGCCTTCGCGCGAACGCCGTCGAGCTCGAGCGGCAGGGCGACGTTCTCGACCGCGGTCAGCGCCGGGAGGAGATTGAAGTCCTGGAACACGTAGCCGATCGAGCGGCGTCGCATCCTCGCTCGACCCGAGCGCGAGACAGTCGCGATGTCGACGTCCTCCACAAGCACCTGGCCGCTGCTCGGCTCCTCCAGGCTTCCGGCGATCGTCAAGAGCGTGCTCTTGCCGGAGCCGCTCGGCCCCATGACCGCTACGAGCTCGCCGCGCTCGACTGAGAGGTCGACCTCGCAGAGCGCGTGCACCTCGCTCGGCCCGGAGCCGTAGATCTTCGATACCTGGCGCAGTTCGAGCGCGCTCGTCATTGCGAGACCTCCATCGGGTGACTTGGTTCAAGAGGAACGTCGGCCGTTGTGGCCGGTGCGAGGGACGGCAGCTGCTTCAAGCGGACGTCGGCGGCGTCGAGCCAGCGCACGATCGCCTCGAGCCGGAAGAGCTCCGCATCGGCGACGAGTGCCAGCGGCACATCGTTCTCCGCGGCTGTCGCCTTCACCTGGGTGTAGCGCTGCATGACCTCGATCACGTGCCGGCGGTGCACCTGCAGGATCTCGTGAATGTCTGTCCCGGGGATCTGCAGGGCTACGAGCACCTTGATCACGAGCTCGTCGCGCGGCGGAGGGAGGAGCTCGGGCGGCGTGCGCAGCCAGCCGGCCAGTTCTTGGGCGCCGGCGGAGGTGATCCGGTATCGCTTCTGCGAGCGCTCGCCCTCTCCATCGGCCACGACGAGCTCGTCACGCTCGAGGCGCTGCAGGGTCGTGTAGACCTGCCCGACGTTGAGCGGCCACACCTCGCCCGTCCGCGACTCGAACTCGCTCTGTAGCCGCAGGCCGTACTTGGGCCCCTCGCTCAGCAAAGCGAGGAGGGCATGGGGAACGCTCATGACGAGTTCCTCGAAGCGGGCATACCGAGTATGTATACCAGGTATAGCCGGCCCAGCGCAAGCAGGCCATACACGGCGAGTTGCGCCGCCCACGGC
>JBKPGW010000139.1:0-12841 GCA_046729555.1 Actinomycetota bacterium | reverse complement strand
CGCACAAGCGTCGCCAGATCCGACGACGCTTGAAACAGAACTCACCGATGAGCTCGAAAGCCTGAGGTGGAGGCGGCGGGAATCGAACCCGCGCAAGATTCCTGCGTCAGCTCTTGCGGCTCCGGCTTCGTGCGAAGCGGTCATGTTTCGATCAGGCCCGCTGAATGACAGGGCCGTCCGCTCACCCGGAAGCCGATCAGGAGGTCTCGCCTTGCGCGGCCGTGCACGCGGCGCCGCCGCGGCGTAGACGCACCTCGAGCGTGAAGCGGCCGCCGCGCCGCGCGTGCAGCGTCGTCATGCCGTCCCCGGCACGCTCGAGGCAGACGGCGCCTTTGACGACTGACCAACGCGGCGTGTAGCGGACGGCGAGCCGGTAGGCGCCCGGACCGGGTACGCGGCCGGCGATCCGCTCGTGTCCGAGACCGACCAGCGCTCCGCCGGACAGAATCCCGCGCGCACGCCGCACCTCATAGATTGTCCAGTCGCGGTGCCGGAACGCGACGCGCAGCCCCGCCGCGCCGGACCCGAGCAGCGCCGCCTCGCGCGTCGCGCCGAGGGGGCCGAGCCGCGCGCGCGGCAGAAGGACGTAACGCACGGCCATGCGTTCGAGCCAGCGGCGGTACACGGCTGGCCGGAGCGGGTCGCGGTACAACTCCGGGTTCTCCGCCAGGTCGAGCTGCCGGAACCAGCCGCGCGCAAGCGCGAAGCCGGCGCGCGGGACCCACCACGCCTCCCAGTGACCGAAGGTGGGCACGACCTCGACGCGGTGGTTCGCGTCGGCGCGGCCGCGCAGAAAGTCGAGCGCCGGCTGCCAGAAGGACCGCTCCGCCGTGCGCCTGTCCTCGACGCGCTTTGGCAGCGCGGAGACATCGGGCGCGAGGTTGTAGCCGAGCGCGAACGCGATCGCGACCCAGGCGAGCACCCGCGGGCGAAAGCGGGCGAGCGCGGCGGCGAGCAGCACGAGCGCGAAGACGACGCCGCGCAGGCGCGTCAGGTTGTCGCCGAACGGCGAGGCGACGGCGAAGCCGAGGAGGTTGACGAGCGCCCAGAGCACGAAGAATGCGGCGAGCGCGGTGCCGCGCTCCGCGCGCGCGGCGAGCGCGGCACCGAGCAAGCTCACCGTCAGCACCGCCGCGAGCGAGAGCGGACTGAACGGGTACCGGCCCTCGCTCGGAAAGAGCCAGAGCACCGCGAGCTCAGCGAGTGCGAGCGCTGTGACGCCGCCTCCGACGATGAATGTCCGGCGGCCGACGTCGCGCCGCGCGACGGCGATCGCGGCTAACGCAATCGTCAGGAAGGCGAACGCGAGCGGGCTGAAGCCGAGCGCCAGCGCGGCGGACACGAGCGCGAGCCACGGCCGACCGAGCTGCAGCAGCCGCAGTGCCGCGAGCGCCGCAGCCAAGCCCGCCGCGTAGCTGTACGTCCCGGTGAACAACGGCCCGGCGGCGAGCACGGCGAAGGCGCGCGCGGGCCATCGCGCCGTGCTCCCCCATTCGTGCGCAGCGACCGCCGCGAACAGCGTCGCAGAGAGCATGACCGACGCGAGAACGACGGCAAGATTTCCGACGAGCGCGGCCGGGAGGTAGTAGAGGAGGCTGTAGGACGTGAGCGGGTGGTGGCCCGCGAACCAGAGGTTGTCCCAGACCGTCACGCCCTCTCGGACGAGCAGCGTCCGGTAGAGATGCGCGGCGGAGTCGCCGCCCGGAGGGGCAAGCCCGACGACGAGGAGTCCCGCGCAGAGCGCGAGCAGGGCCGCGCGCAGAGCCTCGGCGCGTGCACTCACGGCGCGAAAGCCTACGCTTGACTCGTGTTCGTGTCGGCGGTCGTCGCGCTCGCGTTGTCCGTGCCCGCCTGCGTCGAAGCCGTGCCGGGCGCGACACTCGGGACGGCCCCGGTCTCGGGCGCGCTGGGCCTCGTCGTCCCGGACGCGGGCCCAACGACGAGCGAGCGCCGCGCGCGCGCGTCGCTCGTCCGAGGTGAGGTCGTCAACTCGCTGCGCGACGAGCTTCCGTCGGGCCGTCCGCTGATCGCGCTCTGCGGCGCATCCGAATGGGTCGTCGGCATTCCGGAGGGCGGTGAGCAGCGCAACGACCGGCGCTACGCGATCGCCGTTCGCGGCCGCTCCGGCCTGCTCACATCCGACTCCACGCGTATCCCCGGCCTCGTCTCGATCGCGGACGTGGCGCGCGGACGCGTGCGCGTCGAGGCGCGCGATGATCCGATCCCGTATCTACGCGCGCTCGACGAGCGGATTCGCGACAACGGCGCCGCGCGCCTGCCGGCGACGATGCTCGTCGGCCTCGTGGTCGTCGCGCTGGCGCTGGTGCGCCCGCGGGCCGCCGTCTCGGCGCTCGCCACCGCAGCGCTGGCGAACGTAGTTCTCGGTGTTCTCGGCATCTCCGACCCGTGGCTGACGATCCCGCTCCTCTTCCTGGGCGCGCTCGCTGGCTTCGCCGTCCCGCCGACCGCGACGTTGCTCGCGGGCACGTTCGCCGTCTACCTGCTCGCCATGACGGCCGACCAGACGTGGATCGCGCTCTCGCCGTTCGGCCCGACGCAGAATTCGCGCTTCTACGGCGTGTCGAACCTCCTCGAGACGATGCTCCTGCCGATCGCGCTCGCTGCGGCGTGGCGCGCCGGAGCGCGCTGGATCGCTCCGGTCGGCGCACTCGCGGTCGTCACGGTTGCCGGGAGCCGGTTCGGCGCCGACGCGGGCGGCGCCGTCGTTCTGATCGCCGGCTTCGCCGCGCTGGGTGTTTCGATGCTTCGGCGGCGCGACGCCCTTCTCGCCGCCGCTGTGCTCGCCGCGGTAACGGCACTCGCAATCGCCGTCGGCCCGGCGACGCACCTCACGGACGCTGACGTGCCCGGGGCGCTGGCCAGCCGCGTCTCGCTCTCCTGGGAACGGGCGACCGACGGCTGGGGAGTCGGGGTCGTGACGGCTGCGTCGCTGGCGACGCTGGCCGTGCTCGTGGCGCGCGGTGCCCGCCACCCACTCCCGCTTGCCCTCGCGGCGGCAATCGCGGTCTCGATCGTCGCTAACGACTCGCCGCAGGACGTCGCGACCGGCGGGCTCGTCGGCTACATCGCGCTCGACACGTGGACGCGGCGGCCATAACGCTCTTCGACGGCCCGAATGAGCCCCTTATCGCCGTCGAGGCCGCGTCGCACGTACTCGGCCACACCGACCTCTCGACGATCCTCGGGATCTAGGGCGACCAGGATCAACGTAATCTCGCTGAGCCTGCGGTAGGCATTAGTCATCAAGCGTTGCTTCTCGCTGGAAGTGGAGTCGTCCACAAGGCGGATAGGGAAGCGTTAGCATCGAATCTTCCAGGGATCCGATGAGGGGAGGCTCCGATGCCTGAGGGTGTCGATCCGACGTTCTATCGGTCGCCCGCGGCCGCCATCGCCGCGCCGCCTGAGAAGCTGGCCTACGTGGTGGCATTCGACCCGGCCGGCAGGCAGCACGATGCCATGACCGTGATCGACTGCGACGCCGAAGCGCCGAGCTACGGGCAGGTAGTGGGGTGGGCGGAGCTGCCGACCGCGGGCAACGAGTTTCACCACTTCGGCTGGAACGCCTGCTCGAGCGCACTCTGCCACGAGGGTCATGCCCACCACGGCCTCGAGCGCCGCTACCTGGTCGTGCCGGGCCTGCGCTCGTCGCGCACCTATGTGCTCGATACGAAGCCCGACCCGCAGCAGCCTCAGATAGTGCGCACGATCGAGCCCGAGGAGCTCGCCGCCAAGGCCGGCTACTCGCGCCCGCACACCCTGCATTGCGGCCCGGGCGGCATATTCATGTCCAACCTCGGCGGAGCCGACGGCGCCGAGGGCCCGGGAGGGGTGGCGCTGATCGACCACGACACCTTCGAGGTCGCAAGCGCCTGGGAGACCGAGCGGGGCGAGCAGTACTTCGGCTACGACGTCTGGTGGCACCTGAACGAGGACATCGCCATCACCTCGGAGTGGGCGACCCCCTCGATGTTCGAGAACGGGCTGAATCCCGAAGACCTGCTGGGACGGAGGTTCGGCCACCACCTCAACTTCTGGACCCTGTCCGAGGGCAAGCTGATCCAGCGGGTCGACCTGGGCGACGAGCATCAGATGGTGCTCGAGGTGAGGCCGGCGCACGATCCCCGGAAGACCTGGGGTCTCGTCGGAGTGGTGATCAGCGTCGCCGATCTCTCCGCCTCGGTCTGGCTCTGGTACCGCGATGACGGCCGCTGGCAGGCGAAGAAGGTGATCACCATCCCGGCCGAGCCCGCCGAACCCTCCGAGCTACCGCCAGCGCTTCAACCCTTCGCGGCGGTCCCGCCGCTGGTGACCGACATCGACCTCTCCGTCGACGACCACTGGCTGTACGTGTCCTGCTGGGGGACCGGCGAGCTAAAGCAGTACGACGTCAGCGACCCGCACAACCCCAAAGAGACGGGCTCGGTGCGACTGGGCGGCATCGTCGGTCGCACCCCTCACCCGGCCGCTCCCGAACAGCGACTCGGCGGCGCACCCCAAATGGTCGAGATCAGCAGGGACGGCCGGCGCGTCTATATCACTAACTCCCTCTATTCCAGCTGGGACGACATCTTCTACCCGGACGACGTGGGCGCCTGGATCGCCCGCATCGAAGCAAACACCGAGACGGGCGGCATGACCATCGACCCCCGCTTTTTCCCCCACGGCGACGACTTCCGTGGACTCAGGGTGCATCAGACCCGCCTACAGGGCGGGGACGCATCGAGCGACTCCTACTGCTTCGTCGACTAGCGCTGCATCTGTGTGCCGTCTGCCGAGTCCAACCGAACTGGCGGGGGCACCAGACGGCTGAGCCCGACCCACCTGACGCGACCCGACGGAATCGGCATGACTGAGCCGAAATCAGCCGTCCCACCGAACGAAGCCCGACACCGCTCGACGGCGGTCCGCTCGCACCTCGCTCGCACTGCCGCTGCCTAACCGGGCAACCATCCGCGCTCGTGGTCCTCGCGCCGCTCGGACTTCAGATCGGCGCGCCCGACGATCCGATCACGCCAGAGGAAGGGGAGCACGTAGTAGCGCTAAGCGACTCATGGGTCTTCCTGAAGGTGGAGGCGGCGGGACTCGAACCCGCGCAAGATTCCAGCCGGTTCGGTCGGTGATGTGGTCGCGCCGAAACTGAGGTCGTGAAGGCGGCGAGGGGCCGCGCATTGCGGCCCCCCGCCAATCGATGTCAGCCCACCGGCTGGAAGTAGTTCGCCGCCATGTAGTTGGCAACGCTCCTGCCGAGAAGCTCCGCCTGCACGTCCGCGGTGCGGTAGTGCAGGCCCGCCCAGATGCGAGCCTCGATGATCTCCGCGAGCGCCTGCGAGAAGCTGGAGAACGTGCGCGTACGGGGATCACCCGGGAGAAGGAGGGTGGAGATGCTCGTGATCTGGTAGCCCCCCTCGATCGCGTCGCCGAAGAACATCCTCAGCACGCGAGTGTGCGCCCCGTCGAGGCAGAGGTGCCCGGACGGATGCTCGGGGTAGGGCGCCGTGATCAGCGCCATCCAGGTGGGGTCGGGCTCGGTCGCCGGGTTGCCGTCCTCCCCGCCACGCCTGATCGCGTTCCACGGCCGCCAGAAGTCCCAGTAGTACTTGTCGTTCCAGCAGTTGATCGCAGCGTCCGCGCCGGCGAGGTTCTCCATCGCAAAGAGCCGGGCGCTGTCGACGATGTCGACCTCCTCTCGTGCAGCGAGGTCCCGGGCGACGGCGTTCCAGCTCGCGACAGGAGTGCTCTGCCACCAGCGGGCGATGTACGTCTGCTCGGGCGTGCGGGCGCTGGGGGTCACCACGCCGTCACCGCCGAGCGCCT
The DNA here is from genome assembly GCA_046729555.1 of Actinomycetota bacterium. Classification (GTDB taxonomy): domain Bacteria; phylum Actinomycetota; class Thermoleophilia; order Gaiellales; family Gaiellaceae; genus 3-1-20CM-4-69-9. Next base: position 7,006 of record JBKPGW010000139.1, on the reverse strand, counting down.
TCACCTCGTTGTAGTCCGCTGCCCAAGCGGCGCTCGTGAGCGCCTGTGGGCCCGCGGTGCGGAACTGCGACGAGCTCTGCATGAGGAACGGCTCCACGCCTCCGACCCAGGGAGTCGGGTCGAGAATCAGCTGCCCAGTCGCCGGGTTCGTAAGCGGCCACCAGTGTCCGGGTGCCGTGTTCGGCACCCACTGGGACGGCCCGAAGCGCCCGTCGTTCTCCCTCGCAGCGATCATGGCCTCGGCCGCCCCGTTCCCGGCGGCGATCCCCTGCGCCTTGAACGGCCCGTCCGGTATCCCCGCGAGCGATGCGGCGTATTGGGCGGCGAGCGACTGCAGCAAGCTCGCCCTGGTCGGGAACGGGATGCTCGCGGGGACGGTCGAGATGATGTTGGAGAGGACGCTGTACGCGGCGGTGGCGACAGCCGCCTCTTTCGAGGCCGTTGCGGCGAACCGCCTCTTCAGGAGATACGGCCGATAGTGCTGGGGCTCAATAGCGTTGACCGCGTCGTAGACGGCGCCCTGCACCATCGCCACGTGGCTCGCGGACGCAGGCGGAGCTCCACCCGCCGGCCCGGGCATTCCGGTGAGCGTGTTCACCGCGATCAGGTTCCAGTCGGTCACCGCATCGCCCGCAGATTGGCCTCGCGCCGCGGACGCGTCGCTCACTGTCCCTGTGGTGAGACTAGCCGCAGCCGCGATGATCAGGACAAGTGCCGCAGATGCGAGGCTGCCGACCAGCGCGCGCCGGGTTCTCAGGGAACTCATGACTAACCTCCTGTGGCTGTTCGTGTCGAGGGTTCCGGACACGCGACCTTGGCCGCAATACGCAATTCGACGTATCCTCCGGTCGTGAGGAGGCTGTCTGAGCGCGACGCCTCGGCGACGCTCGCCTTCGTGAGCGAGTTGAAGGAGCTCGACAAGCCGCTGGCGTTCTCACCCCGGCTCATCGCGCGGCTGCAGGAGCTCATTGCGAGCGACACGGCCGGCTACAGCGAGCTCGACCCCGTCGAGCAGGGGTCGATCCTCCAGGTCTGGCACACCAGGGACGGCGAAGAGGGGGTCACCTGGGGCAACGACAACTCGCCGGCTGAGCGTGAGCTGTGGTGGCGGCTTCGTCACACGCATCCCCTCTGCGGCTACCGGACCAGGAGCGGCGATTGGACGAAGGCTTGGAGGGTGTCCGACTTCGCGACGCTCCGCGAGTTCCAGCGCAGACCGATTTACGACGCCTTCTATCGAGGCCTAATCGATTATTGGCTCGACGTCGACCTCCCGGCCGCGCCGACGAAGACGCGTCTGTTCATCTTCGTGAGGTACAAACGAGCTGACTTCGACGACCGCGACCGCCTCGTCGCGGACCTGCTGCAGCCGCATCTCGCCGGACGTGCAGAGAGAGCGGAGGCAGCGCTGCGCGCTGCCGCCGCGCTGGCTGCGATCGAGGAAGGCGCGAGCGACGAGCCGCACCACATCGTCCTCTGCTCCAGCAAAGGAGCGATCGAGTTTGCATCTCCTTCCTCGCGCGCGCTCCTGCAGCGCTACCTCGAGATCGAGAACGGACGCGTTCCGGCCGAGGTGCTTGGTCGGCGCAAGCTCTGCCTGCCGCATGCTGATCGCCGGCTCCACATTCGAATCGCCCAAACCGCGGGCCTGAACGTGCTCTTGCTCGATGAGCGCGACGTGCGGATCGACAAGCTCACATCGCGCGAGCGGCAGATCCTCGAACAGGTTGCGTCCGGCAAGGAGAACGACGAGATCGCATTGAAGCTCGGACTCGCCTCCGCCACAGTCGCGAAGCACCTCGAGCATGTTTACCGGAAGCTCGGCGTTCCGAATAGAACCGCCGCGGTGGCGTTTCTCGACGGTTACTGATTCGCCGGCGACGAGGACGAAGAGCACCTTCGCGTTACATCCGAAGAGTGGAGGCGGGATCGAACCCGCGCAACGTTCCCTACAGATTCCTCTTGTAGCGGCGGACTAAGCTCGGCCGTGGTGCCTGCGGAGTCAGCGCTAGAGGAGTTCCGAGAGAGCGGGCTTGCGGCCGACTCGCTTACCGGCAACTCGGCGAAGCTTCGTCTGACACTCGATCTTGCGGCGCTCGCGTCACGGCTGGGGCGTCTTCGCGTTCTCGACGTCGGCTGCGCCGGACCCGAACCTCTTAACCTCTGGCAGCCGTTCGTTCCGCTTCGCGACCTGGTCGAGCTCGTCGGTGTCGACGTAGCCGGCCTGGATCGCACCGCGGCCCGTGCGCGCGAGCTTGGGCTCGACGTCGAACTGCGCCATGTCAGCGCGTCCGGACTCACTGGGGCCTTCGGCGAGGCGTCGTTCGACGTGGTTGTCAGCACGCAGGTGCTTGAGCACCTTCACGACTGGCGTGACGGGCTTCACGAGATCGGTCGCGTTCTGCGGCCCGGCGGAACACTCTTCGTGACATGCGACTCTGGTGACGTTCGCGCCAGTCTCGGGAAGCGAACGCGGCTTTCCGGGAAGCGCGCTTATGCCGCCTTACGTCGACGAGTGCCGGCCGTGGGAAGAGTGGGCGATTCCTTCGTGAGCGGCGAGTGGGAGCGCGGCTTACGTAAAAACGAACTCGGAGAAGCACTGAGCGTCGCTGGTCTCGAGGTCGAACGTCTCGAGTGGTATTGCCTCCACTGCGTGAAGGTCGCCCAGCGGCATGCAGGCTCCGCAACCCGGCTCCTTTGGCTCTCCATGGAAGAAGCACTCGCGAAAGAGACCGCAAAGCCTGTCGACCCGAGTCTCTACGCGATCATCTACGCCAAGGCCCGGCGCATCGGCGGCCCCAATGCATAGCGGCTCCGCGCGCCGCACATGGGCGTAGCGCGACGTCCCCGTCGCCGGGGACGTCGCGCTCGGTCAGGTCGTCAGAGACCCGGGCACGTGCCGGGATCCGCCTCGTCAATTCGCGCGGACTCGCCCTGAGGCACACGCGGGAAGGTGACGTAAAGGACGTACGGGATCGTGCCGTTGTTTATGACCTGATCCACTTCGCCGGGTCGCTCGATGAATGCGTCCCCCGCGCTATACGTGCTCACCTGGCATTGGCTGCCGATCGCTCGGTAAACGGTGAGCTCACCCTGTTTGACGATGATGATCGCGCCCCCCGGATGCGAGTGCCAGCCGGAAGAGCCGCCGGGGACGACTGTGATCTGCGCCATGGCGACGTCCGTTCCGGCTTGAAGCGCGATCGTCCCATCTGACAGGTCCGTCCCGCGCGCCAAGGGGACGTTCGTCAGCCCTGACGGCGATGTCGCCAGTGCGATCCCTGCGTAGACAGCGGCACCCACAACTCCCAGAAGAAGCAGCAACAGCCACTTGCGTCTCATCTCTCCTCCTCACCTGTCGGTGTCTTGCGTCGTTTGCGGCGCGTTCAGTTCGGCGCGGAAGACGAGCAGCAGCGCTTCCTCCTGCGAGAGCGCCATCTGATGTGCTTCCGATGCATGTCGGCGGACGGCGTCGACGAGACCGCTCTCATCGTCGGCCCGCGCCTCGAATCCACAGTCGCACTGAAGCGCCTTGTCCATGACTCCTCGTGGCGAGCGTAGGAAGACGCCGCCAAAAAGAGGCAAAATCCAGGAAAGGAACGGGCTAGGGGGACTGAGCTGAAGGTTTTCCTTGCGGGTCGGGTCGCCGCCGAGATCGACGGGGTCGTGATCGACGAGCGGCGCTTTCCGGGGCGGCAGGGTCGCCTCCTCTTCGCGTATCTGGTGGCCGAGCAGGGGCGGCCGGTGCCGCGCGATGAGCTTGCGGAGGCGATCTGGGGAGAGGCTCTGCCTGCGACGTGGGACAAGGCTTTGACGGGGCTCGTAAGCAAGCTGCGCGGTTTGCTCGTGGAGAGCGGCGTCGACGGCGGGGGCGCTTTGACCGGCGCTTTCGGCTGCTACCGGCTCGAGCTTCCGGCGGGAAGCTGGATCGACGTTGTCGCGGCGGAGCGCGCAATGGAAGAGGCGGAGAATGCGTTTGCCCGCGGCGATCTGGAGAACGCGAAGGATGCTGCACGTCTGACCGAATCCCTGGTGCGGCAGCCCTTCGTGCCCGGGGACGAGGGAACGTGGGTGGAAGGGAAGCGGCGCGAGCTCGCCGAGGTGCGGGCGCGCGCGCTGAGCGTTCTCGCCGATGCGTGCTTGCGTTCGGGCGAGCCGCGCGAGGCCGCGAAGTGGGCCGAGCAGGCGATCGCGTTGGAGCCGTTTCGCGAGAGCGGATACCGGCGACTGATGGAGGCGCACGTCGCCGCCGGCGATCGGGCAGAGGCGCTCCGGGTATACGAGCGCTGCCGGCGGCTGCTAGCTGAGGAGCTCGGCGCCTACCCGTCGCCGGAGACCGAGTCGATCTACCGCGCACTCCTCGACACGCCTTCTCTCGAGCCGCGACCAGTCGACGGTGCGCCGGCACCTGCTGCGCTCGTCGACGGCAAACCCGATACGCGAGGTCGAGCTGCGCTCCGTCTCCTCGGAACGCACCGGCCGACTGCTCTGCTCATTGCGACCGGCGCCGCTCTTCTCGTGGCGGCGGCGATTGCGGTGGTCGAGCTCACCGGCGCCAGTGCCCGCGGCCTCACCTCAGCGACCGCGAACTCGGCGGCGGTGATCGACACGAATTCGAACCGACTCGTGTCCGATGTGTCGTTGGGTGCTGGGCCGACGAAGATCGCCGTCGGGGAAGGCGCGGTATGGGCGACAAGCGAGCAGGAGCGCTCCGTCCTGCGCATCGATCCCGGCTCGAAGAGCGTTCAACGCATCCCCGTGGAGGGCGACCCGAGCGGGATTGCGGTCGGCGCCCGCGCGGTCTGGGTGGCCAACTCGCTCGACGGCACGGTCATGAGGATCGACCCGGTAACAAACCGCGTCGTGCAGACGATTCCCGTCGGCGTGACCCCGAACGCCACCGTTTTCGCCCGCCGCGCGCTTTGGGTGACCAGCGCCGACGACCGGAGCCTGAACAAGATCGACCCCCTGAGTGGCCATGTCGTCAAGAGCATCCCGACCGGCGCGCTCGGCCGCGGCATCGCCGTGGGCGCCGATAGCGTCTGGGTCACGGACGAGGCGAGCGGCAGCATCGTCCGTATCGATCCCGAGGGCGGCAGGGTCGTGAACACGGTGCCCGTAGGCAACGGGCCCACGGCGATCACCTTCGGCGCCGGCTCCGTGTGGGTCGTGAACTCGCTGGACGGCACCGTCATGCGGATCGACCTGCAGACGAACACGGTGACGGCGACGACCCGAGTTGGCGAGCGGCCGAACGGCATCGCCGCCGACGCGGACGCCGTCTGGGTGGCGAGCGAGTTTGCGCAGTCGGTCGTCCGCATCGACCCGGCCACGGCCGATGTGGTCGAGAGAATCCCGATCGGGAATCGACCGGAGGGCCTCGCGGTTTCCGAGAACCGAGTCTGGGCTGCCGTCCAGCCGTCGGGCGCCGGCCACCGAGGAGGGCGCCTGGTCGTCGACGTCCCTGGCCCGGGGTATTCGATCGACCCGTCGTTCTGGGACTGGGCAGGGACCATCGCCGCACTGAGTACGGTCTACGACGGGCTCGTCGGGTTCGCGCGCCGCGGCGGCAGCGAGGGCACGCAGATCGTCCCGGACCTTGCGACGTCGCTCCCGGTGATCACGGCCGGCGAAACCACGTACGCCTTCCAACTACGCCGCGGCATCCGTTACTCGGATGGGAGGCTCGTCAAGGCGAGCGACTTCCGGCGCGCGTTCGAGCGGCCGTTCCGCGGGGGCTCGTGGGCCACACAGCTGTTCCCGTCGATCGTCGGCGTCGACGCGTGCAAGCGGGCGCCGCGTCGCTGCGACCTCAGCGACGGTGTTCGCACAGACGACGCGACCGGGACGATCGTCTTCCACCTGCGGCGGCCCGACCCGGACTTCCTCGGGAACCTTGTTGGATGGGCGCCGATCCCGCCCGGGACGCCAAACCGAGACCTGGGCACGCTTCCCGTGCCGTCGACCGGGCCGTACAAGACGGAGAGCTACAACCCAAAGCGGGCGCAAATCCTGGTCCGCAATCCCTACTTCCGAGTGTGGTCGAGGATCGCGACTCCGGACGGCTTCCCCGACGAGATCGTGTTCAGGTTCTTGGTCGGCGCGAGAGCTGGCGTCGCCGCGGTGGAGCGAGGTCGCGCCGACGTCGCTTACCTCACCACGGCCGCCACCCGCCCCGACGAACTCGAGGCCCGCTCCGCATCACGCGTGCACCTGCATCCAGAGCAGGCAACCGTCTTCGTCTTCCTCAATACGACGCTGCCGCCCTTCGACGACGTCCGCGTGCGGCGCGCACTCAGCCTCGCGATCGACCGCGCCGCCGTTGCACGCACTCTCGGAGGGCCGCAGCTCGCTCGTGTGACGTGCCAGCTCCGCCCGCCCGGGACGGTCGGCTTCGAGCGTTACTGCCCGTACACGGCCGCCCCGGATAGGACAGGTGAGTGGAAGGCGCCGGATCTGGCGCGTGCGCGTCGCCTCGTCGCGGCCTCGGGCACCCGTGGCATGAAGGTAGACGTGTGGACCTACCCCGGCTTCTGGGTGCCCGCTGCCCGCGAGGCCGTCTCGGCTCTTGAGCGGCTGGGTTACAGCGCACGTCTCAGGCTCGCTAGCAGCTCCGACGAATACATGGCGAAGACGAGCGATCGCAGCGCGCGAGGGCTGCAGGCCGGGATGATGGGCTGGTACGACATCCCGCGCACGCCCGACTCCATGCTCACGGACCTGAGGTGCGGTTCGATCCGAGCGGTGACGCTGAATCTGAACCTCGGCTTCTTTTGTGATCGGAGGGTGGACGCTCGGATCGCAGGGGCGCTCGGGCTGCAGGTCACCGACCCGGATGCCGCGGTCGGCGCCTGGGCGCTGATCGAGAAGCAGCTCGTCGACCTGGCGTCCTGGGTGCCGCTCGTAACGCCGTGGTCCGGCGACCTCGTCTCAGAGCGCGTGGGCAACTACCAGTACAACCCAACGGAGCGAATCCTCTTCGACCAGCTGTGGGTGCGATAGGGGC
>JBKPGW010000138.1:0-3548 GCA_046729555.1 Actinomycetota bacterium | reverse complement strand
ATCTCGCCCTGCGCGATGGCGACGAACGTCGCGCCCGGATGCGTGTGCCACCCGGACGAGCCGCCCGGCGGAACCGTCGCCTGCTGAAAGGCTGTGTCGCAGCCGTTCGTGCAGTCGATCGCCGTCGCGATCGAAGGGACTTTGAACTTAAATGTCCTTCTGAACACGCCGGCCTTCGTCCTGATCGTGACCTTGCGGGTGACCGTGGCCGTCGTGGGTTTGCCGAAGACGAAACCGGTGACCGTGCCGCGGCCGAGGATGGTCGAGTTGAAATTCACGCCGGGCGTCGCGTAAGCCGGGTTCCCGGAGAGCAGCTTCGGTGCGCCGTACGCGATCAGCGCTCCTGCGAACAGACCCGCACATGCTGCGGCTACGACGAATCGCTTCTTCATGGATGCCACCTCTCTTTCACACGACGCGCCGGGAGCCGAGGATCTTCCTCAGGGCATCATCGGCGTGTCGGTCTTCATGTGATTTGGCTTGTCCGTCATGACGATCGGAGCCATGACGGCCGCGACGACTCCGACCAGCGCCACTAGCAGTGCCGCAGCGCGGAGGTAGCGTCGGGATGCTCGGCGCAGCAAGACCAAGGCCAGCACGACGACGCCGACGTCGATGAGGGTGCTGACCCACCACGGCCACCACCAGTGGTCACGCATCATCCCGACCATGTGATGATTGTTGCGCGATTTCACACTCCTGCCTAGAGAGCGCTTGAATCCAGGTATGGAACCGCTCCCTAACGGCGTCGCGCCTATGAGCGCGCGCTGGGTCGCCATCCTCCGCGGCGAGAGCGCCCTGGCGTTGACGCCGCGCGTAGGCCGCCGCATTTTCGGCCTGATGCCGAGCGCGGCTCGATGCAAGTTCTGCAACGCCCCGTTCAAGGGCCGGTACGCAGGCGCGGTGAAGACGATCGGGTACACGCCGTCGCGGAAGAACCCGCGCATCTGCGCGCGTTGCATCGAGCACGCGCCTGAAGGAGGCGCGGTCGTGCCGGTCGCGGTCCTCTTCGCGGACGTTCGCGGTTACACGGCGCTCTGCGAGCGGCTCGGCCCCCGGGAGGTGGCGTCGCTTGTCCAGACGTTCTACGAGACGTCGTCGTCGGCGTTGCTTGCGCAGGAGGGCCTGCTCGGGCAGATCGCCGGTGACGAGATCGAAGGCATCTTCGTGCCGGGGCTTGCGGGGTCAAACTACCGGCGGAAGGCGGTCGAGGCCGCGCGCTCGCTCGTGCGAGCTGTCCGCTACACCTCGCTCGAGGTTGGGATCGGCGTTGCGAGCGGGGAGGAGTTCGTCGGCAACGTCGGCGGCGGGGGTTACAAGGACTTTGCGGCGGTCGGCGACGTAACCAACGTGGCCGCGCGGCTAACGTCGAGCGCGCAGGACGGGCAGATCGTCGTCGACGAGGAGACGTACCGCGAGGTCGCGCTCGCCTTCCCCGATGCGAGGCGCGAAGAGCTCGCGCTGAAGGGCAAGAGCTCTCCCGTGTCGGCCTACTGGATACCTCCGTAACGGAGCGTTCACCGGCAGCGCTTGCGAGAAGGGCGGCGACAACCGGGCGACGTCTTCGGCGGCGGCGGTGTTCGCGACATCGTGGCCGTGGCCGGTGAAGGTCGAGCGGCAGAGCACAGCGACGACGTCCTCGTACTCGCGGGCCGACTCGATCTAGACGTGGTCCCGGAGGTAGAACGAGCGGATGTCGCCGAGGAACTGCTCATGCGGCCTGATCGTGTGGCGCAGAATCGGCCGGATTTCCTCGCGGGCCCGCATCTTGTCGGCCTCCCGGCGAGGGATCAATGCGAGTGCGAGGCCGAACGGGAGTGGAAGCACGTGCATTGTGACTCCTTTCATCTCCGGCCCTAGCCGGTCATGCGGCATGTGTGTTCGTCAGGCCGCGGCTGCGCCTTTGGCGACGTCGCCGATGATCGCGGCGAGTTCTTGCGGGCGTGACCACATGGGCCAGTGGCTCGTCGGTAGGTCGATCCAGGTGACGTTTCGCAGTTCGGCGAAGCCGCGGACGAACGCGTGGCCCTCCTTGACGGCGTCCTTGTACTGCTTGGACGTGTACCCCGTGCAGATGGCCGTGCTGGGGATGTCGAGCCGGGCGTCGTTCGTCAGCTCCACGGCCTCGCGGATGACGGCGCCCGGCTCCGGCACCGCTCGCCGGCGGAAGGTCTCGAGCTGCTCCTCGCTGAGGCCGTCCAGGTTTTCCTCTTGCTCGAGCCCCTCGCGCGCGGGCAACGGCTTTTCGAGGCCGTCGAAGTCGGGGTCCATCGCTCCGATTCCCGGGCCCGTGTCGACGTAGACCGTGGCCGCGATCTTCTCGGGTTTGAGATCGGTCGCGGCGTAACCCGGGAACCCGGCCCCACTGTGCACGGTGAGCACGGCGGGACGTCCCGCCGCCGTCACCGCCTCGCAGATCGCGTCGACGTGGTCGGCGAAGGTGATCGCGGATCGGTCGGCTTCGGTCGACTCGAGCCCGGGCAGCGTCAGCGCGGTGACGTCGTCGTGTCCGTTGACGCGCAGGGCCGCCCCGACTTCGTCCCACGCCCACGCGCCGAGCCAGAACCCGGGAACCAGGACAATCGGTGCTGTGCGATTACTGGGCATCGACCACCCTCCGAGAGAGAAGAGATTGTGTTCGCCATGTCGAACAACGTGTCGAGTTTAGCACGAACATTTCGGTATGTCAAACGTTGGTGCTACAGTCGAACGCACGATCAGGAGGCCCCGATGACCGCCAGCACACGACATGCCTGAGACCACGGTCGACGTGGAAGCTCTCTACGCTGCGCTCGACAACAAGCGGAAAAGCCAGGGGACGAGCTGGCGCGAGATCGCACGCCAGCTCGACGTGAGTCCGTCGACCTTCAGCCGGATGGCACAGGGCCGCCGCCCTGATGTCGACACCTTCGCGACGCTGTTGCGCTGGCTCGGCATGCCGGCGGAGTCGTTCATGCGCGGGACGAGGGCGACCCCTGCGACCGAGGAGCCTGTGGCGATGGTGTCCTCGTACCTGCGCGCGGCGCGGAACGTCAAGCCCGAGGAAGCCGAAGCGCTCGAGGACATCTTCCGAGCTGCGTACAACCGGCTGGTTCGCGAGTCGTGACCTAGGATTTCGTGGTGGCGGAGCAGCTGCGCCCCGGGTTCAAAGCCGAAGCGGAGAAGATCGCGCAGCTCGTCCGTGCCGAGCTGGGTCTTGGCCCGCTCGATGCCCTCGACTGCTTCGCCCTCGCGGAGGCGTGGGGCATTCCGGTCGTCTCGGTCGGCGAGCTACGAGAGAACGGGGCGAAGGACCGCAGCGTCCGGCGCTTGCTGAGCGAGGACGCCGGGTTCTCGGCGACGACGGTGGTGCTCGGCACGAAGCGACTGATTGTCTACAACCCGCGCCAGCCACCGGGCCGAAGTGCGAGCAACCTCTCGCACGAGTTGTCGCACCTGATCCTCGAGCACGAAGCCGCGCCGGCGATCGGCATCGGTGGATGTCGGCAGTGGGACGGCGTGCAGGAGGCCGAGGCCGACTGGCTCGGCGCGACGATGCTCGTGCCCCG
>JBKPGW010000137.1:0-25294 GCA_046729555.1 Actinomycetota bacterium | reverse complement strand
GATGCTGCCCGGCTTCGGCATCGCCTCGGAGGTGATCTCCGCGATGTCGCGGAAGCCGATCTTCGGCTACCGGCTGATGGCGCTGTCGCTGATGGCGATCCTCGTGCTCGGCTTCTCCGTCTGGGCGCACCACATGTTCGTGTCCGGGATGGCTCCGTGGCTCCGCGTGCCGATGATGATCACGACGCTGATGATCGCCGTTCCGACCGGGATCAAGGTCTTCTCCTGGCTGGCGACGATGTGGGAGGGCAAGATCAACTTCGCCACGCCGATGCTGTGGGCGGCCGGCTTCGTGTCGATGTTCGTTATCGGCGGGCTCTCCGGGATCTATCTGGGCGCCGTCCCGATCGACATCCACGTCAGCGACACGTACTTCGTCGTGGCGCACATCCACTACGTCCTCTTCGGCGGCTCTCTCTTCACGATCTTCGCCGGGATCTACTACTGGTTCCCGAAGATGACCGGGCGGATGTACGACGAGCGGCTCGGGAAACTGCACTTCTGGCTGACGTTCATCGGCTTCAACGCGACCTTCTTCCCGATGCACCTGATCGGGACTCAGGGCATGCCGCGTCGCGTCTCCGACTACGACCCGGTCTTCGCGCACTGGAACCTGTTCATCTCAGTCGCGTCGTTCTTCCTCGGCGCTTCGACGATCGTGTTCCTCTACAACATGGTCATCAGCATGCTGCGCGGCGCGCCCGCGCCGGGGAACCCGTGGCGGGCAATGACGCTGGAGTGGCAGGTCTCGTCGCCGCCGCCGGTCTTCAACTTCGACGAGATCCCGCAGGTCGTCGGCAATCCGTACGAGTACGGCGTTCCGGGAGCGCGCCACGCCGTGCTGAACGGCGACCGCGCGGCGGAGGAGGTGCGCGTGCACTGATGCATCTCCTGGTGGTCGCCAACGAGACCGTCACGGGCCGGAAGCTGATCGAGGCGGTCGAGCGCCACCGCGGCGAGGACCTGCGTGTGACGGTGATCTGCCCCGTCAACCAGCCTCAGCGCGGATACGTCGTGTACGAGGACACGCGCCGGGCGGCTGCCGGTCGTCGCCTCGACCGGACGCTTTCGATGCTTCGCGAGGAAGGGATTCCCGCCCATGGGCTCGTCGTCGAGAGTGACCCGGTGACGGCGGTGCGCGACGCGCTCGCGCAGCTCGAGCCAGCCGTGGACGCGCTGATCGTCGCCACGCATCCCCAGCAGAAGTCCGGCTGGCTACGCAAGAACGTGATCGACCGAATCCGGGGCATCGCGGGCGAGCGGCCGGTCGAGCACGTCGTCGTCGACATCACCGCGGAGACGGGGCAGCAGAACGTGCTCGTGATCGCGAACGAGACGGTGCTAGGGCGAGAGTTGCTGGACAAGATCCGCGACCGCGCTGCGCGCGACGACGCGAGCTTCCTGATCGTCTCCCCGCAAAGCGACCCCTCCGAGGGCGCGCATCCCGAGGCGGAGAGACGGCTGAGGCGGGCCGTCGCCGAGCTGCGCGGAGCGGGCATCGACGCGCACGGACAGGTCGCCCATCCGGATCCATTCTCTGCAGCGCTCGAGGCGATGCGGGAGGAGCGCGTCGACGAGATCATCGTGTCGACCTTCGCGCCGGAGAAATCCGGCTGGCTGCGGCGCGACCTGGTCGAGCGGCTGCGCAGCGAGACGGGAGTGCCGGTCGAGCACGTGGTGCCTAAGGAAGGAGTGCCGGCGTGAGCGCACACGCGGAAGCTGCGCATCACGGCCCGCCCGCGGCACACCAGAGCTCTCGCGTCAGCGCGTCGGTGCTCGGGATGCTGCTGTTCATCGCCTCGGAGGTGATGCTCTTCGGGTCGTTCTTCACGGCGTACTTCTTCGTGCGCGTCGTGAACGGGATCGACTGGCCACCGAAGCAGTTCGAGCTGCCGATCTTCGTCGCGGGCGTGAACACCGCGATCCTCGTCACGTCCTCGTTCACGATGCACTGGGCGCTGCAGTCGATCAAGCGCGGCAACCGCGCCGGACTCCAGGCGGGATTGCTCCTCACCTTCCTGATGGGGCTGGTCTTCCTGCTCACGCAGGCACGCGAGTACTCACGCGTGGGCTTCGCACCGCACGACGGGGCATTCGGGACGATCTTCTACTCGCTCACGGGCCTGCACGGCGCGCACGTCTTCGTCGGCCTCTCGATCCTGCTGGTCATGACGGTTCGCGCCTTCCGCGGCCACTTCTCCCCGGAGCACCACCACGGCGTGGAGATCGGCGGGATCTACTGGCACTTCGTGGACGTAATGTGGATTGTCGTGTACTCGACCGTCTACCTCATCTGATGATCAACCCGCTCCGCAGCGAGGCCGAGGCGTTCAGGTTCCTGATCGCGTCGATCGGCTACTTCGGAGCGATCGTGATTGCTGCCGTCGCCGGCGGGAAGTGGGCCGGGATCGCCGTCTTCGTCGTGCTGAGCGTGGTGGTGCTCGGCTGGTGGCTGCATGCGCGGCGAGAGGAGCGTCCGCGGCAGACTGCGCCGCGCCCGCATGCCGAGGGCGAGCGCCGCATCCTGGTGATCGCCAACGAGACGGTGGGCGGTCACACGCTGCGCTCGATGATCCTGGAGCGCAGCCTCGACGTCCGAGAGGAGGTCCTGGTCGTCACGCCGGCGCTCAACTCCCCGCTCAAGCACTGGGTGTCGGACGAGGATGAGGCCCGCGCGGCCGCACAGGAGCGTCTGGACGCAAGCCTGGCGAAGCTCGCAGAAGCCGGCGTGCAGGCGCGGGGGGAGGTCGGGGACGGCGATCCGGTGCAGGCGATGGAAGACGCGCTTCGGACCTTCGGCGCAGACGAGATCATCATCTCGACTCATCCCGAAGGCCGCTCGAACTGGCTCGAGCGGGGCGTCGTCGAGAAGGCGCGAGAGCGCTTCGCCGTGCCGATCACGCACGTCGTGGTCGACCTGGAGCGAGAGGGCGGGACCCAAACCGAAGTGCTGGGGTCAGACCCCAAGGGGTCTGACCCCGAAGGGGTGTGACCCCGGCCTTTCAGTACAGGAGCAGCTGCGTACAGCGGAACAACGCGAGCGTCCTGTCGTCTTCGTTGCTGACGGTCGCGTCCCAGACCTGCGTCGTGCGGCCTCCATGGACGCGGCGTGACTCGACCCGCAAGGTCCCCTCGAGAACGGTGGCGAGGAAGTTCGTCTTCAGCTCGATCGTGGTGAACCCGGTCGCCCCGTCCGGCAGGGATGCAATGCAGCCATAGCCGCATGCCGAGTCGGCGAGCGCGACGACCGTCCCTGCATGCAGGTAGCCGTTCGGCGCGAGCAACTCGGGCCGCAGCGGGAGGTGCATGCGCACATGTCCCTCCTCGATCTCGTCGATCTGAATCCCGAGCAGGCCGGGCAGCCGATCACTGCCTGCCTCGACGAACGCTTCGATGTCGAACGGCACTACTTGCCGGCGTGCGTGGAGACGTACCTGGCCACCGCGTCGATCTGCGCCTTCGTGAGCAGGTCCTTGAAGGCAGGCATGACCTGGCCGCCGTTCGTGACCTGCTTCTGCGCGATTGCGAACGCGGGCATCAGCTGATCGAGGTTCGGGCCGATCGTGCCCGTCGCGCCCGCGTCCTTGAGCGTGTGACAGCTCGCGCACTTCTTCTGGAAGATCAGCTTGCCGTTCGTGCTGGTGATGACCTGCGACTCAGCGAATCCCTGCACACCGGCGTTCGCGGCGACGAACGCGGCGACGTCCTCAGCGTCCTGGCCTTGGACGAGGTTCGCAGGCATGTTCACCTTGAGGTAGTTCGGGTTGTCCGCCGCCGTCGGGTAGTTGCCGGGGAACCGGATCTGGTCGTGGACGATGTTGAGGATCGCGCTCTCCTTGTAGCCGTCGGCACGCGCCTGGGCGAACGCATCGTCCAGGTTCGGTCCAAGCGTGGAGCTGGACCCGGCGGCAGCCAGCGCATGACAACCCGTGCACTTCTCCTGGAAGAGCTTCTTACCGTTCTCCTGGTCGGCGGCCCCGGACGCGATACCGCCGGTCCCGCAGGCAGCCAGAGTCACGGCGACAGCCGCCCCTCCAGCAGCGGCTGCAAGGGCGCGAAGCACCGTTCTACGCAGGAGGCTGGTCGGCCGCCTTGAGCTTGGAGACGGCCTCGTCGCGGGTTGAATAGATGGTGAAGACGCGGTCGAGGCCGGTGATCTCGAAGATCTTCGTGATGTTGCGGTCGCTGCAGACGAGCGACAACTGACCCTCGTTCGCGCGCAGCCGCTTGACCCCGCCCACGAGGACGCCGAGGGTCGTGGAATCGATGAACGTCGTATCGCTGAAGTCGACAATGACCTCCTTGCCGCCTTGCCCGATCACCTCGAGCAGCTGCTGCTTGAACTCGGGCGCGGTGTAGAGATCGACCTCGCCCGCAAGCGAGATCACATACGCGTCATCTCCCAGCTGCTCGGTCTTGATGTCGAAGTTCATGCTCCCCCGGAGGTCGTCTTTAGCCGCCTCTTCCCGTCGGCGCGGAGTCTAACCCTGGGGGGACTGCTGCAAGGTTTTGATCCGTTCCCGGATCTGGGCCTTCGTGGTCGGATCGAGGGTGAGCTTCAGCAGTCGCTTGTACGCGTTGACCGCGACGGTCGTCTGGCGGAGCGTGTCCGCGGCCTGCGCGAGCGCGAAGAGCGCCTCCTGATTCTTGGGCTGGAGCTTCGCGAGCTGCTGGTACGTGGAGATCGCCCGCGACGACGCGGTCTGGTACTTCGTGTAGGCGGTCTGGAACTGCGTGCTGGCCTGGCTCGTCTGCGCTGCAGTGATCGGATCGTCGTTGAGCGCCTGCCCGAGCTTGCCGGACGGACGGAACGGAGCGCCGACCCCCGCCTCCGTCTGCGCCAGCGAGGCGAGTTGCGCTTGCTGGAAGTACAGGGTGGCCTGGCCGAGCTCGAGATCGCCGAGGTGGCGCAGCGCGGTCACGTCCTTCGGCCGGAGCTTCCCGTATTCGAGCCAGGCGGCGATCGCATCGTCCGTACGGCCCTTGCTCTCGAGGATCTGCGCGAGCCGCTTGCGAGCGAGTGCGTTGAAGGGGCGCTCGCGGACGTCCTTCTCCGCGTCGGACAGAGAACCGGTGGAGGAGCCCTTGTTCCCGAACGCGTCGCGCAGGAGCTGGCCGAGGTCGAGACCGCCGGAGCCGACGCCCAGGAAGACGAAGCCGCCAGCGAACACGACGATGAGAAGCACGAACGCCCACTTCGCCTGGTTGCGCAGGCGGGGGAAGAACATGGTGTTGTCAGCTACGCGCGCGGTGCCGCCACCGGCTCTGCGGCCGGGGGCACGGCGAGCATGGCGCGCCTCGCGCTGTGCGCGGCGGCGGTCAGCTCGTGCCACTCCATTCCTCCCTTCTCGTAACGTGCTTCCCCGTCGACGAACGTTGCAAGCACGCGCTCGGGCGAGCCGCCGAACACGACGGCGGCGGCGGGATCCTCGACCGGAGAGTACGGCGAGTCGGCCAGCGAGACGACGGTGAGGTCCGCGCGCTTGCCCGGCACGAGCGAGCCCATCTCGGCCGCGAGACCGAGCGCACGCGCTCCGCCGAGGGTCGCCAGCTCGAGCGCCTCGGCGGCCGTCATCGCATCCGGGCGGCGCTCGCGCGCGCGCGCCATCATCACGACTGCCCGCAGCTCGTCGAAGAAGTCGTACGACGGCGTCGACGAGACGCCGTCGGTCCCGATCCCGACGCGCAGGCCGGCGGCACGCAGCTCACGCAGCGGGGCGATCCCGCAGCCGACGTAGGCGTTGGAGCGCGGACAGTGCGCCACGGCGACATCGTGCTCGGCGAGCAGCGCGATCTCGTCCGGCTCGACGACGACGCAGTGCGCCGCGAGCACCTCCGGCCCGAGCAGGCCCTCACGGGCGAGCAGGCGCGTGCCGGTCGTGCGGGGTGGATCGACCAGCCACGTGATCGTCTCCCAAGCCCCGCCGCCGTCGAGGAGGTAGCGCACTTCCGACTCGCTCTCGGAGATGTGCGTTGCGACGGGCAAGCCGAGCCCTGCGCATGCGTGGTAGACCGCGGGCGAGATGCTGTAGGGCGCATGCGGCGAGACCCCGAGCCGGACGCGCTCACCGAAGTGCTCTGCGCCGCGGGAACGAAGCTCCTCGAACTGTTCCAGGGCAGCGTCCGGGTCGTCGCCGAATACCTCGAGGTACGCAACCCCACGCAGTCCGAGCTCGTCCATCGCGACCGCGGCCGCACCGCTGAAGCTGCAGTCGCCGACGCTGCCGATGCCGGCGCGCAGGCACTCCGCCGCACCCAGACGCGCGATCGCGACGTACTCCTCCCAGCCGATCCGGCGCTTCCGTTCGGTGTGCAGCCGGATCCACTCGGCGAAGTCCGTCAGCGAATCGCCGAACCCGGCGTAAACGGCGTACTCGAGATGCGCATGCGCGTTGACGAACGCCGGCAGCAGCACGGCGTCCTCGTAGCGCGTCCCGACGCCGAGGTCCTCGGCTCGGCCGATCGCGGCGATGCGACCGTCCTCGATCGCAACGGCCCCACCCTCGATCGGGGAGCCCTCGATCGGGAGGACCCAATCGGCAGAGAGCACCTTCATTGCCAAGGCGATGCTAGCTGCGCCTTTCCTTCATCGAGCGAAGCGAGGATCTAACCCTCCACTCTCGGAAAATGCGAAGCATTTTCCGAGGCTATAGCCGCTTCCATCTGCGGCGACCGTCGTTCCATGAAGACTGCAAGCCAGATCGATAACTCGTACAGAACGATCAGCGGGACCATCTCGAACGTGGTCGTCACCGGGTCGATGCCGGGAAGCAGGACGGCGATCACGGCGACGATGAAGTAGCCGAGACGGCGGTTTCGCCGCAACGTGTTCGTCGAGATCACGTCGAGGCGCACGAGCGCGAGCAGAAAGATCGGCAGCTCGAAGACGACCCCGATGGCCAGCAGGACGGTCATGACGAAGCCGTAGTAGTCCCTGGCTCTGAGTTGCGGGTTGTAGTACTGGTCGTCGAAATTCGTCAGGAAGTGGACGGCCTTCGGCAGCACGACCCAGTAGCCAAAGGCGACGCCACCCGCGAGCAACAAGGTCGCGAGCAGCACGAACATCAACACGGTGCGCTCGACGTGCTCCTCGACCGCAGGCGCCAGGAAGCTCCACAGCTGCCAGAGCACCACCGGCAGCGCCAGAGCGAGACCGGCCAGCAGGCTGACCTTCATCGAGGTCAGGAACGGCTCGGCGACGCTGAGTGTGATCGGCTGGCGTTTGCTCGGCGGAAGAGGCGCGTTGAGCCAATGCAGCAAGTGACCGCGGAAGACGAACGCGATCGCGAAGCCGATCGCAAGGGCGCCGAGCGAGACGAAGATGCGTGTGCGCAGCTCCTCGAGATGCTCTACGAGCGTCGCCTCCTCACCGTGGCGGAGACGCCGCGGCAGCCGCTTCATAGGTTGTTATGCGGGGTCGCGCTCGCGCTCGCGCGCTGCGACCGTCGCGTCGGTCGTCTGCATCGGCAGCTCGGCCGGCTCGTCGTCGCGGTCCTTGCCGCTGACCGAGTCCTTGAACTCACGCATACCGCGCCCCATCGAGCGGCCGATCTCCGGGAGCCGCTTCGCCCCGAACAGCAGCAGCGCCAGCAGGAGCAGGAGGATGATCTCCCAAGGGCCGACGTTCGGCATGTGCTCAGGGTAGCGGTTTGGAGGCCTGAGCGGGGGAAAGACGACGGCGGGATGAGCCGAAAGCGCCCACTCTCGGAGCAGGTCGTGGTGATCGGCGGCGGCTCCTACGGCCTGGGTCGCGCGATCGCCCTGGCGGCGGCGCGCCGAGGGGCGAAGGTCGCGGTCGGCTCGCGCACCCGCGAGGCGCTGGACGGGACGCTCAGGGACATCAAGACGGCCGGGAGCGAGGGGCTCGTCCTGGAGACGGATGTCAGCGACCGCACGCAGGTCGAAGCGCTCGTCGCCGCTGCAGTCGACCGCTTCGGCCGCGTGGACACCTACATCGCCAACGGGATGGTCACCGTCTACGCCGAGGCGAACCAGCTCCAAGACGAAGAGCTGCGGCGGGTCTTCGACGTCAACTTCTTCGGCGGCGTCTACGGATACTGGGCGGCTCTGCCGCAGCTGCGCGCCTCACGCGGAACCTTCATCCAGGTCGCCTCGGCGCTCTCCTACCGCGGCATCCCGCTACAGGCCGCGTACTGCTCGACGAAGGCGGCGCTGCGCACGTTCTTCGAGAGCGCACGCGTCGAGCTGGAGAAGCAGAACGCCGGCGTCGACGTGTGCGTCATCCTGCCCGGCGCGATCAACACGCCCCAGTTCGACCGCGCACGCCAAAGGATGGGCCTGCAGCCGCAACCGGTGCCGCCGATCTACCAGCCGGAGCCGTTCGCCGACGCTGTCGTGCGCTGCTGCGAGCGCCCCGCGCGCGAGCTGCCGATCGGCTGGGGCGCGCAGAAGCTGCTCTGGGGACAGAAGCTGTCTCCGCGTGCCGGCGACCTCGTGCTGCTCCGCAACGGCTGGAAGGGCCAGCACACGGAGGAGCTCAAGCCAACCGACTCACCCGACAACCTCTTCGAGCCGCTGCCCGGCGACCCGGGCGCGCACGGACGCTTCGACGATCGTGCCCGCAAGACGACGGCGTGGACGTGGCTGCGCCTGCACCGCGGTGCGGTCGGAGCCGCACTGGGGTTGGGTACGATGGCGCTACTAGCAGGCCTCCGAGGCCGCTTCCTACCAAGCGACGGGATGTCACAAAGTTGGCGCTTCTAGAGCTGAAAAACCTGCACGTTGCCCTCGAGGACGGGACCGAGATCGTCAAGGGCGTCGACCTCGCCGTCAATACGGACGAGGTGCATGCCGTGATGGGCCCGAACGGTTCCGGCAAGTCCACGCTTGCGTACGCCCTCATGGGCCATCCCGCCTACGAGATCACCGAGGGCGACATCCTGCTCGACGGCGAGAGCGTCCTGGAGATGGCTGCCGACGAGCGCGCCCAGCGCGGCCTCTTCCTCGCCTTCCAGTACCCCCATGCCGTCCCGGGCGTGACGGTCACGAACTTCCTGCGCAGCGCGATCAACTCGATCCGCAAGGCGCGCGCGGGAGGAGAGGACGATCCGATCCCGATTCCCGAGTTCCGCAAGGAGCTGCTGGCACAGATGGACCGGCTCAAGGTCTCGCGCGAGCTCGCCTCGCGCTATCTCAACGACGGCTTCTCCGGCGGGGAGAAGAAGCGGATCGAGATCCTGCAGCTGGCCATGCTGAACCCCCGCATCGCCGTGCTCGACGAGACCGATTCAGGCCTCGATATCGACGCGGTGCGGATCGTCGCCAACGGGGTACAGGAGCTGGTGGGACCCGAGATGGGAGCCTTGGTGATCACCCACTACCAGCGCATCCTCAACTTCATCCAGCCTGATTTCGTGCACGTGATGGTCGGTGGACGTATCGTGGAAGAAGGCGGTCCCGAGCTGGCCCACAAGCTCGAGGCCGAGGGCTACGAGGCGTTCATGCCGGAGGTGACAGCAGTTGCCGACTGAGACCGAGACTGTCAAGCAGATCCGCGAGGAGTACCAGTACGGCTTCTCCAATCCGGACGAGGCCGAGGCGTACTTTTACAAGTCGGGTCGCGGCATCTCGCACGAGGTCGTCGAGGCGATCGCCGAGCACAAGAAGGAGCCGGACTGGATGCGGAAGTTCCGGCACAAGTCGCTCGATTACTTCCTGGCGCGGCCGCTACCGATGTGGGGCGGCGACCTGACCCAGATCGACTTCGAGAACATCTACTACTACATCAAGCCGACCGAGAAGCAGGCCAACTCGTGGGAGGACCTGCCGGCCGACATCAAGGACACCTGGGACAAGCTCGGCATTCCGGAGGCGGAGAAGAAGTACCTCGCCGGCGTCGGCGCCCAGTACGAGTCCGAGGTCGTCTACCACAAGCTGCAGGAGGACCTGACGAAGCAGGGCGTGATCTTCCTCGACATGGACTCCGGCCTTCGCGAGCACGAGGACCTCGTCAAGCAGTACTTCGGGACGATCATCCCGCAGAACGACAACAAGTTTGCGGCCCTGAACTCCGCCGTCTGGTCGGGCGGCTCGTTCATCTACGTGCCGCCGGGCGTCTCGATCGAGATGCCGCTGCAGGCGTACTTCCGCATCAACGCGGAGAACATGGGGCAGTTCGAGCGGACGCTGATCATCGTCGACGAGGGCGCCTACGTGCACTACGTCGAGGGCTGTACGGCACCGATCTATTCCACCGACTCGCTGCACAGCGCGGTCGTGGAGATCGTCGTCAAGAAGGACGCGCGCTGCCGCTACACGACGATCCAGAATTGGTCGAACAACGTCTACAACCTCGTCACGAAGCGCGCCGTCGCATACGAAGGCGCGACGATGGAGTGGGTCGACGGGAACCTCGGCTCGAAGCTGACGATGAAGTACCCGTCTATCTGGCTGCTCGGTGAGCGCGCGCACGGCGAGGTGCTCTCCATCGCGTTCGCCGGCAACGGCCAGCATCAGGACGCGGGCGGCAAGGCGGTGCACGTCGCGCCGAAGACGTCCTCGGTGATCACGTCGAAGTCGATCTCCAAGAACGGCGGTCGCGCGGGCTACCGCGGGCTGCTCGAGGTTGGCAAGAGCGCAGTCGGCTCGAAGTCGAAGGTCGTCTGCGACGCGCTGATCCTGGACGAGCAGTCGCGCTCCGACACCTACCCGTACATGAAGATCGATGCGGACGACGTCGACATCGGCCACGAAGCGACCGTGTCGAAGATCGGCGAGGAGCAGCTCTTCTACCTGATGTCCCGCGGCCTGTCGGAGGCGGAGGCGTCGGCGCTGATCGTCTCCGGGTTCGTCGAGCCGATCACGAAGGAGCTCCCGCTCGAGTACGCGGTCGAGATGAACCGGCTGATCCAGCTGCAGATGGAGGGCTCCGTCGGTTGATTGAAGTCGAGAGCGTCGACTTCGTCTCCGTCCTGACGCAAGACATCCCGCGGGCGAAGCAGTTCTACGGCGAGACGCTCGGGCTCCCGATCGAGACGGAGGGCGAGAACGACATGGAGTTCACGCTCGGCCAGGTGACGCTGGACGTCTTCAACCCGGCGAGCATCGGGCAGCCGTTCGCGCCGAGCACGGCCGGCATCGCGATCCGCGTGCCCGACGTCGCGGCTGCGCGCGCGGAGCTCGAGGCGAAGGGTGTCGAGTTCGACGGCGAGACGCGCGACACGGGTGTTTGCCACATGGCGTTCTTCAAAGATCCCGACGGAAACGCTCTGATGCTGCACCGTCGATACGCACCGAGATGAAGATCGAGCGGGTCGATTTCGTGAACGTCCCGACGCGTGACTACGAACGCTCGATCGTGTTCTACCGCGACCTGCTCGGGCTGCCACAGAACCCACGCGTCCCGACCGAGTTCGAGGCGGGCAACGTCACCCTCGCGCTGTTCGATCCCACACAGGCCGACCTGGAGTTCCAGACGAACGGGTGCGGCGACATCGCGCTGCGCGTCGAGGACGTCGAGGCCGCGCGCGCAGAGCTGGAGGCAAAAGGCGTCGAGTTCGTCGGCACGCGCGACTCGGGCGTCTGTCACATGGCCTTCTTCTCCGATCCCGACGGCAACGCGCTCATCCTGCACCGGAGGTATGCGCCGTAAGCAAGCCGGCAGCACTCGAGCGCTACCGCGAACTGCCGCTTCCGGACACGACGGAGGAGCACTGGCGCTTCACAGACCTGCGCGGGTTCGACCCCGACACGTTTGTGGTTGGCGCTGCCCCTGGGACCGGTCGCTCGGAGACGATGCTCGAACTAGATGTGGCGGGCCTGGCCACGATCACGGAGGCCGGCGTCAGCGTCGAGCGGGCGCCCGAGGGCGTCACGTTCGCGCCGCTCGACGAAGGCCACGAGCGGCTCTATTCGCTCGTCGGCTGGGACGAGAAGTTCGCTGCGCACAATGCCGCCGTATGGGAGCACGGCCTACTCGTGCACGTGCCGAAGGGCGTGGAGCTCGAGAAGCCGCTGTACGTCCGCATCACGAGCTCGACGGACAATGCCGCGCTGTTCTGGCGTCTGTTGGTGATCGCCGATCCCGGTGCGCGGTTCACGCTCGTCGAGGAGGTCGTCTCCTCGACCCCGGAGCTGAACGCCTATACGAACGAGGCCGTGGAGCTGTTCGTCGAGGACGGCGCGAAGCTCGAGTATGTCTCGCTCCAGAACCTCTCCCGCGAGACGTGGCACTTCGCCTCGCACCATGCGCGCGTCGAGCGTGACGCGGAGCTCGACTGGGTCACGGGCGGGTTCGGCTCGAAGAAGGGCAAGGTCCGAATCCAGAACGACCTCGCCGGGCAGGGCGCAACCTCACGCGTGACGGGCGCGTACTTCACGGACGGCGAGCAGCACCTGGACTACGACACGTTCCAGGAGCACATGGCGCCCAACACGACCTCCGACTTCGCCTTCAAAGGGGCGCTGCGGGACAAGTCCACCGCGGTCTGGCGGGGGATGATCCGCGTCGAGCGCGACGCCCAGAAGACGAACGCGTACCAGGAGAACCGAAACCTGATGCTGTCGCCGTCGACGCACGCGGTCCCGATCCCGGGCCTGGAGATCCTCGCCAACGACGTGCGCTGCACGCACGGCGCGACGGTCGGCCGCGTTGACCGCGACCAGCTCTTCTATCTGATGTCGCGCGGTCTGTCCCGGAGTGAGGCCGAGCGACTGATCGTGCGCGGCTTCTTCGAGGACGTGCTCGCGCGAGTCGAGCTTGAGCCTGTACGCGAGGCGCTCGCGACCGCGCTCGAAGCGCGGATCCCGCAGGCCTAGCCACTCGCCGCCGGAAGGCGCATACTCCGGCGGTGCCCCGTGCGCCGCTCCTCGCGGTGGTGGCCCTGCTCGCAGCCGTCGTGCTTCCTTCGGCTGGCGCTGCGCCCAAGGCCAACGAGCGCGTGCTGGTGGTGCTCGCCTCCACAGGCTCGGAGCCGTACACGGTGGCGGAGGTCCAGCGGACGTTCGACCAGGCCAACGCGTTCATCCAGCGCTCGTCGTTCGGTCAGATGCACGTCGACGCGGACATCACGCCGTGGCTGACGGGGCTGACGGCGAGGCCGGGCTGCGGCGGGAGCGACGGGGTGGAGTCGATCTTCGGCCCGCCGCGCCGAGCGGCCGCCGGTGCCGGCTTCGACACGAGCCGCTACGACACGGTGATCTACGCGCTGCCCGACGCGCACTGCGGGTTCTTGGGCGCGACGTTCGGCCACCAGGTCATGCTGACGAGACAGCCGACGGTGGAACTGCTGCTGCACGAGCTCGGCCACACCTTCGGCCTGGGACACGCGATGGGCTCCGACTGCACCGATCTGCTTCGGTGCGGCCTCGAAGACACCGGCGACGTCTTCAGCCCGATGGGCTCCGGATCGCTCGACTACAGCGCGTACGAGAAGGCCCTGCTCGGCTGGATCCCCGCGCAACCCCGGATCACCGTTCCGAAGCGCTACCTCCTCGCGACGACCACCGCCAGGTCGAAGCTCGCCCAGGCGCTCGTCGTGGACACCTCGCGCGGCAAGTGGTGGATCGAGTACCGCTCGCAACCCTTCCGAGGCCTCGTGTTCCGCTTCGTCGACGCGGAGAACCACTCCGCGCCGTACGCACCCTCCGCGGTGCTCATCCTCAAGCCGACGAAGCACAGCCGTCCCTGGATCGTGAAGGGCGAGACGTACCGCATCCCCTTCTCGTGGCGGGTCACCCTCACGAAGGCAACGGCAACCCGCGCTGAGGTTCGCTTCAGGGGCTAAACGGCTCGGTACGATGGCTCCATGGCAATAGAGGTCGGGACGAAGCTCGACGCGCGCAGGCTTCGCGCGGACTTCCCGATCTTCGAGCACGAGGTTCGAGGCAAGCCGCTCGCATACCTCGACTCGGCCGTCAGCGCGCACAAGCCGCGCCAGGTGCTGGACAAGCTGCGCGACTTCTACGAGACGTCATACGCCAACGTGCACCGCGGCGTCTACACGCTGTCGGAGATCGCCACGGCGGAGTACGAAGGCGCCCGCGAGAAGGTCGCGCATTTCATCAACGCCCCGGCAGCGCGCGAGGTGATCTTCACCCACGGTGCGACCGAGAGCATCAACCTCGTCGCGTACGCGTGGGGGCTCGACAACCTCGGGCCCGGCGACGTCGTCGTCGTGACCGAGCTCGAGCACCACTCGAACTTCGTTCCCTGGCAGTACATGGCGAAGCGCACAGGCGCCGAGTTCAAGGCGATCCCGCTCGACGACCACGGCGAGCTGCAGCTCGACGCACTCGACGAGATCGCGACGGCCGGCAACGTCAAGGTCGTCGCCAACAACCTCGTCTCCAATGCGCTGGGCACGATCAACCCAGTCGAGCGGCTCGCCGCATGGGCACACGAACGGGGAGCGATCATGGTCGTCGATGCGGCGCAGGCCGCACCGCACCATGCGATCGACGTCCAGCAGCTCGACTGCGACTTCCTCGCGTTCTCCTCGCACAAGATGTGTGGCCCGACCAGCGTGGGAGCGCTCTGGGGGCGCGCAGACCTGCTCGAGGCGATGTCGCCGTTCAACCTCGGCGGCCACATGATCCGCTCGGTGAAGCTCGAGGAGACCACCTGGGGCCAGATCCCGTTCAAGTTCGAGGCCGGCACACAGCCGATCGCCGAAGCCGTCGGCTTCGGCGCCGCCGTCGACTACGTCACGGACGTCGGCATGGACACGATCGAGGAGCACGAGCGCGAGCTGCTCGTCTACGCGCTGGAGCTGCTCGCCGACGTGCCCGGGCTGACCGCCTACGGGCCGGCGCCGGAGCGGCGAGCGGGGATCGTCTCCTTCAACCTCGACGGGGTCCATCCCCACGACGTCGCGCAGGTGCTCGACATGGAGGGCGTGGCGATCCGAGCCGGCCACCACTGCTGCCAGCCGTTGATGGCGAAGCTCGGCGTCGCCGCCACGAACCGCGCCAGCTTCTACCTCTACACGATCCCGGAAGAGATCGACCGCCTCGCCGAAGGACTCCACAAGGCCCATAAGCTCTTGGCGTGAGCGAATTCGATCAGCTGTACCGAGAAGTGATCCTCGATCACTACAAGAACCCGCGCGGGCACGGGCTGATCGAGGACGCCGACGCAGAGGCCGAGGGACAGAATCCGCTCTGCGGCGACGAGGTCTCGATCTATGTCGCCTTCGGCGAGGACGGGGACACGATCGAGGAGGTCAAGTTCTCCGGCCGCGGCTGCGCGATCTCGCAGGCGGCGACCTCGATGCTGACCGAGCTCGTGCAGGGCCGCAGCGCACAGGAGGTCGCGACGCTGCCGCGTGACGAGCTGCTCGACGAGATCGGCATCCCGCTCACGCCGGTGCGACTGAAGTGCGCGCTGCTCGGCCTCTCGACGCTGAAGCTCGCATTGCACAAGGCGAAGGGGACGCCGCTGCCGGAGGAGTGGGCCGGCGCGTCGTCCGACCTCGAGCTGAAGTAAGGAATGCCGGAGCTCGACGTCTGCCCGGTCGAGGAGCTGCCGTCCTGCTCGGTGAAGATCGTCTACGCCGGCTCGCTCGCGGTCGGGGTCTACAACCTGAACGGTGAGTACTACGCCCTCGAAGACCGCTGCTCGCACGACGACGGGCCGCTCTGCGAGGGCGACTTCGAGTGCGACGAAGGCATCGCCATCTGCCCGCGGCACGGCGCCAACATCGACATCCGCAGCGGCCGGGCGCTGACGTTGCCGGCGGTCGAATCCGTCGCAACCTTCCCGGTTCGGGTGGTCGACGGCATGGTGAAGGTCGAGGTTGGCTGAACCTAAACGCTGCTGGGGGTCCGATGACCCGCTCTACGTCGCCTATCACGACGAAGAATGGGGACGGCCGGTGCTCGACGAGCGCGGTCTGCTCGAACGGCTCTGCCTCGAGGGATTCCAGTCCGGGCTGTCCTGGTTGACGATCCTGCGCAAGCGCGACAACTTCCGCGCAGCGTTCGCGGGATTCGACCCGGAGCGGGTCGCGCGCTACGGCGCGCGCGACGTCAAACGGCTGCTCGGCGACGCCGGCATCGTCCGCCATCGCGGCAAGATCGAGGCGGCGATCGCGAACGCACGCGGAACGCTCACGCTGCGCGAGCAGGGCACGCCCTTGCAGGAGCTCGTGTGGGCGCACAGGCCGAAACGGCACCGCGCGCCACGCGGCCGGCGAGACTGGGTCTCGACCACGCCCGAGTCGGTCGCGCTGTCGAACGCACTCAAGCGGGCCGGCTTTCGGTTTGTCGGCCCGACGACGGTCTACGCCGCGATGCAGGCGTGCGGCGTCGTCAACGACCACCTCGCGGACTGTTTCGTGCGACGCGACGTCGAGGCCACGATCACGGCCGCATTACGCACTGTTGCCTAGCCGAGGATCGATGAGACACGCGCGCTGAGCTCCTGCGGGCTGAATGGCTTCTTGACGTAGTCCGTCGCACCCGCCTCCATCCCGCGTGCGACGTCCTCTTCCTGGACGCGAGCGGTGAGGAGGATGATGGGCAACTCGGCGGTCTGCGCGTGGGCGCGGAGGCTCCGCGTGACTTCGCAGCCGTCGAGCTTCGGCATCGTGATGTCGAGGACGGCAAGGTCGGGAAGCTCCCGAAGCGCGAGGTCGAGCGCCTCCTGACCGTCTGAAGCACGGATGACGCGGTACCCACAGCGCTCGAGCCGGAGGACGACGAGGCTCTGGATGTCCGGATCGTCGTCGGCAACGAGCACGGTCTGCTTCGTGTCATGAGTGGCGTTCACGAGCTCATTATCGGCCCGTTCCGTTGCGTCCCGTAGGCTGCGGGCCGGTGCTGGACGATCGGGTTCGCGCGGTGCTCGCACGCCTCGAGCAGGAGGACGCTCGGGAGCGCGAGGCGGGTCTCGAAGCGGCAGAGCGCTCCCGCGCCGTCGCTCGCTCGACCGGGCAGTTCCTGTTCTCGCTCGTGGCGCCGCAGACGGACTGCGAGGTGCTCGAGATCGGGGGCTCGCGAGGGTACTCGACCATCTGGCTCGCCGCGGGCGCCCGCTATTTGGGCGGCCGGGTGCTTTCGCTCGAGCACGACCCGCGGAAGATCGAGGCCTGGCGGGCGAACATCGCGGAGGCCGGGCTCGAGGACTGGGCCGAGCTCGTTGAGGGAGATGCGAAAGAGACGCTGCCGCCTATCGACGACGTCTTCGACGTCATCTTCCTCGACGCCGAGAAGGAGGACTACGAGCCGCTCTTCCAGGCGGCGCGAACGAAGCTCGAGCCTGCCGCGCTGGTCGTCGCGGACAACGTCCTCTCACACGCGGAGACGCTCGGCGCGTACTCCCGGGCCCGACAGGCCGACCCGACGCTCGAGTCGGTCACCATCCCGCTCGACCGCGGCCTGGAGCTCTCCGTGATCTTGCGGTCGTAGCCGGGGGAACCTCCCGGTTCCCCCAGACCCCCTCCACCGGTCCGCTTCGCGGACGGGCGGCTTCGCCGCCTCCGCTGATACTCTGGGCGGTAACCGCGGAAAGGTGGTGGTCCGGGAGTGGAGATTTCCAGTACGGGCCGGGGAGGTACCAGCGGGTAGAGGTGCGTCCCCGGGACCTACGGGGAATCGCCTAGCCAGCGTGGGGGACGACGCGTTACGCGCCGCCCGATCTCTCGGATCAGGGCCGGAAGCGCCTCTACTAATCCACCGCTGGTAACCGGATCGGGGCCGCCGTGAGGCGGCCCCTTTCTTTTCCGGTTGATTAGGGGTTCGGGCGCCGGCGCATGCCGCCGCCGTACTTGCGATCCCAGCCGATGTCGGTGACGAGGTGCGAGAGGGCGAGGCCCGCCAGCCCCCATGCGAGCAGATTCGCGTAGTCGTCCTCGTCGAACACGGCCAGGATGAACACGAGGCTCGAGAAGAGCAAGAGCAACGTCTTGATCCCGAAGGTGACGTTCACGGATCTCCTTTCCCTAGGGACTCCGTGAGGTTCGTGCTCGCGGGCGGATCCCCTGCCGTCAGGCAGCCCGGCGAAGCTGCTCGTCGAGCGGGACCAGCGGGAGCTCGAACGCCCGAACCGCATCGTCGTTCGAGACGACGTTGTCGCCGAGCTCGAGCATCTTCAGCAGATCGCGCGTGAGCGGGATGTTCCACGGCAGACGCTCTGTGAGGAGGGCGTTCACCCGCATCAGCCTGATCGGGACGTGCATGCTCGGGCGCCGCATGCCGCGGAGGCCCTTCAGCCGGTCCCAGAACTCGTTCCAGGTCACCGCATCCGGACCGCCGAGCTCGAAGAGCCGGCCGGTTACGGCCTCGCGCTGGACGCCGTCGGCGAAGTACCTCGCGACGTCGTCGGCCCAGATCGGCTGGATCCGCTGACGGCCGCTGCCGACGATCGGGGTCACCGGCGCAAAGCGTGCGAGCTTGACGAAGGTCGGCAGGATCCCTCCGTCGGTCCCGAAGATGAAGCTAGGCCGGAAGATCACGTACGGGAGCCCCGATGCTCGTACGAGTCCCTCGGTCTCCCACTTTGCGCCGTAATACGGGACGAGGTCTTTCGTGCGCGCGGTCGTGCCGAGCGCGCTCATGTGCACGAAGCGGCCAACGCCGGCGTCCTTCGCGGCCGCGAGCAGGTCGCGTGTGCCGTCGACCATGATGCGGCGAAACTGCTCCTCGCGCCCTTGCCTGATCGCCACGAGGTGGACGACCTTGTCGGCGCCTTCGACCGCGCGACGCAGGCTGGCCGGGTCGGTCATGTCGCCCTCGGCCAGCTCACACCCCCACGCCGCGAGCTTGGCGGCCTTGCGCGCGTCGCGGACGAGGCAGCGGACGGGGAGCTCGCGGCCGCGCAGCTCGTGCACGACGTGGCCGCCCACGAACCCGCTCCCCCCGGTGACGAGGATCACCCCGCGGGCTCGCGCTGGAAGTTCTGCCAGTACCGCGACGGGGTCGGGCCACGCTGGCCCTGGTACTTGGAGCCGATCTCGCCGCTTCCGTACGGCGTCTCCGCCGGCTCGCTCAGCTGGACGAACGAGATCTGGCCGATCTTCATCCCCGGATAGATCGTCACTGGGAGGTTGGCGACGTTCGAAAGCTCGAGGGTCACGTGCCCGTCCCAGCCCGGGTCGATGAAGCCGGCAGTGGAATGGATCAGAAGGCCGAGCCGGCCCAGGCTGCTGTTGTGCGTGGGGATGAAGGCCTTCGTAACGAGGAACATCCCGTTGGCGGATGACACCTCGATGCAGCGCACAGGCACAGAGGGCACCTCTCGAACGTCGACGATGCCGCGGAATTGATGTGCGTGGCCGCCGTTCTTCTGCCGCGCGAGCTTCCGGCTGAGCCGGAAAACCCGTCGACGAGGCGTGAACTTAACTTGGTACTTCGGACCGACGTCACGTCCATACAACCTCGCGCGTCCTTCAGCGACAGTTGGCCTGAAGCCAAGGCTCGCGATCAGCTCTGAATACGGCTCGACGAGATGTCCTTTGACGGTCGTCAACTCGCAGCGGCCGAAGCGATCCACATACCCATCGGTGTCCATCAGACCCTCGAGCAGCGCCTGGCGTTGCTCGATCGACGCGGAGAGATACTCCCTTGGAATGCGTTTGTGCCCGAAAAGATCGAGGTTCCGAAGCTTGCTCGACAACGAGTCGTTACGTGTGAGGCGACCGGTGGTTGCACATCGTGTGTGGCCCGTGCCGCCGATCCGGTAGACGAGAGGACGTGTCCGCTGCTGCGCAACGCGGTAGCCCGCAGCAGCGACCTCAGCGAGAATCTCTTCATCGGCGCAGGTGATCTCGGCATTTGTCGTCGTGCCGTCGCCGATCCAGACGCCGAGCACATACGGATCGATCGGAAGTTCACGTTCCGGATACCAGGGCGCACCGGCCAGTGGTACGTGGTGATTGACCTCTCCGCGCACTCGCAGCGTTCCGGCGATTTCGCTCGTCTTGACGACCCGGTCGACCCTCAATCCGTGCTCACGATCCCGCTTTGCGATCGTTCGCCAAAGGTGGTCGGCATCAGCCACAACCCTGGCGCCGTCGGAGAACTCCAGCTCGAAGCACGGTCGATCGAACATCGGCCCTGTCGCATTGAGAACGACAGCGGGAAACCCGTCCTCGTCGAACACGAGATCCCCGACCTCTAGCTGGCCCATCGTCTTCCAGCCTTGAGTCGTGGGAACAGGCGTATCGAGGGCGAGCGCCTTTCCTTCGAGCCGTGCGACGAGGTCGTCAGGGAGGCGTACGCGTTCCAGCGTCGAGCCGAGCACGAACTCCCCCGGGTGCAGGACGAAGGGCGTGTCCTCCTCGACCTCCACGAGCTCCGTGAGGTCTTCCTGCTCCTCGCGCACGTCGATATAGGGGTAGCGATTGTTGTGGAAAACCCTGAAATAGCGGTCGACGCGGACGTCCACGCTCGACGGCTGGAGCAGCGAATCGTCGTAGGGGTCGATCTCGATGCGGCCTTCCGCCAAGAGGCGGGCAATCGTCCGGTCGGAGAGGACCACGGGGGCGATTCTACGGGGCGCCTGGGAGGTTCCTCTCGCGTTCCTGGGGCGATGCTCGCGAGAGGTGCTAGTTTTCCACACCTTGTCGGCCAGGCCCCCCAGGCCCCCGAGGACTCCGCGCTCCGTCCTCCAGCCCGTCGACCCGAATGCGCGCTACAAGGTGCGCCGGCTCGAAGCGCGGCAGCGTCGGCACAAGCGCAGGCTCAGGGCCGCCGGTGCCCTGCTCGCGCTCATCGCTGCGGGTGTGATCGGCGGGGTGATAGCGACCCACGTCGACAAGCACAAGCCGGTGCGCGCAGCCGCACGGTCGACGCCGAAGCCGCAGGCACAGGGCCTCCAGCCGCGGCCGCTGCCGGCCGAGGTGCGCGGCCTGCACCTGACGATGGCCCTGGCCGGCATCCCCGGCAAGCTCGACCAGTACATCGCGCTCAAGGACAGCGGCCTGAACACGATCGAGCTCGACGTCAAGGACGAGAACGGCGACATCGGCTTTCCGCTGGACGTCCCGCTCGCCCGCAAGGTCGGCGCGGCGAAGCGCTACTACAACGCCGGGCAGGCGGTGGCGAAGGTGCATGCGGCGGGGCTCTACCTGATCGGGCGCATCGTCACCTTTGAGGATCCGCTGCTCTCGGCCGGCGCGCCGGCCCTCGCAGTCCGCCGTGCCGACGGCTCGCGCTGGCTGAACAACGGCGGGCTCGGCTGGACGAACCCGTACGACAGGCGCGTGTGGAAGTACAACGTCGACATCGCGGAACAGGCCGCGAAGCTCGGCTTCGACGAGATCCAGTTCGACTACGTGCGCTTCCCCAGCGACGGCGACCTCTCGCAGATCGTCTATCCAGGGGCGCACACGCAGCCGATGGGCTGGACGATCCCGATGTTCCTCAAGTACGCCCGCTCACGCCTGAAGCCGCTCGGTGTGCGGCTGTCGGTCGACGTCTTCGGCTTGTCCGCCACGCGCAACCTGGGGATCGCGCAGTTCCCGCGTCGCATCGCGCCGTTCGTGGACACGATCTACCCGATGGTCTACCCGTCGCACTACGTGTCGGGCGAGTACAACATCATCGATCCGGACTCCCGGCCCGGTACGACGGTCGCCTACTCGCTGCGCGACTTCCGCTCGAAGCTGACCGGCCGCAAGACGATGCTGATCCCGTGGCTGCAGGACTTCTCGCTCGGCCGGAGGTACACGCTCGCGGACGTTCAAGACCAGATCCAGGCCGCGAGGCTGGAGCACGTGAAGGGCTTCATGCTCTGGAACGCCGCGGGCGTCTACACCGTCAAGGCGCTGTCCACGAAGCCGTTCTGACGGCTGGGGTCAGACCTCTTGGGGTCAGACCCCTTGGGGTCTGACCCCAGCTTTTCGGTCTGCCTGAAAGTCCTCTATACAGGTATGCAGAGCGGCCGATTCCTGCGTTATCGTCAGCAGTAGATGGCGGCGACCAAGGCGATCGAGCTCAAGACGGCGATTCCGGGGCCGCGCTCACAGGAGATCCTCCAGCGCAAGACCCAGGTCATCGCCGAGCCGCTCTCGATCTACGTGCCGGTGGTGATCGACCACGGCGAAGGCGCGACGCTCACGGACGTCGACGGCAACACCTTCCTCGACTTCACCGGCGGGGTGGGTTGCCTGAACGTCGGCCACGCGAATCCACGGGTGATCGAAGCCGTGCAGGAACAGGCCGCGCGGTTCTTCCACACGGATTTCACGATCGTTCCGTACGAGGTCTACGTCACGCTCGCGGAACGGCTCGTCGCGACGACTCCCATCTCCGGGCCCGTCAAGGCGGCCTTCTTCAACGCCGGCACCGAGGCGATCGAGAACGCGATCAAGTTCGCGCGCGCGTACACGAATCGCTCGGCCGTGATCGCATTCGAAGGCGGCTTCCACGGACGCACGCTCCTCTCACTTTCGCTCACGTCGAAGACGCATCCCTACAAGGCGGGCCTCGGCCCGTTCGCGCCCGACGTGTACCGCGTCCCCTATGCGCAGGACTACCGCGGCCCGAGTGCGGACGAAGCGCTCGCCGCGTTGGAGCGCGCACTCGTCACTCAGGTCGCGGCCGAGAGCGTCGCGGCGATCGTGATCGAGCCGGTCCAAGGCGAGGGCGGCTTCGTGGTCGCGCCGCCGGAGTTCCTCGCAGGCGTTCGCCGGATCTGCGACGACAACGGCATCGTCCTCGTCGTCGACGAGGTGCAAACCGGCTTCGGCCGGACGGGCAAGCTCTGGGGAATCGAGCACTACGGCATCGAGCCCGATCTGATGTGCATCGCGAAGTCGATCGCCGCCGGACTGCCGCTGTCCGGCGTGCTCGGCCGCGCGGAGATCATGGACGCGCCCGGCGACTCCGCGATCGGCGGCACCTACGTCGGCAACCCGATCGCACAGGCCGCGGCGGTTGCCGTGCTCGATGTCTTCGAGGAGGACGGCCTCGTCGAACGCGCCGCTCAGCTGGGCGAGACGATCCGCGACCGCATGCAGTCCTGGCAGCAGCGCTGGCCGGCGATCGGTGATGTCCGCGGCCTAGGCGCGATGCTCGCGCTCGAGCTCGTCCACGATCCAGTCGGCAAGGACCCGGCGCCGGAGCTCGCCACGAAGGTGGTCGAGGCCGCCGCCGAGCGCGGTCTCCTGCTCCTCAAGTCAGGGATCTACTCGAATTGCATCCGCGTCCTCGTCCCGCTGGTCATCTCGGATGCGCAGCTCGACGAGGCGCTCGGCGTCTGGGAAGACGCCCTCGGCTCAGCACTCGGCGCCTGAGCGCCGATAGAGCCGGAATGGCCGGCTTTCTGATCGCCATCGTCGCGTTCGCGCTCCCCTTCGTCTTCGGGGCGGTGGGAGTCGGCCGGCCGCGCTTGGTGCTCACCGTCGGCGGCGTCGTCGCAGCCGTCTGGGTGATCGGGGCCGCCGCCAGCCGCACCACTGACGTGAACGGCAACGCGTTCGTGCCGCTCTGGGTCCTGGGTGGGCTGGTCTGCCTTCTGTACGCGATCTGGTGCGGCGGCCTCTGGCTCGGGTTGCGGCTCCGACGAATACGCCGCGCGACGCCTGGGTAGCTTTCCCTCCGTGGTCGGGGAGAAGCTCGCAGGACGATACGAAGTCGAAGAGCTCGTCGGCCACGGCGGCATGTCGAGCGTCTACAAGGCGCGGGACTCGCTGCTAGAGCGGCATGTCGCGCTGAAGATCCTGCACGAGCAGTACAACGCCGACGAGGACTTCGTCGAGCGGTTCAAGCGCGAGGCGCGCTCGGTGGCCCAGCTGCAGCACCCCAACATCGTCACGGTCATCGACCGGGGCGAGGCGGACGGGCGACAGTTCATCGTCTTCGAATACATCGAGGGCGAGAACCTGAAGGAGCTCGTCGTCCGGAAGGGCCGCCTAGCAATTCGCGAGGCGCTCGAGATCGCGCTCGAGGTTGCCCGCGGGCTGTCATTCGCACACCAGAACGGGATCATCCACCGCGACGTCAAGCCCCAGAACGTGCTCCTGAACGGCGACGGCCAGGCAAAAGTCACCGACTTCGGCATCGCGCGCTCGCTCGACACGGACGGAATGACCCAGACCGGTGCAGTGCTCGGAACCTCGAACTACATCGCGCCCGAGCAGGCGAGCGGCCAGCGTGTCGGCGCCCACAGCGACGTGTACGCGCTCGGCACGGTCGTGTACGAGTCGCTCGCGGGCGAGGTGCCGTTCCTGGGGGAGAGCTTCGTGGCCGTGGCGATGAAGCACGTCCACGAGCCGCCGCCGAACCTGCTCGACGTGCGCAATGACGTCCCGCCACGTGTCGCGGCCGCGGTCGACCGCGCCCTCGAGAAGGATCCCGAGCAGCGGTTCGCATCCATGGCCGACTTCGCCGCCGAGCTGGAGGCCTGCCTCGCGGAGCTCGACCATGGTCCGGACGGCGACGCCACGATGGTCATTCCGGCGCGCCGGCGTCGGGCGCACAAGCAGGTGTCGCGCTGGCCGGTCGGCGTCGCCGTGCTGGCGCTGCTGGCAATCGCGGCGATCGTGGTTGGCCTGATCGCATTCGACGGGACAAACGGCAATAGCCCGTCCGCCTCTGCAACAGCCTTTCCGGTCGCTGGCGTGACGTCGTATGACCCCTTCGGCCCCAACCAGACCGAGCACTCAGAGGACGCCGCGAAGATCGCGGACGGGGACCCGGCAACGTACTGGACGACGGAGCAGTACAACGACGCGCCGTCGCTCAATAAACCCGGAGTCGGCGTAGTCGTCGACGCGGGGCGCGTCGTCCGGCTCTCTCGCATCACGGTTGTCACCGACACACCCGGCTTCACAGCGGAGATCGAGGCAACGAACGTCGAAGGCGGCACGCCGGAGAAGGTGTCCGATTCCAAGATCACGGGCTCGACGACGGTCTTCGACATCACCTCATCCGAGCCCAAGCGCTACTACGTCATCTGGATCACGAAGCTTCCGTCCGACTTCGACCGCGCGCACGTCAACGAGGTGCGCGCCTTCAAGTAGCAAAGGCTGGGGTCAGACCCCTTCGGGGTCAGACCCCGGTCAGAAGATGAGCTTGGCGCGACGCTCTTGGCGTTCGAGCGCGAGCTCGATGAGGCGACGCAGTAACTCCTCGTACGGCATGCCCGACGCCTCGAACAGCTTCGCGTAGACGCTCGTGGAGGTGAACCCCGGAATGGTGTTGAGCTCGTTCACGACGACCCGGTCGCCCTCGACGACGAAGCAGTCGACGCGCGCCATCCCCTCGCAGTCCGTGACGACGAAGGTGTCGACGGCGACGCGCTGGACCTCGGCCAGGGTCTCCTCCGGGAGATCGGGCGGGATGACGAGGTCCATGCCGCCCTCCTCGTACTTCGACGCAAAGTCGTACCACT
>JBKPGW010000136.1:0-2600 GCA_046729555.1 Actinomycetota bacterium | reverse complement strand
TCCCGCCGGGCGTCCAGGACGGGACGCAGCTGCGGGTCAACGGCGACGGCAACGACGCCGGCGCCGGGTCGGTGCCCGGCGACCTGCTCGTGCGCGTGCACGTCCTGCCGCCGCCGAGGGACCCACGCGCAGTGCGCTACCTGGCGTTCGTGCTCCTGCTGGTCGCGATCGCAACGCTGCTGTTCTACGTCCTGCGCTGAGGTCTAGCCGGTCGTCGCCTCCTCCTCTTGACGCCGTCACCGGGCGCGCCTTAGATGTGACCAGTAGGAGGTCACGTGCGGTGCAATACCGGGAGCTCGCCGCCGCGAAGCTGCAGGGCGGGAAGCCCGGGCGACGTACGCCCGAAGACTCCGTGCCAATGGTCGAAGCCGGACGCCTCCACCGCGAGCTCGAAGAAATGCCGGCGGCCTAACGGGGGACGTGGAGGGCCCAGCGGCGGGGGTGGGATTTGAACCCACGGAGCCCCGTGAAGGGCTCAGCAGTTTTCAAGACTGCCCCGTTCGACCGCTCCGGCACCCCGCCGTGCGGGACAGCGTATCCGGGGGCCGGGGCTAGAGACGCTTGCGGAAGAAGAAACCGAGCGCCGACAAATAGACGGAGCGGCGGCCGCGTGTGTTCGCGCTGAGCTTGGCGTGGCGCGGCCCTACGCTGAGGCCGAGCCCGCGCTTGCTCAGATTGAGCCGGATGCCCGGCGCGATGCGGCGCGAGCGCCGGTAGCCCCAGCTCACGCGTGCGTCAGGCGGTAGCGGTGGACATTCGCGTAGTACCGGATGCACCTGTAGCCGTACCGGCGGTACTGCGAGTCGTAGGCGTGCGTGCAGAACTCGCCCGCGCGCAGACACTTCTCGGCGCCCGCGATCACCGCATGTGTGTAGCCCGAGCTGCATGTCTTCACTGCGGCGGTGGGACCTGCAGCGACCGCGTGCGCCGGCGATGCCGTTGCGGCCGTCGCGGCGGCGACCACGGTCGCGAGGAAGACTGCCGGTCGTGTCCATCTGCGCTCGGTCATCCGAGCTGCACGGTGCCAGGGAAGGGACGTGTCCACAATGGGCCGTTCGGCCCATTCGGGACTACCTCAGGACCTGTGCCGACAGCCTTTTGGGGCGCGATGCTTCATTCTGTGCGGGACGTCAAGCGCAGGAGGGGAGAGACATGCGGCAGCTCATCGCGATCATCTCGGCGGCCGTCTTCGCGGCGGCGTTCGCCTCGACGGCCTCGGCCGACCAGGCGTACCACACCGAGCGGCTTGCACTTCACGGCGTCGGCGGCGCCGCAGGCGGCGGGATGGTCGTCAACGCCCACGCAAACGGCCCCAACGTCTACGCGCACGAGATCTACGTTCTGAACGGTGCCGTGTCGGGGACGTATCAGGTCACGCTCCACATCTTTCCGGCGAGTCTCAACTGCACCGGTGGGAGCATCCTGATTCCGACGGCGACGCTCACGACGAACCCACACGGCAACGCGAGGGCGGATGTGAAGTTCACGCCGGAGGACGCAGCGGGGCTACGCGGCCTGACGGTCAGCGCGTTCTGGGAGATCAGCGGGCCGGCGACGTACGCGACCGACTGCACGGTCATCACGCTCGACTGAAGCGAACTGCTGGGGTCTGACCCTGCGGGGTCAGACCCCAGCCTTTCGTCAGGGCTACTTCGTGACCCGCGCGGGCGCGCCGTACTGCTGGAGGACGTCCGGGACGTCGCCCTGCAAGTTCTCCAGGATCGAGAGCACCCAGCGGTCGGTCGCGGCCGTCCCGTTCAGCGTGTGCGGCGTCTCCAGGCGTCCGTCCTCGGTGCGGTAGCGGATCCCGCTTCGGCGCGCCTGGAAGTCGGTCGTGTTCGAGCACGACGTGATCTCCCGATAGCGCTCCTGCGACGGGAACCACGCCTCGATGTCGTAGCGCTTCGCCGCAGCGGTCGAGAGGTCGCCTGCGGCGGTGTTGACGACGCGGTAGGGCAGCTCGACCGCCTGCACGAGCGACTCCTCGATTGCGAGCATCTGCTCGTGCACCTCCCACGACTTCTCGGGATGCGTGTACACGACCATCTCGACCTTCTGGAACTGGTGCACGCGGAACATGCCACGCGTGTCCCGGCCCGCCGCGCCTGCCTCGCGGCGGAAGCACGACGAGAACGCGCAGTAGCGGATCGGCAGCTCGTCGAGGATCTCCTCCAGGTGCATGCCGATCAGCGGCACCTCGGACGTGCCGACCAGATAGAGCCCGTCTTCGGGCACCGCGTAGTAGTCGCTCTTGTCGGACGGGAAGAAGCCCGTGCCGTACATCGCCTCTTCGCGGACGAGCACCGGCGGGATCATCGGCGTGAAACCCTCGGCGACGAGCCTGTCGAGCGCGAGCCGGTAGAGGGCGAACGCGAGCAACGCGGTGTCGCCGGCGAGAAAGCCGAAGCGCGCGCCGGACAGCTTCGCAGCGCGTTCCAGCTCGAAGCGGCCGATCTCCGTGTGCTCGCGCGCGTCCGCCAGTTGCGGCGGCTCGCCCCAGCGCTTGATCTCGACGGCGTCGTCCTCCGTCAGCCCGTCCGCCGCGGACTCGTGCGGAGGGTTCGGCACCTTCGCCAACGCCTCCTCGCGCTCTGTCTCGG
>JBKPGW010000135.1:0-3862 GCA_046729555.1 Actinomycetota bacterium | reverse complement strand
CGAGGTCGCTCGCTTCTACCTGACGAACACGGCGAACACGCGCGTGTTCAAGGTCCAGCTTCCGGGGGCGCGGATGAAGCTCGTCGGTGGCGACAGTGGCCGCTGCGAGCGCGAGGAGCTCGTCGACTCGGTGATTCTCGCGCCGTCGGAGCGGGTCGTGATCGACGTGCTCTTCGAGCAGCCCGGGCAGCTGACCCTCGAGCACCGCACACCCGAGCGGACCTACGCGCTGGCGACGATTGACGTCGGCGCCGAACCTGCGACGGCGTCGCTTGCCGAGCAGTTCGACGTCTTGCGCCACAACCCGGAGTGGGTGGCGGAGCGCGAGCGGCTGGCTCCGTACTTCGACAAGCCGCCCGACAAGACGCTCGCGCTCGTCGCCGAGATGGACATGGCTGCGCCCGAGGGGCCTGTGCTCTACGCCTGCCCGATGCACCCCGACGTGGTCAGCGACCAGCCCGGACGCTGTCCGCAGTGCGGGATGAAGCTGCTGGCGACCGCCGCTGCAGCCTCCTACGTCTGCCCGATGCACCCCGAGGTGGTTAGCGACAAGGCCGACCGCTGTCCGAAGTGCGGGATGAAGCTGCTGCTGGCTGCGCTCGTCGCGCAGGCCTCAGAGCACAGCACGCACGCCTACCACGGTCACGGCAACCACGATGATGATCAAGGCGACCAGGGCGCGCAGGAGAAGCACGTCGGTCACGGCCACCCTCATGGACACGACGCCGGACACGAAGGACACGCCCATAACGGACACGGCGGCGAGGCCCAAGAGTCTCACGGACGTGAGCAGCACGCCGAGCAAGAGAAGCACGAGCACGCCCAGCACGGCGAGAGCGGCGGCCCGTCAGACCAGAGCCACGAGCAGCCCGCCGACGCTGGTGGCATCGAGTGGGAGGACGACATGGTCGACGTCAACCGGATCACGACGACGGCGAACATGCATTGGAGCTTCGTCGACCGAGAAACGGGCACCGCCAACCACGCGATCGACTGGCGCTTCCGCGTCGGCGATCAGGTCAAGCTGCGGCTGGTCAACGAGATGGACTCCGACCATCCGATGCACCACCCGTTCCATGTCCACGGCGCGGGCCGCTTCGTCGTGCTCGCGCGCGGCGGCGTCACGGAGGGGAACTTGGTCTGGAAGGACACGGTGCTCGTGCGAACCGGCGAGACCGTCGACATCCTGCTCGACGTGACGAACCCGGGCATCTGGATGGCGCATTGCCACATCGCCGAGCACCACGAGAGCGGGATGATGTTCAGCTTCAACGTCGCCCCCGCCGACGGTCACAGCATCGAGTCAAAGTGAGCATCATCGACGGCCTGATGGTCGTCGCTGCGCTCGCGGCCGCGTTGTGGTGGGCCCTCTCCCGGCGTCGACGCCCCGCCGCTCTCGAGGCGCTGTCCCTCGGCGCGCTCCTCCTCGCGGTCATCACGCTCGCGGTCGACGGAGTTCAGTGG
This sequence comes from Actinomycetota bacterium, assembly GCA_046729555.1. Taxonomy (GTDB): domain Bacteria; phylum Actinomycetota; class Thermoleophilia; order Gaiellales; family Gaiellaceae; genus 3-1-20CM-4-69-9. Next base: position 2,398 of record JBKPGW010000135.1, on the reverse strand, counting down.
CAGCTCGTGCCCTGGCAGGTCCTTGCGCTGGCCGTCACTGTGGCGGCCGCGCTTCGGCGTTGGCGGCCGGGACACTCCCGCCGCTGGCGCCGGGTGATCGGAAGAGGCGTGCTCGTCGTCGGGCTCGCGGTCGCGGGTGTGGCGCTGCTGACGGCGCTCGTGCCGACCTTGCCCAAGCCTGCGGGACCGCACAATGTCGGCAGCGAGATCTTCCGCTGGACCGACAGTCAGCGCCCGGAGACGCTGACCGCCAACCCGTCCGACCACCGGCAGGTGATCGCCCAGGCCTGGTACCCGAGCGACGCGAGCAACGGACCTGCAGTTCCGTACTTCGAGGCGCAAGGGAACTTGCCGGGCTCGGTCGGCGGCATGCCCTCGTTCATGTTCGCCTCCTTCGGCAGCGTCAGGACTCACGCCACGCTGGGCGTCCCCGTCAGCGCCGCCCAGAAGACCTGGCCGGTGCTGCTGTTCTCACCGGGGCTATCCAACCCGCGCGAGCTGTACACGGCACTGTGCGCCGACCTCGCCAGCCGCGGCTACGTGGTCATCGCCCTGAGCGCGCCCTACGAGTCCGCCGTCTCCGTACTGGCCCGGGGACAGGTCGTCGGGCAGATAACCCACCCGGACGTGATGGGGCCGCCGCCGCATCCGGCGATCGAGCGCTTGATCGACATCCGCACCGCCGACAGCAGCTTCGCGCTCGACCAGCTGAGCCGCCTCGCGCAACTCGAACCGAACTCGCCACTCGCCGGCCACCTCGACCTGCAACACGTCGGGATCGTCGGCCACTCGATCGGCGGCGCGACCGCGGTGCAAGTCATGGCCACCGACCCGCGCTTCAAGGTCGGCGTCGATCTCGACGGCAAGCTCTTCGGCGCAGAGCGCAACGCTCGCCTCGACCGGCCGTTCCTGTGGATCCAGTCCGGCACAAAGCCGACCGCGGAATACGCGGACGGCCGAGACCACTTCCTCGCCGGCCTCCGCGACGGCGGCGCCTTGCTGACCGTCCGCGGCAGCATCCACACGAGCTTCACCGACGGCCCCTCCTACCTGACTGGGCTCGGACGCAGCCTGATCGGCGGCGCCACCGTCGGCTCGATCTCGGTCCAAGACATGACCACGATGACGGACGACACGATCGCGGCCTTCGCGGGTCCCGCCCTCGGCGTCAAGAACGGGAGCAGTCTCGACCAGGTCATCGCCCGGCACCCGGCCATCCGATCGGAACGGCGCGTTGCGCCGAAGCGCTCGTGAGCGTCGCTGCCATTGCACAGCCGGTCCGCGCGGGGCTACGTACTCCGGTTATCTGGGGACTGGTCGTCGGAGTCGCGCAAGCGGCCACACCGCTTGCGTTCTGGTGGCTCGACACTGCGACCGTCTACGCGCTCGGGCTCGTGGTGATCGCCTCGGTCTACATCGGTTTCGCGGTCGCCGACGGACGCCGAACTGTCCTCACCATCGAAATCGGTGTCGCCGGCATGTTCGTCATCATCGCCGCCGCGGCCGTCACCAACACACCGTGGCTGCTCGTCGTCGGTCTTGCCGGCCACGGCTTCAAAGACCTCTGGCAGCACCGTCGACAGTTTGTTGCGAACACACGCTGGTGGCCCCCGTTCTGTCTTGTGGTCGATTGGGCAGTCGCGGCGATCATCGCCATCGAGATCATCGCCGGCGTTCACTTCCACCACTAAGGCTTGACCTCATAGTCGCTCGTGTGCTGCCGCAGTTCCGCGCCGGCATGGATGTTGAGCTCGAACATGGTTCGCACGACCCGCAGACGGACGTCACCGGAGACGACCCGATCCCCACCGGCAAGATCGCGCTCGCGCACATGGAGGAGTTCCCCGACTACTACGAGGCCTGGGGCGGATGGAACGGGAAGTCGAGCGCGATTGGGGCCGGGAAGCGCAGCGGCTCGGGCTGAGTAGTTCGGACAGTCGGTTACGGGCTTCAGCAACCGGAGATCAGCTCTGTCCGCAGCGGCCTCCGAGGCGACTGATCGGAGCAGTCGGCGGGCGCCTCGGGCCGCAGTGTGGACGTGTGCTTAGCGTTGCGTCGTACCGTCGTGCGGCGGTCTTCGTCCGCGCATCTAGTTGTTCGTCGCGCGCGCGAATATCAGGTCTTGCATAATCGTGCAGCAGTGAACGTGTCGGGCCAGCGGCTGGCGTAGAGAGCCGCCGCGGCGCCTGCAAATCGACCCCCTCCTTCACAGAGAGGGGACCTCCTGCTAACGGTGGCGGCCCACGGCAGACGCCCTGTTTACCATGCGATCCAAACGGCAACCGGTGGCAGCCGGTGGCAACGGTTTCGGCCCAGATCAAGCCGTTTTAGCGCCGCCGGAGAGCCGAACGTTTGCCACCCGTTGCCCCCTCTGTTCCATAACTGGGCTCTTGCTGAT
>JBKPGW010000134.1:0-1979 GCA_046729555.1 Actinomycetota bacterium | reverse complement strand
CCGCTCGCACATGGACCGCTTCCCGGCCGCATCGAGCCGACCGCCGTATGGACGGGCAGTTCGCTGATCGTCTGGGGCGGGCTGGCGACGAAGACGTGGGGCACGTACGACGAGGTCGGCGCGACCTTCACGCCGCCCGTGCTCGCCAACTGTGGCGACGGTTGGATGGCCGAGAACCTTCGCGCGACCCAGTCGGTCAAGGCAGGGCTGCGTGCCGCGTACGTCGCCGCGCATCCCCGCATCGCGGTGGGTGGCCCCGCGGCAGGGCAGACGTACTACGGCCGCTACTCGGGCGTGCGCTAAGCCCTCGCGACGTTCGGCTCACTGCCGCCGACGATCTTCCGCACCGACAGGCGGAACCGCTGGCACGTCCGAAAGGACACGCGCGGCTCGGTGTGTAGCACGGTCGTGCCGGTGGAGCTGCTGAAGGCGTGGTCACTGCGCCCGGTCTCGCGCAGCTGTTATGCGCTGCCGAGCTAGAACTGATCCGCTCGCCAGGTCCGCCGGCCGAACTTTTTCGCCAGTGGGTTGAACGCACGAGCGAACTGCCGCTTGAGAGCCGTCGCGCGTACATCCGCGTCGCGCGCGGCGGCCGGCAGCTTCGATCCACGCGGGCAGCCGGTGCGGTCCCGCAGCCAGTCGCGGTAGATCTGGTCCGCCGCCATCGAGATGCGGGTCGCCCGCTGAAAGAGGTCGGAGGCGGATAACGCGTCCTCGCCTGCAGGGACGCGCAACGCGGCGACCTGCTGCAGCAGGCTCTGCCGGTTCTGCTGGACGCCGTCGAGTTGCGCCGCGCCAACCTGCGGCGAGAGGCTGCAGTCGAGAGCGCCCGCGAGAGCGCGCCCAACCGCGACGCGGCCGTCATGCGACTGCGCGAGGAAGTTCTCGAGCTTGAAGACGAAGACGCGCAGCTCCGGGTTCGCCTGCTCCGTCGTCGTGCGCCCCCCTTTCCCACCACCGTCGTGGGCGATCAGCGCCGCGCTCACCGCGGCGGCGGCGATCAGAGCAGCGGCGGCGAGGAGGAGCCACGCGCGGCTGCGCTTGCGTTCCGTTGGCGGGGGTGTCGGTGGCCGCGGGCGGAGGTCCAGCGCAGGCTCCTGTCTGAGCATGGCGCCCTCGAGCTCGCGTAAGGCCGCGCTGGGCTCGATCCCCAGCTCGTCGACGAAGAGGTCGCGCGTCCGCCGGAAGAGCTCGAGCGCGTCCGCCTGTCGCCCCGTGCGGTAGAGCGCGAGCATCAACAGCTCGCGTGGCCGTTCGCGCAGCGGCTGGGCTGCGACGAGCTCTTCCAGCTCCGGGATCACAGCGGCTGCCTCGCCTGACTCGAGCGCGGCGTGCAGCCAGTCCTCGCGTGCCGCCAGCCGTCGCTCTTCGAGGTGTGCGGCTGGTCCCTCGGGCGGTCCGCGCCAGAGATCCAGGGCTTCCCGCAGCTCGTCGCGCGCGTCGGCCGCGTCGCCGTCCGCCAGACGCTTGCGGCCCTCGGCCACGAGCCGCTCGAAGCGCTCGAGGTCGAGCTCACCCGGCGCGACCTTGAGCAGGTACCCGGGCGGCCGCGTCACGAGGCGTTCGGGCCCGAGCGTCTTGCGCAGCTGCGAGATGTACACCTGCAGCGTCTTCGTGGCGCGCGCCGGCGGCTCGTCGGCCCACAGCTCGTCGATCAGGTGCTCGGTCGAGACGACCTGGTTTCGATGCAGCAGGAGGAGCGCAAGCAGGGCGCGCGGCTTCGCGGCCGCAAGCGGGACCGGGTTCCCCTCGACAACGGCCTCGAGCGGGCCCAGGAGCCGGAACTCGTCCACGCGACAGCCATACTAGGCTCCGCCCATGGCGACAACCGACGACCGCGCGGACTCCACGCAGGCGAAGCTCGACCGCCTCCAGCAGCTGCGCGACGAGGCGGAGCACGCGGCGAGCGAGCAGGCCGTCGAGCGCCAGCGGCAGCAGGGCAAGCTGCTGGCGCGGGAACGGCTCGTCGAGCTCCTCGA
>JBKPGW010000133.1:0-9979 GCA_046729555.1 Actinomycetota bacterium | reverse complement strand
CCACACGGACGAAGTTGTCGAGGCTGACGCGGTCGAGCCGTTCCTTCATCGTGGCGGGATCGTCGACATCGAGGTAGGGGTAGCCGTCGGCCGAGTTGACGCTCCCGCCGTGCGGCACCTTCACCTGCCGGGACAACGACCCGTCTGTGAGCGCGTGACAGCCGAGCAGCTCGTTCCGTGTCGGCTCCCGTACGAGCAGGCCCGCCACGGCCCCGTCGCCGAAGTTGAACATGAAGCGGGAACGCTGGTTCGTGTAATCGAGCAGGTACGACTCGCGGCACGCCGCGACGACGAGGATCCTGTGCAGCTCGTCCTCCGCACGCAGCAGGTCCCGCGCGACGCGCAGCGCGATCGGCGTCCCGTGCGAGACGTTGTCGAACTCGAGGGCGACAGCGTTGGCGCAGCCGAGCTCGTGCGCGATCAGCGGCGAGACCTGCCAGACGGCGTAGTCCTTCCAGGTCGAGCCGAAGTACATGACGACGTCGATCGACGTCGGATCGACCTCGAGCTCGTCGAACAACGCCGCGCCCGCACGCAGAGAGAGATCGCTGACATGCTCGTCCGACGCGGCGACATGCTTGCTGCGCAGGCCGAACTTCTCGATGATCACGCCCTCGGGAATGCCGCTGGCGGCGGCGACGTCTGCCGCGGTCATAATGCGCTCGGGCAAATACGACGCGGTCCCCACGATCCCGACGCGGGTCACGGTCGTCGCTCCAGCACGCACGCGATGATGCGTGCGAGCTCCGCAAGCACGCGGTCCGGCATATCACGCGCTTCGTCCCAGAGAATCCAGCGCATGCCGGTCAGCTCACCCATGCCCATCAGCGCGAAGGCGGCCACCTCCGGGTCGAGCTCGGCGATCTCGCCGCGTTGCATCGCGTCGCGGAGCGCCTCGACGTAGCCGGCAGAGAGCCGGTCGTAGTGGTAGCGCAGCATTTTCGGCGACACGAACTCGGCCTGCCGGATGATCCGGTAGAGCGCCGGGTGGTCGGCCGTGAAGCGAAAGTAGGCGCGGAAGCCGAGCAGCTCCGCCTCGAGCCGCGTCGTCCCCTGCGACGACGCCTCTTTCATGGCGCGGCGGACGCGTCGGTTGAGGTCGCGAACGAGCTCGTCGAAAACGTCCTGCTTGCTCGCGAAGTAGAGGTAGAACGTGCCCTGGCCGACACCCGCCGCCTCGGTGATCTTCACGACCGACGCGTCGTGATAGCCGAGCTCGCCGAACACGGACTCCGCGGCCTCGAGCAGCCGCTGGCGCGTGCGTGTGCCCCGCGCCGACAACACGCGGCCGTCTGCACCCTTCGGCGCGGCGACGTCCGTCACGTCGTCACCTGTTCCCCGACACTTGCTCGCAGTTCATCCTTCAGCACCTTGCCGAGACCCGAGCGTGGCAAGACCTCCACGAAGCGCACGTCCTTCGGCGCTTTGAAGCGCGCCAACCGCTCGCGCACGAACTCGACCAACTCCCCCTCGGGCACTTCCGCAGCCGGGACGACGAACGCGACGCCGACTTCCCCCCAGCGTTCGTCGGGAACGCCGACGACGGCGACGTCCGCGACGGCGGGATGCTCGTGGAGCACGCTCTCGACCTCCGCCGGATACACGTTCTCTCCACCGGAGATGTACATGTCCTTCAGGCGATCCTTGATCCGGTAGAAGCCCTCCTCGTCCCGCTCCGCGACGTCGCCGGTCCGCAGCCAGTCGCCGTCGAAGACTTCTGCGGTGGCCTCCGGATTTCGCCAGTAGCCCGCGAACACGTTGGGGCCTCGCACCTGCAGCTCGCCTTCGGCCGAAAGACGTACGTCCACGTGCGGATAGGGCTTGCCTGCCCAACCCGCCTTCCGGACGGCGTCTTCCGGCGGGACGCAGAGGACGTTCGGCGCGGCCTCGGTGAGGCCGTAGCCCTGCACGATCTCGACTCCGCGCGAGCGCCACGCCTCGAGCAGCGACTCCGGCATCGACGCGCCACCGACGACCGCACGGCGCAGCGAGCTGAGGTCGGCGCTCGCAAACGCCGCGTCCTGCGACATGAACAGGTAGTTCGCCGGCACCCCCATCATCGTCGTGATCCGTTTCTCCTCGATGAGCGCCAGGCAGCGCGCGGGATCGAAGGCCCGCTCCAGCACGACCGTCGCCCCCTTCCACCAGGCGAGCAGGGCCTGGACGTTCCAGCCGCCGCAATGGAACTGCGGCAGGATCTGCAGGACGACGTCGCCTGAGGAGACGCCCGTCGCGAGATCGAAGCTGAGGTTCGTCCAAAAGCAGTTGGCGTGCGTGAGCAGCGCACCCTTCGGACGGCCCGTCGTGCCGGACGTGTACACGAGCAGCAGCGCATCTTCATCGTCGACCTCGGCGTCGAGCGCGTCGCCCTCACCGGCGAGCGTGAGTGGCTCGAACGCACGGCCGCTCGCCCGCGCGAGCTCCGCGTACTCGCCCTCGACGAGGAAGAGCGCCGGCTCGGCGTCGTCGAGCTGGTAGGCGAGCTCCGCCGGCGCGAGGCGCCAGGAGAGCGGCGCGATGATCAAGCCTGCCTTCGCACAGGCGAAGAAGACGGCGACGTGCTCGGGCGAATTGCCTGTCAACGTGGCCACCCGGTCGCCTCGCACGAGCCCGCGCGCGAACAGTGCGCCGGCCAGCCGCTCGGAAGTCGCGTCCAACTCGGCGTACGTGACCGTGCGGCCGAGGTGGTCGATCGCGACGCGCTGCGGCGTCGTCCGCGCGCGATCGCGAATCCAGCGTCCGATCGTGTGAGTGGCGTTCATCGCAGGAACTCCGTCACGACGTCGACGAAACGCCGCGGGTGCTCCCAGAAAAAGAGGTGTCCCGCACCTTCGAACACTTCGAGACGCGCACCCGGAATCCGCTCCGCGAGCAGCTCGGAATTCCGCGGGTCGACGACGTTGTCCGCGTCGCCGGTGAGCACGAGCGTCGGCGCCTGCACGTCGCCGACTCTTTCCCAGACGTCGAAGCCTGCGCCGGCGCCAGCCTGTGCCATCCATGCAGCCTGCGACTGAGCCGTCGCCAGCCGGTGTTCCATGATGCGGTCGACGAGCGCGGCATCGTACTCTGGCCCGAATGCGTTCTCGACGAAGCGCCGCAGCGCAACGTCCGCGGGCAGCGCAGGCGCCTCGGCCATCAACCGCACCGTCTGCTCCGGCATGGGCGCTGCACCGCTACCGCCTGGCGTCGCGCACGCGAGCACGAGCTTGGCCACGCGAGCCGAATGTTCGAGCGCGAGCTGCAGCGCGATCATGCCGCCGAGGCTCGTGCCGAGGACGTGAGCCTGCTCCAGGCCGGCCGCGTCGAGCACCGCGACAGCGTCGCGCGCGAGCTCCGCGACCGAGTAGGGACCGGGCGGCGCCTCGCTTTCGCCGATGCCCCGGTTATCGAACAGCACAACGTCGTGCTGCTCGGCGAGGGCGTCCGCGACAGGTTCCCACCCCCACCGCGCATAGCCCAGCCCGTGGATCAGCAGCAACGGCGCGCCGGTGCCGCGCCGCTCCCAGGCGATGCGCGCGCCTGCGGCCTCGGCCGTCGCGGTCACGTCGCCTCCTCGATGCCGCCGACCGGCGCGGACGGAGGGGCCACCGCCTGCTCGAGGCGTCGCAGCCCTCCACGCCGGCCGCGCAACGAAAGTCGTGCTACCCCGCCCGGCAGGAAGAAGACGAGCACGATGAAGAGCGCGCCGAGCAGGAAGAGCGGCTCCGAGAGCGGCGTCCGCAGGATTCCGGGCAGGTCGTGCACCGTGGAGGAGTCGCCGATCGCGCCGAGCCTGTTCTCGAAGTACTTGTAGAGCACGCCGCCGAGCACCGCGCCCCAGCGCGTGCCTGCGCCGCCGAGGACGACCATGATCAGCAACGTCAACGTGACGTTCGGCGACGTCACCGACGGGCTCGGACCGGTGAGCGCCGCCAGCAGATACACCACGCCGCCGGCGGTGGCCAGGAACGAGGACAGCACGAACGCCATCAGCTTGAACGAGTGGGGTCGCAGCCCCAAGACCTCGACACGCAGCTCGTTCTCCCGGATCGCCTGCCAGACGCGCCCAGGCGACGAGTTCACGGCCCAGCGAACGAGCACGAAGACGACGGCCGCGTAGCCGAGCGCCAGCCAGTACAGATGCTTCGTATTGAACACGCCGACGAGCGAAGCCGGCAGCTTCTCGTAGTCGGTGCCGAAGCCTTCTTCGCCGCCGGTCCACCCGTGCGGGTTCTTGATCGCGAGCACAGCCCCGACCTGCGCGAAGGCGAGCGTCACCATCGCGAACGCGATCCCAGAGACGCGCAGGCTGACGGCGCCCAGCACGAGCGGGAGTGCCAGGCCGAACGCCGCGGTCAGCACAAGCGATGGCCAGAAGCCCCAGTCCCACTTCGTCATCGCGATTGCCGGCAGATACACGCCGACAGCGAAATAAAGCGCGTGCCCGAACGACAGCAGTCCCGTGAAGCCGAACAGGAGGTCGTAGGTGAGCGCCAGCCCACCGAAGATGAGGCACGTGGCAAGGAGCTGCAGCGTCCCTGGGCTGTCGATCGGGCCGTTGAAGAGCTTCGGGATGTCGGCGCCGATTTTGGGAACGAAGGCGAGGCCGACGAGCAGCGCGAGCGGGAAGCCGAACGACCAGGCGCGGCGCGTCACGCGAACCTCCCGGACAGGCCCTGCGGCCGCACGAGCAAGATGACACCGAGCAGCAGGATCACGGTGATGTCGCCGATGGACGAGCCGAGGTGGAGCGACGAGGCGCCGTAGTAGTTCGCGTACTGCTGCGTGACGCCGACGAGCAGCGCCGCGAGCGCCGATCCCGTGACGGAACCGAGGCCGCCGATCACCACCACGATGAACGCGAAGATGAGCAGGCTCGTGCCGCGGTCCGGTACGACCGAGCCGAAGTACACATTCGAGAGCGCACCCGCGAGCGCCGCGGCGACTCCGCCGAGCGCAAAGACGAGCGTAAACGCGCGGCGGACGTCGATGCCCAGTGCCGTCACCATCGCCCGGTTCTCGACGCCGGCACGCACGATCAGCCCGTAGCGCGTCCGCCGCAGGAACGTCTCGATCAGAACGAGCACGAGTACGGCCGCAGCGATCTCGACCCAACGGTCGTTCGGCACGTGCGCGCCGAGCACCGTGGTCGTGTCGTTCATCCACCGCGGCGTCACGAACGGCCGCGAATCCTGTCCCCAGATCGCCTGCACCAATGCGGTGCCGGCGAGAGCGAGGCCGACCGTGACGAGAACCTGCTCGATGTGGCGCTGGTAGAGCGGACGGATCAGGAGCAGCTCGACCAGGGTCGCGAATACCGCGCCGACCGCGAGCCCGATCACCGCCGAGACGAGATAACGGACGGTCACATTGCCAATGCCGCCGAGGTGCGTCTCCATCCACCAGGTCGCGTAGGCGCCGACCGTGAGGAAGAGGCCGTGTGCGAAGTTCAGCACGCCCATCAGGCCGTAGATGAGCGAGAGACCGGACGCGATCAGGAAATACATCGCGCCGAGCCCGAGACCCGTGATCGTCAGCAGGACGAACGTGCTCACGCGGTCACGCTCAAATGCCGGCGCACGAGCTCCGGCTGGGCGAGGAACGCAGCGGCCGAGCCCTCGTGGACGACGCGACCCTGGCCGAGGACGACGACGTCTCGTGCGAGCCGCCGTACGACGCCGAGGTTCTGCTCGACAAGGACGATGGTCGCGAGCTCGGCCACCTGCTCGAGCACCCGCGCCACGTCCGTGACGAGCCTCGGTGCGAGACCCTTCGTCGGCTCGTCGACGAGCAGGAGCCGGTTGTCGTTCAGGAGCGCCCTGGCGATCGCGAGCATCTGCTGCTGCCCGCCCGAGAGGGTGCCCGCGCGCTGTCTGCCCCGCTGCTGCAGCTCCGGAAAGAGCGTGTAGACGAGCTCGTAGCGCGGCGCCGGGGTTCGCTCGGCGAGCCTGAGGTTCTCCTCGACGCTGAGGCCGGCGAAGACGTCCCGGTCCTCCGGCACGTAGCCGATGTCCCGCCGGACGATCTTGTGGGTTGGCAGCGACTGGATGTCATCGCCGCCGTAGGTAACGCGGCCTCGGCGTCCGACAAGCCCGAGAATCGCGCGCAACGTCGTTGTCTTCCCGGCGCCGTTACGGCCGAGCAGCGCGGTAACGCCGCCGGGGGCGACCTCGAACGAGACGCCCTGCAGCACGTGCGACTGCCCCAGATGGACATGGAGATCGCGGACCGAGAGCAGCGGCTCGATCGGCTGTGTCGCGACAGCCGCGCTCACAGTTCTTCTCCCAGATAGGCAGCCTGAACCGTCGGGTCGGCCATGATCGCGTCCGGCGTGTCGCAGGCAAGTAGCGCGCCGTGGTGCATGACGGCGATGCGGTCGGCGAGACCGGTGACGACCTCCATGTGGTGCTCGACCATCAACACCGTCTTGCCTTGCTCGTCGTGAACGGAGCGGACTAGCTCGACGAGCTCCGGAACGTCCTCGGCGGACACGCCCGCCATCGGCTCGTCGAGCAGGATCACGCGGGGATCGCCGGCGAGGAGCATCGCCAGCTCGAGCTTCCGCTTGTCTCCGTGCGCAAGCTGTCCGGCGACTGCCGCCGTGCGGGATCCGAGACCGACGCGCTCGAGCGCCCAGCGCGCACGCTCGAGCGCCGCACTCACGCCCGCGGCCCGGCGCCAGATCCGCATCGTGCCGCCGAGCCGCGCCTCGGCCGCGAGACGCACGTTCTCGAGCACGCTCAACAGCGGAAAGACGTTCGAGACCTGGAAGGTGCGTCCAAGCCCGAGCCTCGTCCGCCGATGGGGGCGTTCGCGGGTGATGTCGCGACCTTCGAGCTCGATCGTCCCGGACGTCGGACGGTAGAGCCCCGACAGCAGGTTGAAGAGCGACGTCTTCCCCGCGCCGTTCGGCCCGATGATGCCGACGAGCTCGCCCTCTTTCACCTCGAGCGAGACATCGGCGACGATGGTCGCGCCGCCGATGTCAAGCCCGAGGGAACGGGTGGCGAGGAGGGAGTCGCCGCTCACGTCCCGCGTTTACGGGAACGGTTTGATCGGGGGCTGCACGTTGCCCGGCGAGATGACCTTGATCACCTTCGGGACGTACTTCCCCTTCTTCTGCACGAGCTGTACTTGGAACATGGGCTGGAGCATGGCGTGATCCTGAGGCCGGATCCGCTGCTTGCCCTTCGGTGCGAGGAACTGCCAGCCCTCCAACGCGGAAATCATCTCGTCGACGTCGTCACCGTCGGCCTTTTGAACCGCGCGGACGATCATCTGCGCTGCCACGAATCCGTCCGGCGTGAACAGGTCCGGGACCTGCTTGTTCTTTGCCATCGTCTTCACCAGCCAGGCGTTGACCTTGTTCTTCTTCGGCCCGTTCGAGACGTAGTGAGAAAGCAGGTTGACGCCGGCGAGAGCCGGCCCGAGCGTTGGGTACGTAACGCGGTCGGCTAGGCCCGTCACGAGCTTCGTCGACTTCGGGACGCCCTGCTGCTGGAGCGATTGCCACATCTGGGTCGCATTCGGCCCCGCCCAGGCGACGAAGACGAGGTCGGCGTCCGCATTCTTCAGTCGCTGCGCGAACGGCGTCAGGTCGGCCGCGTTGAAGGGCACGAGGATGCTCGACACGGTGTGTCCGCGGCCACCGAAGACCGCGCGGACGGCGGCGACATTCGATGCGCCGAAGGCCGTGTCCTCGGCGAAGACGACGACCTTCTTGCCGACCTGTGCCTTGGGGATGAAGTTCGCCGCGTCGAGCACGTCCTGGTAGCTCTGCCGTCCCGAGCGGAACGTGTAGCGGTTGAGCCCCGTGATCGCATCGCTCGCAGCCGCCCCCGCGATGAAGAGGACCCGGTTCTGTGCGGCGAGCGGCCCCATCTGGAGGGCGACGCCCGACGAGGTCGAGCCGGCGAGGATCTTGTACCCCTGCCCGATCAGGTCCTTGCCGGCCGCGACCGCCTTCGCGGCGTCGGTCCCGTCGTCGACGTACGTGATCTGCAACTTGTGACCGTTGACGGTGTTCGTGCCCTTCGTCAGGTACCTCAGGCCAAGCCTGAAGCCCTGGATGTACTCGTTGCCGAAGCCCGCGAGCGCTCCGGTGCGCGAGTAGATGATTCCGACCTTGACCGGCGACTTGGCCGTGGCGTGCCCGCTCATCTCGACGCGGGCAGCGGCGGTGGACGCACCCGCCAAGAGGACGAGCGCGATCAACGCGCCCGCAAGTCCGAAGCGACAGCTTCGGTTCATAAGCCTCCTCCAGTGCTAGAACCTGACACCCGATTCAGGTCTTGGGTTCTACAGCGCTGGGCGGCCCCGTGTCAAGGCAGGCTGGGGTCTGACCCTGAGGGGTCAGACCCCCTGATTCGCCGTGCGTTACGTCCGAAGGCCGACGGCTAGACCGCGCGCGTTCCCCGCGAAGCGGCGTACCCAGAGCTCGCGCGAAAGCGCAGCTTTCGCGCGAGTGGTTAAGCCGATTCTTCGATGCGCGCGGACTCGTCTTCTTCCGCGACGCCTTCGGCGCTCGTGACGAGCGTCGGCTTGAGGTGCTTCTCGATCGTCTCCTTCGTGATCACGCACTTGGAGACGTCACGTCGCGACGGCAGCTCGAACATCACGTCGAGCAGCGCGGTCTCGATGATCGAACGGAGGCCGCGCGCGCCGGTCTCACGTTCGAGCGCCTTGTCGGCGATCTCCCACAACGCGTCGTCCGTGAAGACGAGCTCGATGTTGTCGTAGCCGAAGAAGCGCTGGTACTGCTTCACGAGCGCGTTCTTCGGCTCCATCAGGATCTGCACGAGATCCTCGCGCTGCAGCTGGTGCACCGCCGAGATGACGGGCAGCCGGCCGATGAACTCGGGGATCAGCCCGAAGTTCAGGAGATCCTCCGGCATCACCTGCGCGAGCAGCTCGGACGATTCGACGGAGCTCTTCGAGCGCACCTCCGCGCCGAACCCGACCGCGCTCTTCCCGATGCGCTTCCCGATGATCTTGTCGAGCCCGGCGAACGCACCGCCGCAGATGAAGAGGATGTTCGTGGTGTCGATCGACAGGAACTCCTGGTGCGGATGCTTGCGGCCGCCCTGCGGAGGCACGGACGCCACCGTCCCCTCGAGGATCTTGAGCAGCGCCTGCTGCACGCCCTCGCCCGAAACGTCGCGCGTGATCGACGGGTTGTCCGCCTTGCGCGCGATCTTGTCGACCTCGTCGATGTAGATGATCCCGGTCTCGGCCTTCTTGATGTCGAAGTCGGCTGCCTGGATCAGCTTGAGCAAGATGTTCTCGACGTCCTCGCCGACGTAACCGGCTTCGGTGAGCGCCGTCGCGTCCGCGATCGCGAACGGAACGTTGAGGATGCGCGCCAGCGTCTGCGCGAGCAGCGTCTTGCCGCAGCCGGTCGGGCCGAGCAGCAGGATGTTCGACTTCTGGAGCTCGACGTCGCCGTCCTCCGTCCCCATCTGCACGCGCTTGTAGTGGTTGTAGACGGCGACGGAGAGCGTGCGCTTCGCCTCCTCCTGCGACACGACGTAGTCGTTGAGGACGGAGTAGATGTCCTTCGGCCGCGGCAGGTTGTCGAGGTCGAGCTGCGCGGGAGCGGTGAGCTCCTCGTCGATGATCTCGTTACAGAGATCGATGCATTCGTCACAGATATAGACGCCCGGCCCGGCGATCAGCTTCTTGACCTGGCGCTGGCTCTTGCCACAAAAGCTGCAGAGCAGCTGCTCGTTGCCGTCGGATGCTCGGGCCACGTCTCTCCTTTTAGCGTCTCGCGCCCCGGCCGTCTACCGATGCGCGATCACGTTATCGATGATGCCGTACTCCATCGCTTCTTGCGAGGTGAGGAAATAGTCCCTTTCCATGTCCTTGGCCACCTGCTCGGTCGGCCGGCCCGTGTGCTCGGCCAGAATCTCCTCCAGGCGCCGCTTGAGGTTGATCGTCTCGCGGGCCTGGATCTCGATGTCTGTCGCCTGCCCCTGGAAGCCGCCCGAGACCTGGTGGA
>JBKPGW010000132.1:0-9012 GCA_046729555.1 Actinomycetota bacterium | reverse complement strand
ATGGCGACCGCGGAGTTGGCGAGCATCTCCGAGCGGCGGGTCGAGCGGCTCGTCAACCCAAACCTCTCAGACGGGCTGCCGGCGTTTCTGACTTCGAACGGCGGACTGAACTCCGGCTTCATGATTCCGCAGTACGTGGCTGCGTCCCTCGTCAGCGAGAACAAGTCGCTCTGTCATCCGGCGAGCGTCGACTCGATTCCGACCAGCGCCGGCCAGGAGGATCACGTCTCGATGGGAAACGCAGCCGCGTTGAAGGCGTGGCAGGTGCTCTCGAACTCGGAGCGCGCGCTCGCGATCGAGCTGCTCGCCGGCGCGCAGGGCGTTGAGTTTCTCGCTCCGCTCGAGCCGGGCGTCGGCGTTCGCGCAACGCATGCGTTCGTGCGTTCGCTGTCGCCGCGTCTCGGCGACGACCGCTCGCTGGCGGCCGACATCGAGACGGTGGCGGACGCGATCCGCGACGGCAGCCTGATCGCAGCGGTCGAGGCCGAGGTCGGCGAGCTCGCATGAGCGTCGCGCGCTCACTCGACGCCGTCGTCGACGAGCTCTGCGGTGACCTGGCGCACATCCGGGCTCCGCGTGGCGCAGAGTTACACGCGCGCGCGTGGGCGACCGAGGCGCCGCTGCGGATGCTGCTGAACAACCTCGACCCTGAGGTGGCCGAGCGTCCGGAGGAGCTCGTGGTCTACGGCGGCTCGGGCAAGGCGGCGCGAAATCCGGAGGCGCTGCGCGCGATCGTTCGCTCGCTGCTCGAGCTCGGGGAGGACGAGACGCTGCTCGTCCAGAGCGGCAAGCCGGTCGGCGTCTTTCGAACGCACGCCGGCGCGCCTCGCGTGTTGATCGCCAACGCGCTCCTCGTGCCGCGCTGGGCGACGTGGGAGGAGTTCCGGCGCCTCGAGGCGCTCGGCCTGACGATGTACGGCCAGATGACGGCCGGCAGCTGGATCTACATCGGCACGCAGGGAATCCTCCAGGGGACGTACCAGACCTTCGCCGCCGCCGGTGAGACGCACTTCGGGTCGCCGGACCTTTCGGGCCGGACGATCCTGACGGCGGGATTGGGGGGGATGGGCGGCGCGCAGCCCCTCGCGGGGACGATGTCCGGCGCGGCCATCCTCTGCGTCGAGGTCGACCCTGCACGGATCGAGCGGCGACTCGCCACGCGCTACCTCGACGAGTCCACGGACTCGCTCGACGACGCCCTCGCGCGCATCCGCAGCGCGGCTGTGCAAGGACGTGCTCTCTCAGTGGGCCTGCTCGGCAACGCCGCCGAGGTCGTGCCCGAGCTGGCCCGCCGCGGCGAGCACTTCGACCTCGTCACGGATCAGACCGCCGCCCACGATCCGCTCACCGGCTACATCCCCGCCGGCCTCTCGGTCGAGGATGCGGCCGCTTTGCGCTCGTCGGATCCGGACGACTACCTCCGGCGCGCACGCGCATCGATCGTGCGCCATGTCGAAGCGCTGCTCGAGTACGTCCGAGCCGGCAGCTATGTTTTCGATTATGGCAACAACCTTAGAGGTGAGGCCCTTGAGGGTGGCGTAAAGGAGGCCTTCTCATACCCGGGTTTCGTCCCGGCCTATATCCGGCCGCTCTTCTGTCGCGGCATCGGTCCGTTCCGCTGGGCGGCGCTGTCGGGTGAGGCGGCGGACATCGCGGTGATCGACGCGGTGCTCCGCGACCTCTTCCCGGACGATGCGCTGCTGCAGAGATGGCTCGACCTGGCGCCCGAGCGCGTGGCGTTCCAGGGCTTGCCGGCGCGGATCTGCTGGCTCGGCTACGGCGACCGCGCGCGGGCCGGCCTGGCGATCAACGAGCTCGTCCGCTCGGGTGAGGTCAAGGCGCCGGTGGTGATCGGGCGGGATCACCTCGACGCCGGGTCGGTGGCCTCGCCGTATCGCGAGACGGAGGCGATGCGCGACGGTTCCGACGCCATTGCCGACTGGCCGATCCTCAATGCCCTGCTCAACGTCGCCGCGGGCGCGACGTGGGTGAGCGTGCATCACGGCGGCGGAGTGGGAATCGGCAACTCGATCCACGCCGGCATGGTGGTCGTCGCTGACGGCACCGACGACGCGGCCGAGCGGCTCGAGCGGGTGCTCACGACCGATCCCGGGATCGGCGTGATGCGCCATCTCGATGCCGGCTACGCGGAAGCCGCGGCGGCCGCGGAGTCGCACGGGCTGGTCGCACCGCTGCCGCCCCCAGCACGCGGATGAGCTTCGCGGGCGGCGGGCGCCGCCTGCTCGTCCGCGACGTCGCGCAGCTCGCGACGCCGCGCGGGACCGGGTCACCGCTTCGTGGCAGCGCGTTCGGTGAGGTCGAGGTGCTCGCTGACGCGTACGTCCTCTGCCGCGAGGCGACGATCGAGGCGGTCGGCCGCATGCGCGACCTGCCGGCCCTCGACGACGACGTCGAGGAGCTCGATGGACGCGGGCTGTGCGCAGTCCCCGGGCTCGTCGACTGTCACACGCATGCCTGCTTTGCGGGCGACCGGGTCGATGAGTTCGCCCTGCGTGCCGGCGGCGCCACCTACGAGGAGCTGCATGCCGCGGGCGGCGGCATCATGGCCACCGTCGACGCGACGCGTGCCGCCGGCGAGTCTGCGCTGGCGGCGGCGGTGCGGAAGCATCGTGCCTGGATGCTGCAGGCCGGGACGACGACGTTCGAGTCCAAGTCTGGCTACGGGCTCGACCGGGAGACGGAGCTCGCCTCGCTGCGTGCGATCGCCGCCGCGGGCGGCGTGCCGACCTGGCTCGGCGCCCACGCGGTGCCGCCGGAATTCCCGGATCCGGACGCGTACCTCGACTTCGCCTTGCGCGAGGTGCTGCCGGCTGCGGCCGAGATTGCCGAGGCGGCGGACGTCTTCCTCGAGCGCGGAGCGTTCGACGTCGCGCAGTCGCGGCGGTATCTCGAGGCCTGCGCGGCCGCGGGGCTCGAGCTGCGCCTGCACGGCGACCAGTTCACGGAGCAGGGCGCGCTCGCGCTGGCGGTCGAGCTTGGCGCCCGCTCGATCGACCATCTCGAGGCGACTGGCGACGCAGGCGTGGCCGCGCTGGCGAGCAGCGACGTGGTCGCGGTGCTGCTGCCGGCGAGCGCGCTCTTCCTCGGCCGGCCGATGCCGCCGGCGCGCGCGCTGGTCGACGCCGGGGCGGCGGTCGCGCGCGCGACCGACTTCAATCCAGGCAGCGCGTTCTGCGAGAGCCTGCCGCTCGTATGCTCGCTTGCGGCGACCCAGTTGAAGCTGTCCCCGGCGGAGGCGCTTGCCGCCTGCACGGTGAACGCGGCGCACGTGCTCGGCCGGGCCGAGCGGGTCGGACGCCTCGCACCGGGCTACGCGGCCGACGTCGTCCTGCTCGACGCGCCCGACTGGCGTTACCTCGCGTACCACCTGGGGGGCCGGCTCGTCTCCCACGTGATCGTCGCGGGCAGGCCCGCCGAGTTACGCTAGACGCAATGCCTACGAAGAAACAGCGGCGGCGCCAGCAGAAGACACGCCGCCACGAGTACGAGTACGTCTACGTCGACGACGAGGGGAACGAGGTCGAGGTCGACCCGGCCGAGCTGCGCGCGAAGAAGGAGAACGGGAAGCCGGAGACCAAGGCCGCCGCCGGCAGCAACCGCCCGACCTCGCGGGGCCGTCAGCGGGTGATCGAGCCGCCCTCGTGGCGCCGTGCCGTCAAGCGCGCGGTCGTGTGGGGCCCGGTGCTCGTCGTCGCGATGATGCTCCTCAACCGCAACGTCGCACCTCTGCAATGGGTGACGTCGGCCGTGTTCCTGATCGCCTTCTTCGTCCCGATCAGCTACTTCACCGACTCGATCGCCTACCGCATGTACATGAAGAGGGTCGACCGCCAGAAGGCGACGAAGGCCCGCTAGGCCTACACGCTCTTCTGCTCGCCGCGGTAGTGGCCCTCGCCGGGCCACGGCGAAAGCACGAGCAGGAGTCGGGCACCGGTGTCGCTCGAGATCGAGCGCCGCTCGTCCGCGTCGAAGAAGAAGAAGGAGCCCGCCTCTCCATTCACCGTCGTGCCGCCGGACTGAACCCGGACGGTGCCCTCGATCACCGAGACGAGTGCGCCTTCCTTGACCTGGTGCTCTCCGAGCGCCTGGCCCGGGTCGAGCGCGATCAGCACCGCGCGCGCGCCGGGATCGGAGCGCAGCACGACCGGCGAGCGACTCCCGCCCGGCGTCTCGATCTCACGCAGGTCCCAACTCTGCACAGCGACGATCCTAAAGGGACTGTGACCCCTCGTTAGACTCAAACGCCCCGTGAGCCTTGTCGTCGATTGCTACGAGCTTGGCCCGATCGGGACGAACGGCTACCTGGTGCGCGCTGAACGGGGCGCCGCGGAGGCGGTCGTCGTCGATCCCGGCGCGGATGCCGCGCGCCTGCGGCTCGAGCTCGCGGACATGGGAGCACGGTGTGCGGGAATCCTGATCACGCACGGCCACTGGGACCACCTCGGCGGGGTCGCCGACCTCGCCGAAGGGACCGGCGCGCCCGTCCACATGGCCGAGGACGAGCGCACGTTGCTCGAGGACATCAACAGCTTCGTCCCGCCGGGGGTGCAGCTCAAGCCGTACACGCCGGACGTCCTGCTGCACGGCGGCGAGATGCTCGAGCTGGCCGGCATCACGTTCGAGACGCTGCGGGTGCCCGGACATTCGCCGGCCCACCTCGCGTACTACGCGGACGGCTGTCTCTTCTCCGGCGACCTCGTCTTCGCCGGCTCGGTCGGTCGCACCGACCTGCCCGGCGGCGACTGGGACACGCTGGTCGAGTCGATTCGGACCGTGGCCGAGCGGTATCCGCCCGAGACTGTCGTCTTTTCCGGCCACGGGCCGGAGACGACGCTCGGTGCCGAGCTCGCGCGCAATCCGTTTCTCGCGGAGCTGCGCGCGTGACGCGCTTCGAGGCGCCGCGCGGTACGCACGACATCCTCCCGTCCGAGCAGCCGCTCTGGCAGTGGGTGACGGGACAGATGGAGGAGGTCTGCGCGCTCTACGGCTACCGGCGCATCGACACCCCCGGGATCGAGGACACGGAGCTGATCATCCGCACCTCCGGCGGGGGCTCGGACGTCGTGCAGAAAGAGACGTACACGTTCACCGACCGCGGGGGGCGTTCGCTGACGCTGCGCCCGGAGGCAACCGCGCCGATCTGCCGCGCGTACATCGAGCACGGCCTGCACCGAGAGCCGCGGCCGCAGAAGCTCTTCACGATCGGGCCGATGTGGCGGTACGACCGTCCCCAGAAGGGCCGCTACCGCGAGCACTGGCAGCTCTCCGTCGAGGCGATCGGGACGGACGACCCGGCCGTCGACGCCGAGGTGATCCAGCTCTACGCAGAGCTGTTGCGCCGACTGGGCGTCACCAACTACGTCCTCGAGCTCAACTCGATCGGCGATCGCAACTGCCGTCCCGCCTACGTCGAGCGGCTGGCGGCATGGCTCGACGAGCACGACGCGGAGCTCGACGACGAGGCGCGCGCCAAGCGCGCGACGAGCCCGTTGCGCGTCTTCGACGTGAAGAGCGAGCGCGTCCAGGCCGTGCTCGCCACTGCGCCGAAGATCGGCGACTCGCTCTGCGACGAGTGCCGTGAGCACTTCGCCCGCGTGCGCGAATTCCTCGACGCGTACGGCGTCCGCTACGAGCTCGTGTCGACGCTCGTCCGGGGGCTCGACTACTACACGCGCACGACGTTCGAGTTCAAGGACGAGGCGATCGGCGCGAAGGACACGATCTGCGGCGGCGGCCGTTACGACGGCCTGATCGAGGAGATCGGCGGGGCGCCGACGCCTGCGATCGGCTTCGGCGCGGGCGTCGAGCGGCTGCTGCTCTCGATTGGAGAAGACCGCACCGAGAAAGACGACCTCGATGTGTACTTCGTCTGCGCCGAGACCGCCGACCGTGCACGCGTCGTGCCGCTCATGGCCGAGCTGCGGCGCCGTGGGCTGCGCGCCGACATGGACTACGGCGGCCGTTCGCAGAAGGGCCAGATCGGCCAGGCCGGCCGGCTCGGCGCGGGGTGGACGGTGATCGTCGACGGCGGCCGCGCGACCGTCCGCGAGCCCGGGCGCGACGACTGGACCGCGAGCCTCGACGAGCTGGTCGACAGAATCTCCGGATGAATCGCTGGCGTGATCTCTATTGCGGCGCGGTGCGCCCAGAAGACGTCGGTCGCACCGTCGCCGTCGCGGGGTGGGTCGCACGCCGCCGCGACCACGGCGGGCTGATCTTCATCGACCTGCGTGACCACACCGGCATCGTGCAGCTCGTCGTCAATCCGGAGCGCGCCGCCGAGGCGGCCAAGGCCGCGCACGCGATCCGCTCGGAGTTCGTCGTCCGCGCGCAAGGAGAGGTGGTCAACCGGGCCCCCGACGCCGTCAATCCGAACCTCGCGACGGGCGCCGTCGAGATCCAGGTCGACGAGCTCGAGCTGCTCGCCCGCTCGGAGCCGCTGCCGTTCCAGCTCGACGACGACGGCGTCGAGGAGCCGCTGCGCCTGCGCTACCGCTACCTCGACCTGCGCCGCGACCGCATGCAGCGCAACCTCCGGCTCTCGGCGACCGTGATCGCCGCGATCCGGCGCTCGATGGAGGAGCAGGGCTTCATCGACGTCTGGACGCCGACGATGACGCTCGGCACGCCGGAGGGGGCGCGCGACTTCCTCGTGCCGGTCCGCCTGCAGCCCGGCAGCTTCTTCGCGCTCGCCCAGTCGCCACAGCTGTTCAAGCAGGTCTTCATGATCGGCGGGCTCGACCGCTACTACCAGATCGCCACGTGCTGGCGCGACGAGGATCTGCGCGCCGACCGGCAGTTCGAGTTCCGGCAGCTCGACCTGGAGCTCGCGTTCCCGACGCGCGAGGAGGTGCTGGAGGTACTCGAGCAGATCGTAGCCGCGTCGTTCGAGGCGCTCGGCCGCACACCGCCACCGCGACCCTTCCCGCGTCACTCGTATGCGGACGTGACGCTCAAGTACGGATCCGACAAGCCCGACCTCCGCTTCGCTCTGGAGATCCAGGAGGCGACGGAGGTGACCCGCAACTCGGAATTCGGGGTCTTCGCGAACGCGCCCTGCGTCCGCTATCTCGTCGCGCCCACGGTCTTCTCCCGCGCGCAGCTGCAACGGCTCGAGGAGTTTGCGAAGGAGTGGGGGGCGAAGGGTCTCGCGTATGTGGTCGTCGACGGGTCGGGTGAGGTGCGCTCTCCGATTGCGAAGTTCCTCTCCGAGCAGGAGCTGGCGGCGTTCGCGGCGCCGCCGGGCTCGAGCGTCCTCTTCGTCGCCGACACGCAGGCGATGGTCGAGCGTGTGCTCGGCGCGCTGCGGACGGAGCTGGCGGAGCAGCTCGAGCTGATCGACGACTCACGCGACGAGTTCCTCTGGGTGCTGGACTTTCCGCTCTTCCTCAAAGACGAGGACACCGGCAACTGGACGTTCGTCCACCATCCCTTCACGGGCCCGCTCGAGGGGCACGAGGAGCTGATCGAGAGCGATCCCGGCGGGGCGCTCAGCCAGCACTACGACCTGATCTGGAACGGCTGGGAGCTGGGATCGGGCTCGATCAGGATCCACCGCGAGGAGATTCAGGAGCGCGTCTTCCGCGCGATGGGCATGGCCGACGAGGAGGCCCAGGCGAAGTTCGGCTGGTTCCTCGAGGCGCTGCAGATGGGCGCGCCGCCCCACGGCGGCTTCGCTCTCGGGATCGAGCGGTTCGTCGCGCTGCTCGCCGGCGAGGCGAACATCCGGGAGATCATCGCCTTCCCGAAAACGGCCAGTGGCTCCGATCCGCTGACCGGGGCGCCGGCGCCGACGACGGAAGAACGTCTATCCGAGCTTGGAATCAGACTGCAGGCGCCGCCGGCCTAACGATTTTTAGGGCACGGCCGATGAAACCTGCATACTTTCGTTGACGATGGCGACACAGGAACCCGGACAACAGCCCTCACTCAGCGCGCTCCCGCGCCTCGAGGACATCCCGCGCAAGGGCGACGGGTATGACCCCGACGGCGTCCGCGAGGCGTTCGAGGCGTTCCGCCGTCACTCCTCACAGCTGCAGGCGCAGCTTCGCGTCCTCCAGGCCGCGAGCCGCAGCGGCCAGACCGTCGAGCCGACCGGCCATGCGGTGCGCATGGACGCGCTGCACCTGATCCGCTCCGCCTCCGAGTTCGCCGACACCGTCGAAGCCGACGCCCAGCGCGCGTCCGAGGCGCAGCTTGCGAAGACGGAGGAAGAAGTCCGCCGCCGGCGCCGCGAGCAGCAGGACCACGAGGCCGAGATCGAGCGCTACCGCCAGGAGAGCGAGCGCCAGCGCGCCGAGGTGCTGAACGCCGCCCGGAACGAGGCGCGCGAGCTGCTCGCGAACTCCAACCGCGACGCAACACAGGAGCTGCGGGAGGCGGAGGCAAAGGGCAGCCGCCTGCTCGAGCAGGCCCGCCACCAGGCGACCGAGCTGACGAACTCGGCGCGGGCGGAGGTCGAGCAGACGCTCGAGTGGGCGCGTGCACAGGCCGCCGCCATCCTCAGCCGAGCGCAGGCCGGCACCGAGCAGCTGCTCGCCGCAGCCGGCCTCGGCGAGCACGAGATCAAGCGTGTCGGCGAGGCGATCGTCGAGGCCGCCAAGGAGTCGATCGAAGCAACGCGCACGCCGCCCGCCCCGGCGCGTTCTTCAGCGGCGGTCGCTGCCGCACCGCCGGTCTCACCGCCTGCGGCTGCGGAATCGTCGGAGGAGGAAGAGTCGGCGGCCGCCGGCTCCGAGCCTGCCGGCGAGTCGCAGGACGAACCGCAGTCGTAGGATCACGCGGTGGTCCTCGGCCCGCGGTTCCTGATACAGGCCGGATTCATCATCGCCGTCGCCGTCGTCGCCGGGATCGAGCGCGTCGGGACCTGGTCGATCATCGGGCTCGTCGCGGGCGCCTGGCTCATCGTGGCGGTCGTCGAGATCGCGTTGTGGGCGCGGAAGGCCAAAGTCCGGGGTCTGACCCCGGCCGCGGAGCGGCCCGTCCGCGCGG
>JBKPGW010000131.1:0-6569 GCA_046729555.1 Actinomycetota bacterium | reverse complement strand
GGTGAGGAACACCGCCGCCGTACGATACGGCGCGTGCGGGCGGTCGTGACCGGAGGCGCGGGCTTCATCGGCTCGCACGTCGTCGATGCGTTGCTCGCGCGCGGCGACGAGGTGCACGTGCTCGACGATCTCTCCAGCGGGCGGAACGTCGTGGAGGGCGCGCAGCTGCACAAAGGAGACGTCCGCCAGGACACCGAGGCGGTGTTCGCGGCGGCGCAGCCTGAGTTGTGCTTCCACCTGGCGGCGCAGATCGACGTGCGCGTGTCGGTCGAGCGACCGGACTTCGACGCGGACGTCAACGTCGGCGGGACGCTGCGCGTGCTGGAGGCGGCGCGCGAGCACGGCACGAAGATCGTCTTCAGCTCGACCGGCGGGGCTATATACGGCGAGTGCGACGGGCCGGCGGCGGAGGATCATCCGCGCCTCCCGCTCGCGCCATACGGCGTCTCGAAGCTCGCGGCCGAGGAGTACATCGCGGCGTACAACCGCCTGTACGGCAGCGGGCATGTGTCGCTGCGCTACGGGAACGTCTACGGCCCGCGGCAGGATCCGCACGGCGAGGCCGGCGTCGTCGCGATCTTCATGAGCGCGCTACGCGACGGCAAGACGCCGCGGATCTACGGCGACGGAACGCAGACGCGCGACTATGTCTACGTCGGAGACGTCGTCGCGGCGACGCTCGCGGCCGCCGGGGTCGACGGCGGCGTCTTCAACGTCGGCACCGGGGTCGAGACGTCGGTGCTGGAGCTCTACGAGCGCATCCAGCGGGCGGCCGGGCACGACCGCGAGCCGGAGTTCGTCGACCCGCGTCCCGGCGAGGTGCAGCGCAGCGTCCTTGATCCGTCGCTCGCCGCGCGCGAGCTCGGCTGGCAGCCCGAGCGGTCGCTCGACGCAGGCCTCGCAGAGACCTGCGAATGGATGGGGTCTGACCCCGAAGGGGTCTGACCCCAGCAGTCGGAAGGAGCCGGCGGGCACAGGCCGAACTTCGTCCGGGCGATGGAGCACGCGCACGACCTCGTCCGCCCCTGGCGACGCGCCACGATCGCCGTCAGCGCCGTCGCGGCGATCGAGCTGCTGGCACTCGCAGGCGTCGGGATCGTCATGCTCGGGAACCCGATCACCCGCCACTTCCGAGAGTCGGCCGTCGCAGCGGCCGCCCCGCCCAAACGCAGCTCGACGCCGGCACCCGCGAAGAAGCCGACGCTGCCACGCAACGAGACCTCGGTGATGGTGCTGAACGGCAACGGCCGGGCCGGCGCCGCGCATGCCGCAGCCGACCGCGTCCAGGCGCGCGGCTACCTGCTTGGCGATGTCGGCAACGCGCCGGCGATCACGCCGCGCTCACTCGTGATGTACCGGCCCGGCTACATCGCCGAAGGCCGGCGGCTCGCCCACGACCTGCACATCCGGATCGTGCGGCCGCTCGACGGGATGCGCCCCGCGCAGCTGCTGGGCTCGCACCTGGTGCTGATCATCGGCACGTAGACGGGTCGACCTGGCAGCGTGCGGTGTCGAGGTCGCGCCCGGGCGTCGTTCCCTCTCCGAACAGGAAGTTGTCCAGCGTGTACGCGTGGTTCAGGTCCCGGTAGGCCGCCCGTGGCTGCTTCAGCGTCCTGAGCTCGAAAGCGCCGAGCTCATACCACGTCTCCGGATTCTTGGGCTCGAGATCGCGCGCCTGTTCGTAGTAGCGCAGCGCACGCGCCTTGTCGAGCGTCAAAGCGCCCAGCAGCCAAAGGGGCTCGACCGCGAGCGGATTGAAGGAATGTGCCGCCTTCGCCTCGTCGAGCGCCGCGAGCGCATTGCCTGACGCGACCGAGTCGTATGCAGCGCTGACCCGGTGTGAGGACAGCCAGGGCGAGGCGAGCGAGTAGACGGCGGCGAGCGCGCAGACGCCGACCGCGGCCGCCGGCAGCCAGCCGCGCCGCCTCACCGCGGGCGGCCCTGCGGCCGCCATCCCGACCGTGAGGAAGAGCGTCCCCAGCACGGCTACGTAGTCCCAGTCGATGTCGACGAGCAGATGCAGGAAGCAGGCGGCGACGGCGAGCGTCAACGCCGTCGCCGCCCGGCGCCGGATCGCCACCGCCGCCGCGCCGACGATGACCGCGAACAGGAGGAAGCCCACGATGCCCAGCTCGCTCAAAAATTGGAGCGGGGTGTTGTGCGGCTCGACGACAGCGAGCGAGCTGTTGCGCTCGATCCGGTCGGTGAGGCCGAACGTGCCCGCACCCGTCCCTTGCGCGGGGTGATCGACGAACGCGTTCCAGGCCTCCTGCCACCAGCGCCAGCGGTTGCTCGAGCTCCCCGAGGTAAAGCGCTTCGGCGTGTTCCCGAGCTGCTCGGTGACCGGGTTGGAGAACTCGTCCCAGCGGTCCTGGGCCCAGTCGACGGGACCGCCGGCGCGGACGACCGATCCCGCGGCGGCGGCGACGATTAGGGCAGCAAGCGGCACCGCAGCCGCGCGCACGACGCGGCGGTCGACCGCACGCCGGACGACGAAGCGCAACGCCGCCCAGACGGCGACCGCACCAACGATGAGCGCCGCGCCGAAGAGGAGCCCGTCGTCGACGCGCACGTGACGCGGCTGCCCGTCATCGCTCACACCCGGGAGCAACAGGCCGGCGCCAGCGACGAGCGCGCTCGCGATCCAGGCGATCGCCAGCGGCCCGATGCTCTCGAGCCGGCGCTCGTCGAGCACAAGCCAGGCCAGCGCCACGAGGACGGCGAGGATGATCCCCACGCGCGAGTACGTAAGGACGGCGACGACGAGCGCGAGGTAAAGCAGGAGCGAACCGGCCAGCCGCGAGCGACGCAGCAGCCACAGCCCCACCGGCACAGAGGCAGCCGCGAGCAGCGCCAGCTCGTTCCAGTAACCGAGCGGGTAGCGCAGCCGCGCCAGCCGCCCGTAGTCCGCGTAGAGGCCCGGGATCACCTTCGCGGCGAGCGCCCACACGAAGAGCGCGCCGAGCAGGGCCGCGGCGGCATAGCCGGACCGCCGCAGGGCCACCCCGCCGAGCAGGGCGCCCACGGCGGCGAACGCCAGATAGACGAGCCCGCGGTTGGCGTAGTCCCAGGAGCGGCTCGGCTCGATCGACCACGCGATCGACGCGCCCTCCCAGAGCACGAACGCGGCGAGCGCCCCGAAGAAGGCGAGCGCCGGCCTCGGCAGCGAGGGCGGCCGGACGCCCCACCCGACGGCCGCGACGACCACCGCGAGGGCGCCGATCCAGAACAGCCGCGACTGGCTCGAGCCCTCGCTGAGGAAGAGCGCGGCAAAGGCGAGCGCGGCGGCGGCGGCCGGGAGCGCAGCTCCCAGAACGGCCTGCCGTCGCATCGCGCCCGAAGCTAACACAGGGCTCTACGAGAGGTCCGGCGGGTCGTTCCTGCTTACAAACCGTTTACATGCCTCATATGCCAGGCTCACTCCCATCCGGCAAGGTGGGCAAGATCGTCGTTAGAGTCCGCCCCTTAGCCGCAGCGCTGTCGCCGCATGCCCAAGTTCCTTAAGCCCCTCATCCTCCTTGTCACAGCCGCACTCGTCGCAGGCGCGTTCGGCGTCGGCACCGCTCGGGCGAGCACCTGCTCGAGCGCACTGATCAAGGACTGGTACGTCGACGGGCGCATCGACCAGACGTATCCGGTGCATTGCTACCGCGAGGCGCTGCGGGAGATCCCGGAGGACCAGCTCGTCTACGGGACGCTGCGCGACGACCTCACGCGCGCGCTCCAGGACGTCATCCGCGACCACAACGGGCATGTCACGGGGATGACGCTGGTGCCCGGCGCCGGCGGAGGCGACGGGCCCAGCGGCGGCGCGACCGGCGGCAGCCACGACAAAGGTTTCTTTCACTGGCTCGCCTCGAAGATCGGGCCGAGCACCGCGGACTCGGTGCCGGTGCCGCTGCTCGTGCTGGGCGGGCTCGCGCTGGCGCTGATCGCGGCGGCCGCAGTCAGCTTCGCCGCGCGCCGCTATCAGGCGCGCAAGGCGGACGCGAAACCGCCGCCGCCCGACCCGATCGGGTAGCCCCGTAAACAGCGCCCGATTCCGTCCGGGCCTCCATCCACACTGGTCCTCCCTTACGGACCCACGGCTACCCTTGGAGGAGCGGAATGGCGAGCACGAAGCAGCAGACTGAGTCCCCGGTAACGGCCGAGGAAATCGAGAACACGGTCGTCCGAGAGGACGCCACTCTCGCCGTCCGCCGCTACTTCACGATCCCCGGGCGCGACCCCTTCGACGAGATCGAATGGGAGACGCGCGACGCCTTCATCCCGGGCAAGGACAAGCCGGTTTTCGAGCAGAAGGACGTCGAGTTCCCGAAGTTCTGGTCGCAGACGGCGACCAACATCGTCGCCCAGAAGTACTTCCGTGGGCGGATGACCTCGCCGGAGCGGGAGCGCTCCGTGCGGCAGATGATCGGGCGGGTCGTCGACACGATCTCCGCGTGGGGGCGGAAGGACGGCTACTTCGCGTCCGACGAGGAGGCCGACACGTTCGAGGCCGAGCTGAAGGCGATCCTCGTCAACCAGCTCGCCTCCTTCAACTCGCCCGTGTGGTTCAACGTCGGCTTCGAGGAGAAGCCGCAATGTAGTGCGTGTCAACCTTACGAGGCGCTCGTCTCCACGCCCGACGGGATGGTACCCATCGGCGAGCTCGTCGAAGGAGACCAGGTCGGCCGCGAGGTCTACGACGCGAATGGGATCACGCACATCGTCGCGGTCAAGAACAACGGGCGAAAGCCCGTCTTCCGCGTCACGCTTCGAAATGGTCAGTGGGTCGAGGCAACCGCCGATCACGTCGTGAAGGCGGTGCACGAACGTAGGACGGCGCCCGAATGGCTCCGGGTGGATCAGCTCCGGCCCGGAATGCGCATGCACCTGCATCCGCACCGCGCGAAGGTCGAGCAGCGCGCGCTGGTCGCTGTCGGGGGCGGATCGTTCGACGATCTTCCGGAGACGACAGCCGAAGAGACTCGCGAAGCGGAGGCTGCGCTCGCCGGCTGGCTTCAGGCCGACGGATTTGTCGGACAATACGACCACGGGACGAACCGGTCCCTCACCATCGAATTCCAGGTCGCGACCGACGACGAGTACGACTGGATCGTCACCAACCTCGACGTCGTGTTCCCGGATGTCCACCGGCATGTGCGGGACGTCGCGACGCAGGACACATCACTTCACTGCCGCCGCATTCGGCTCTACGGCGAGGAGCTCCGCTCGTTCGTCGAGGAATGGGACCTCCTGGCTCGCGGTGTCGACATCCGCGCGCCGAAGAGGCTGTGGACCGCCTCGCACGACGTCATCACCGCGTATCTGCTGAGCATCTTCCAGGCGGACGGCTACGTCTCCGTGCGTCGCGAGAACGGCAACGAGAGCGGACGCGTCGCGTTTGCGGTCATCAGCGAGAAGTGGGCTGAAGACGTGCAGCTACTTCTCAATGTGATTGGGATCTACTCGCGTCGCAGCAAGAAGCAGGAGAAGCGTCCGGACCGCCACGACCTTCACGAGGTCTTCGTCAGCATCGGCTCGGAACGTGCGCGCTTCGCCGAGCTAGTTGGCTTCCTCGGGCGAAAGAAGCAGGCGAAGCTGCTCGAGTCACTGGCGCTGCGCGGCTTGAAGCAGTGCCCGGATCTCCGCGAGGAAGAGATCGTTGCGATCGAGCCCGTGGGGGTCATGGATGTCTACGACATTCAGACAGAGTCTGGTGAGTACCTCTCGAACAACGTCGCCGTCCACAACTGCTTCATCCTCTCGATCGAGGACTCGATGGACTCAATCCTCGACTGGATCCGGCGCGAGGGGATCATCTTCCGCGGCGGCTCCGGGTCAGGCGTGAACCTCTCGAAGCTGCGCTCGTCGAAGGAACAGCTGTCGAAGGGCGGCTACGCGAGCGGGCCGGTGTCGTTCATGCGCGGCGCCGACGCGTCGGCCGGGACGATCAAGTCCGGCGGAAAGACGCGGCGCGCGGCAAAGATGGTGGTGCTCGACGTCGACCATCCCGACATCGAGGAATTCATCTGGTGCAAGGCGCACGAGGAGCGCAAGGCGCGGGTGCTCGAGTCCGCCGGTTACGACATGTCGCTGGACTCGCCGGACTGGGCGTCGATCCAGTACCAGAACGCGAACAACTCGGTGCGCGTCACCGACGCGTTCATGCAGGCGATCGAGGCTGACGCCGACTGGAACCTGACGGCACGCACCGACGGCACGGTCGTAGAGACGGTCAAGGCACGCAGGCTGCTGAAGGACATCGCCGACGCGGCCTGGCAGTGCGCAGATCCGGGCGTGCAGTACGACACGACGATCAACAACTGGCACACGCTGCCGAACACGTCCCGAATCAACGCGTCCAATCCGTGCAGTGAGTACATGTCCATTGATGACAGTGCTTGCAATCTCGCGTCGCTGAACCTGATGAAGTTCCGCCGCGAGGACGGGGAGCTTGACGTCGAGGCGTTCGAGCACGCGGTCGACGTCGTCTTCCTGGCCCAGGAGATCCTCGTCGGCAACTCCTCGTATCCGACGCCGGAGATCGAGCGGAACGCGAAGGCCTATCGTCAGCTCGGGCTGGG
>JBKPGW010000130.1:0-1182 GCA_046729555.1 Actinomycetota bacterium | reverse complement strand
GTCACGACGAACAACGGCCCGGACGCCGACGTCGACGCATCGTCCGCCGCGCTCGAGCGCCGGACGGGCAATCTCGCCGGCGACGCCTGCTCGTCGTACGGCAGTTGGACGTCCGCGACGAGCCCCGACTCGGTTGCGTCCGGCAAGTGCGCGCAGTACCGCTACCGGCTCGCCGACAACGCCGGCAACTGGACGACGGCGACGTCGGGGAACGAAGTCAAGTCCGACACTGCCGCCCCGACCAGCGCTCAGGACGATCCGGGCGCCAACCTCCGCCAGACCGTCACGCTCACCTCCAGCGCGAGCGACACCGGCGGCTCGGGCCTCGCCTCGGTCGCGTTCCAGCGCCGGCCGGCGGGCGGCGGCTCCTGGACGACGATCACGACGGACACGACGTCGCCGTACTCGACCTCGTTCGATACGACCGGCGTCACCGACGGCCTGTACGACTTCCGCACGGTCGCGACCGATGTCGCGGGCAACGCCGAGACCTCCCCGGTCGTCGTCGCCAACCGCCGCATCGACAACACGGCGCCGAGCGCGACGATGCTGAGCCCCGGCAACCCGGTGCGCGGGACGATCACGCTCACCTCGAGCACGAACGACGGCGGCTCCGGCATCGACACGGTCACGTACGAGCTCGCGCCGAACGGCGGCAGCTTCAACACGCAGCCCGCCACGTGGGACACGACGCTCGGCGCCGACGGCCTCTACGACCTGCGCGTCACAGCGACGGACGTCGCCGGCAACTCGACGACCTCACCGATCGTGACGACCCGCGTCGACAACACGCCGCCGGCGTTGACCTTCTCCAGTCCGGCGTCAGGCGACACCGTCAGCGGGACGGTTTCGCTGACGGCAAGCGCGAGCGACGCGTCGCCTGCGAGCCCGCCCATCACCTTCGCGTACAAGCTCCACAGCGACCCGGCGAGCGCATACGCCGCGACCGGCTCCTCCTGGAACACGACCTCTCTTCCCGCAGGCGACGGCCTCTACGACCTGCGCGCCCGCGCGACGGACGACGCGACCAACACGACAACCGTCGAGAACACGAGCATCCGTGTCGACAACGTGCCGCCCTCGGTCGCGATCACGGCGCCGGCGGCCGCGATCAACGGCTCGCTGCCGAGCCCGACGAGCTTCTCCGCGACGGCGAGCGACCCGGGCGGCAGCGGCGTCGCA
>JBKPGW010000129.1:0-12969 GCA_046729555.1 Actinomycetota bacterium | reverse complement strand
CCGCGGAAGAGGCCTCCGAACCCGAGCGACGGGTTGACCCGCCGCAGCGCGATCACCGTCGACGCCTGGCTGACGGTGAGGTCGACGAGCACGCCGAGCGCCCCGATCACCATGCCGGCGACGAGCAGCCCTTGTAGGGAGAGGCTGGACTGCGAGGCGCCGAGATAGACGCTCTCGTCCGAAGTCGCCCCGCTGAGATGGGCGATGTGCGTGAACGCGTAGGCGAGCCCTGCGGCGAGCAGCAGGCTGATCGCGGTCCCGACCCAGGCCGCGAGGGCCTTCGCGCCAACGCCGTAGGACAGCGGCATCATCACGAGCATCACCGCGAACGCGCCGACGAGCGCGACGGCGAACGGCGACGACCCGTGCAGGATCGCCGGCACGACGAACTCGACCACGATCACAAGGCTCGCGACCAGGCCGACGAGCGCTCGGAGCCCGTGGAACCTGCCGGTTGCGAGCAGGAGCACGACGAATCCGATCGTCAGCCACAACATCGCGCCGCGGCGGTCGAAGTCGGCGAAAGAGAATTCCGGCACGTTCCCTGACGATCCCGCCGGAACGGCGTTCTTGTAGACGCGGACGTGATCGCCCTCCGAGATGTCGAGCGAACCGACGGCCGCCACGGTCGTCAGCTGCGTCCGCTCGCCCTTCTGAGGGCCGTCCAGGATCTTGACCGTCGCGATTCGGCAGCGATGGGACGCCGATAGCCTGCAGGGACGGGTCTCGACCCTCTCCGCGACTGCCCCCACCGTCCGGATGGGCCCAAACTGGCCGGGACGGCCGAGCTTTCCGTGTGGCCAGAGCACCGCGAGGCCGACCACTGTTGCGATCACGAGGACCGCGACGCCTGCGCCCAGGCCGTCGACGACATACGACCCACTCAGGGGCAGGCTCCGCCTCACCACGCCGATCGTGCCAGCCGGGGTGGACGATTCGGGTTTGGTACCTCGAAAGAGGCTGCATAATGGAGTGCCGGTGCTGAAGCGAGCGTCTGTCGTCCCCCTCGCCTCCCTGCTCTTGCTGACCGCCACGTCGGCCGACGCGGGATGGCAGCACAGCCAGGCGGCTGGCGCCACGGCCCGCGCCCAGGCGATCCGGGTCGTCGTCCCCGGCCAGACGGGTGCCGCGACGCCGACGGTGTCGGCCCCGACCGACCAGGTGCTCTTCAGCGGCAGCTTCACGTACGGCGAGGATCCGTCGACGCACGCGCCGATCATCAGCACCGGCTCGGCCAACGCCAGTGCCTCGGCCGCGACTGACGTCGAGGCCACCGCGACCGCGTCCGCCGAGGTGAACAACCTCAACGTCTTCGGCGGTGAGATCACCGCCACCAGCGTGATCGCCCAGGCGCACGTGAGAGCGCGCGCGGGAGCGGCGAAGGGCGACAGCTCCGGCTCCGGCGTGACCGGTCTCGTCGCGCTCGGCCAGCCGGTCGCAAACGGGACGGTCGCGCTCGCCGACTGGGGCTCGCTCACCGTGCTCGCGGGTGCGGGGAGCGGCTCGCCGGCAACCGGCTACCGCGGGAGCATCACCGCGCTCGAGATCCGCTTGACGGCCGACCACGGCGGATTGCCGGCCGGCACGACGATCCTCGTCGGCTACGCGGAGGTTGCGGCCCAGGCGGCGCCTGTCGCTCCACCGCCCGCGAAGCCGCGCAAGCCGGAGACCAAAAGCGCACCGAACACCGCGGCGCCCGAGCCGACGCTCGGCCTGCCCGTGCGCCAGCCGCCGCAGGTGACGCCGAAGCTGACGGCCGGCGGCTACGTCTTCCCGGTCTACGGCCCGTCGTCGTTTACCGACACCTTCGGCGCAGCCCGCAGCGACGTCGCCGGCGGCTGGCATCACGGCGATGACATCTTCGCGCCGCTGGGCGCACCGGTGCTGGCGGTCGCAGCCGGCTCGGTCTTCTCGGTCGGCTGGAACAAGATCGGCGGCAACCGGCTCTGGCTACGTGACGGCCAGGGCAACCTCTTCTACTACGCGCACCTGTCCGCCTTCACCCCGCTCGCCGTCAACGGCAACAAGGTCAACGCGGGTGACGTGCTCGGGTTCGTCGGCAACACCGGCGACGCTCTGGGCACACCGACGCACCTTCACTTCGAGATCCACCCTGTCGGGCTGATCGGCCTCGGCTACGACGGCGCCGTCAATCCGACGACGTACCTGCTTGCCTGGAAACACCTGCAGGATGTCAGCTTCGCCGGCGGCGACGCCTGGGCGCCGTTGCACTCGATCGGCAACGCGCCGAAGCCGGGGGCGATCCTGCTAACCGTCTCCGACATCTCGAGCGCGGACGGCCTGGTGCCGGGCTCGCTCGAACGCGCAGTCAGGCCCCTCGTGGTGAGGGGCGACAACTTCAGCTCGACAAAGCTGCCCTAGCTCGACGGCGCGCCCGCGCCCGAGTTGCCTCCGCCTTGGTAGGTGAACTCGTCGCTCGGCCCGAAGAGCTTGTCCGACAGCCACTTGCGCGTCTGAGCGCCTGAGATCGGGTTGAACAGGATCCCGAGCGCAATGCCCGTGAGCAGCAGCGTCGTGTTGCGGGCGCCGTGCTCCTTCTTGCCCTGGACGCGGTCGGCCGCCTGGCGCAGCTCGTCGACCGCCTCCTTGAGGCGTTCCTGGATGTCCTTGTCGGTGGCCACGCGCGTCGCCAGCGGGATCGCTCCGCGCCCGCCGATCAGCTCGTTGTAGACCTCGCGTGCGGACTCGAAGGCGTTGCGGACGTTCTCCCGCAAGTCCTCGTCTTTGATCGCGCGCTCGATGTAGGGCCGGGCGCTACCCGTCCGGTCCAATACCTTGTCTTTCGTCTTGGTCATGCCTCAGATGTCCTTTCGCTGGTGTCCAGCCGCTTCGTACCCCGCGTGAATCCTCGCAAACGAGCGGCTTGCTGCGTCGGTCTACTGTTCGTGGCCGGTTGTGGAGGCGGCGGCGGCACGACGCCCGAGCGCGTCGTGCGGGGGCTCGGCTACCGGTTCTCGGCTCCGGCGAACTGGGCCGTCGTCCGCAGCGGCCGGGAGGTACGCGTCTCGAAGGGCGTCAGCCTCGTCTCCGTCACGCGCTATCCCCTCCTGCGTGCTTACCGGCCGATCCTCTGGGACCACGTGCTCCCGGAGCTCGATCGCGCGGCCGACGGGCTCGCGCAGCAGCAGAACGGCACGGTGGGAGAGTCGCGCACCGTCATGACCTCGGGTCGGCGCGCACGGAGCTACGACATCGATTACGAACGGGATGGAAAGGCGCTCGTCGAACGGATCACGTTTGTCCTGCGCGGCAAGACGGAGTACCTGCTCCTGTGTCGCTACGGAGAGGGCGGCGACACGGGTGCCTGCGACCGGCTGCTCGCGACGTTCAAGTTGGTGGCCTGAGCCGCGGCCTTCTCTCTG
This sequence comes from Actinomycetota bacterium, assembly GCA_046729555.1. Taxonomy (GTDB): domain Bacteria; phylum Actinomycetota; class Thermoleophilia; order Gaiellales; family Gaiellaceae; genus 3-1-20CM-4-69-9. The sequence continues at coordinate 9,586 of JBKPGW010000129.1, read as the reverse complement.
ACCGGCACCGGGGTGGCCCGGCCGTCGGCCTTGCCGTCGAACGCCGCGTCGAAGACCTGGTCGATCGAGTCGACGAGGACGAACTCGAGCTCGCGCTTCGTCTCGGCCGGGAGCTCGGCGAGGTCAGGCTCGTTCTCGCGCGGCATGATCACCCGCGTCAAGCCGGCCCGCTGCGCGGCGAGCGACTTCTCCCGAATGCCGCCGATGGGCAGCACCTGACCGGTCAGCGTGATCTCTCCGGTCATCCCGACGTCGTCGGAGACAGGCTGTTGCCGGACGAGCGACGCGATCGCCGTCGCCATCGTGATTCCGGCCGACGGCCCGTCCTTCGGGACCGCGCCCGCCGGCACGTGGAGATGCACGTCGTGCTCGCGGAACCACTCCGGATCGAGGCCGAGCTGGTTCGCGTGCGCGCGCACCCAGGACAGCGCCGCCTGCGCCGACTCCTGCATGACGTCGCCGAGCTGGCCGGTAATGGTCAGGCGGCCCTTGCCCGGATAGGCGGTCGCCTCGAAGAAGAGCACGTCGCCGCCGACTGCCGTGAACGCGAGCCCGGTCGCAACGCCCGGATCCGAGGTGCGCTTGCGCACTTCGCCCTCGAACCGCCGCGGCCCGAGCCAGCTGCGCACGCGACGCTCGTCGATGCGCAGCCGCTTCGCGCGCGTCTTCCCTTCGGCGATCTGTCGTGCAGCCTTCCGCAGGCCGTCGGCGAGCCGGCGTTCGAGATTCCGCACTCCGGCCTCGCGCGTGTACTCGCGGATGATCAGCCGCAGCGCGCGGTCGGAGACGGCCACCCGGTCCGCGTCGAGCCCGTGTGCCTCGAGCTGCTTCGGCAAGAGGTAGCGCTTGGCGATGCCGAACTTCTCGTCCTCGGTGTACCCGGACAGCTGGATCACGTCCATGCGGTCGAGCAGCGGTCCGGGAATCGTGTCGAGCGTGTTCGCGGTGCAGATGAACAGCACCTTGGACAGGTCGAAGGGCAGATCGAGGTAGTGGTCGCGGAAGTGCCTGTTCTGCTCGGGATCGAGAACCTCGAGCATCGCGCTGGCCGGATCGCCGCGGTAGTCGGTGCCCATCTTGTCGATCTCGTCGATGAGCAACACGGGATTGATCGACTCGGCGTCGCGCAGCGTGCGGATGATCGTCCCGGGCATCGCGCCGATGTACGTCCGCCGATGGCCGCGGATCTCCGCCTCATCGCGCACGCCGCCCACTGACAGGCGAGCAAACTTCCGTCCGAGCGCGCGCGCGATCGACTGGCCGAGCGACGTCTTGCCGACACCGGGCGGCCCGACGAAGCAGAGGATCGGGCCGGAGAGGTCGTTCTTCAGCTTCGAGACGGCGAGGTGCTCGAGGATCCGCTCCTTGACCTTGTCGAGGTCGTAGTGGTCCTCGTCGAGCACGGCGCGCGCGTTCTCGAGGTCGAGGTTGTCCTCGGTGACCTTGTTCCACGGCAGCGAGACGAGCCAGTCGAGGTACGTCCGGATGACGCCGTGCTCGGCGGCCGCCGACGGGATCTTCTCCAGACGTGACAGCTCGCGGTCGACCGACTTCTGCACCTCCTCGGGCAGCTCCAGCTCCGCGAAGCGCGTGCGCAGCTCGTTGAGCTCCGCCTGATCGGCGTCGCCCTCGCCGAGCTCGTCCTGGATCGCCTTCAGCTGCTGGCGCAGGAAGAACTCGCGCTGCCCCTTCTCCATCTCCTCCTGCACCTGCGACTGGATCTTCGAGCCGAGCTCGAACACCTCGAGCTCGCGGTTGAGGATGGTGGAGATCTCGCGCAGCCGCACCTCGACGTCGAGCTGTTCGAGCAGCGTCTGCTTCTCCTCCGTCTTCAGGCGCAGCGTCGACGCGACGAGGTTGCACAGCGCGCTCGGGTCCTCGACGTTCGCCGCGGCGATCTGGAGCTCTTCGGGCAGGTACGGAACCAGACTGATCACACGGCCGAACAGGTTCTGCACGTTGCGTGTGAGCGCTTCGACCTCGCGCGACTCTTCGAGCTCGTCCGGCAGGTCGGCGAACTCACCGACCAGGTACGGGTCCTCCTGAACGACCCGGTCGAGCCCGACGCGGCGCACACCTTCGACGAGGATGCGGAGCGTGCCGTCGGGAACCTTGATCATCTTGTGGATGACGGCAGCCGTCCCGACGCGGTAGAGGTCGTCGGACCCGGGTTGCTCGGCCTCCTCGTTCTTGACCGTCACGAGCGCGAGCGCCCGGTCGCCGGAGACGACGTCCTCGACGAGTTTGATCGAGCGCTCCTGCCCGATCGCGAGCGGAGTGGGGAAGCCCGGGAAGACGACGGTGTCCTTCAGCGGCAGGACCGGCAGCATCGCCGGGAACGTCAACTCGTCGTCGCGCTCCTCGCCGGCTTCGGTGACCAGTTCCGTCATCTGGCCGTCCTCACTGCGATCGAGACGCTTTCGCGCGGCGACGGCCGCGGTGTGATCGGGAGGCGAACCGTGAGCATGCCGCGCTCGTAGGTTGCGACAGCCCCCTCCGGGTCGACGTCCTCGGCCAGCGTGATCTGCCGCTGGAACGGCCCGTAGTCGATCTCCATCTGCTGGTAGTGGCCGCCCTCTTTCGGGCGCCGGCGTTCGCCGACGATCAGGAGGGTCTGCGGCGAGGCGATCAGCTGCACGTTGTCGGGGTCGACGCCGGGCAGTTCGATCTGCACGGTCAGCGTCGGCGGGTCCTCGCTGCGGAAGACGTCGACCTGTGGGCGGTAACCGCGCCGCAGCCCTCGCGAGAACGGGAAAACCTGCCAGAGGTCGGCAAAGAGCTGTTCGATCTCTTCCGCTGCGTGCTCTAGGTCGCGTCGCTTGTCCACGTTTCCAGGGTACCCCGGTAGGGCTAAGGTTGAGGCATGGCCCGCTGGACACGCCTTGTCCTGCGCTTCCGCTGGCCGGTTCTCGCTTTCTGGCTCGTTGTCCTGCTCGCGGGCGGTTTCGCGACATCGAAGCTGACGCCGCTCCTGTCGAACACGTTCACCGTTCCGGGCACCGACTCCGAGCGCGCCCGGACGATCCTGCAGGACCATTTCGGCGATCGCAGCGACGGTGAGTTCCTGATCATCTACAAGGTCCGTAACGGCACAGCGGGCGTCCGCCTCAAGCTCGAACGGAGTATCCGCCGGGCCGCGACGGCCGTTCCGAGCGGGAAGGCGACCGGATTGCGCGACGCCCCGGGAGGGGTTGTCTACGGAAGCATCCTGACGACGCTGAACCTTGCGGACGCGAAGGGCTACACGGACGACATCCGCGGCAGGTTGAGCACGCCGCCGGGTGTTGAGGGCTACGTCTCGGGCCAGCCGGCAATCGAAGGCGACCTCGACCCGATCTTCAGCCACGACCTTGCGCGCGGTGAGTCGATTGCGGTGCCGATCGCCCTCGCCGTTCTGCTCGCGGTGTTCGGGTTGTCGTTCGCGGCGACGATCCCGTTCCTGTTCGCCGCGGCGACGATCACCGGGACGCTCGGAATCGTCTTCGTCTTCGCCCACTACATGACGATGGCGACCTACGTCACGAATCTCGTGCAGCTGATCGGGCTCGGCATCGCGATCGACTACTCGCTGCTGATCGTGTATCGCTTCCGCGAGGAGCTCGAGCGCGGCGGCGAGAAGGACGACGCGATCGTGCGCACGATGGCGACGGCGGGACGCGCGGTGATCTTCTCCGGCGCCACGGTCGCGATCGGTCTCGCTCTGCTCCTCTTCATGCCGTTGCCGTTCATGCGCTCGATGGGCGTGGGCGGATTCCTGATCCCGCTCGTCTCGATCGCCGCTGCGGCGACGTTGCAGCCGGCGCTGCTGTCTGTGTACGGCCGGCGCGGGACGAAGCGTGTGCACGTCGCCGACTGGCTTCGGCGCAGAGGCTTGTCGCTACCGCACTTCGCCGGGCCCGACGTTGAACACGGGTTCTGGGCGCGCCTCGCACGCTCGATCATGCGTCGGCCGATCGTGTTCTTCGCGGCCGGCGCGGCGGTGCTGGTCGCCGCCGCCGTTCCGGTCTACGCGCTGCAGCTGACTCCGGGGTCGGCGCAGGGAATTCCACAAACGCCGCAGTCGGTCCGCGGGCTCAACGTCTTGCGCCATGCGGTTGGCCCGGGCGCGCTCTCGCCGACGAACGTCGTTATCGACGGCGCGCAGGTGCCGGGCGTGCAGGCCGCTGTCGTGCGGCTGCGGGCGGAGCTCGCGCGCGACCCGGAAGTCGCATTCGTGCAGACGGGCTCGGGCCCTCGCTTCGTGGATCCGAGCGGTCGCTACGAGCAGCTGATCGTCGCGGGCAAGCACGAGTACGGTGACGAGCCGTCGCAGAAGTTCGTGCATCGCCTCCGGGACGAGATCGTTCCGGCGGCGCACTTCCCGCCGGGCGCGCGCGTGCTCGCCGGCGGCGGGCCGCCTCAGGGCGTGGACTTCCTGACGCGGTCGTACGACACGTTCCCGTGGCTCGTCCTCGCCGTGCTCGTGCTGACCTATCTGTTGCTGATGCGGGCCTTCCGCTCGGTGCTGCTGCCGCTGAAGGCGGTGCTCCTGAATCTGCTGTCCGTCGGCGCCAGCTACGGCATGCTCGTCGTCTTCTTCCGTTGGGGATTCGGCGACACGCTCGCGGGGCTGTACCAGTTCCCGCAGATCGAGGGCTGGATCCCGATCTTCCTGTTCGCGATGCTGTTCGGTCTCTCGATGGACTACGAGGTCTTCCTCGTGTCGCGCATGCGTGAGACCTGGGACGAGGAGCGTGACAACGTTCGCGCGGTCTCCTACGGCCTCGAGCGGACCGGGACGATCATCACGGCCGCAGCGATCGTCATGGTCGCGGCCTTCTCGGGATTCGTCGCCGGACGCGTCGTCGGCCTGCAGCAATTCGGGATCGGCCTCGCGGTGGCGATCTTCGTGGACGCCACGATCGTGCGCTCGCTCCTCGTCCCTGCGTTGATGGCCTGGTTCGGGCGCTGGAACTGGTGGCTGCCCGTTCGGGTCGCGCGTATCGTGCGCGTCAAGGAGTCACCGTTGGCAGAGCCGCAGCTCGGTTAGCGGTGCTCCCGTAGCATCGCGCAGCATGAAAGGAGTCGTGCTTGCGGGTGGGACGGGTTCGCGTCTCGACCCGCTGACCCGGGTGACGAACAAGCACTTGCTCCCGGTCGGCGACAAGCCGATGGTTCAGTGGGCGGTGGACTTCCTCGTCGAGGCGGGTGTGGACGACCTGATCCTCGTGACCGGCAGCGATCACGTGGACGACTTTCGACGCTACTTCGGCGCCGACCTCCGGTATGCGCAACAGGAGCGTGCCGGCGGAATCGCCGAGGCGCTCGGCCTCGCGCGCGAGTTCGCTCGCGACGATCGGCTAGTCGTGCTGCTGGCGGACAACATCTTCAGCGCTCCGATCACGAACACAATTCGGAACTTCGAACGGCAGGCATCCGGCGCACGTGTGCTGCTCGCGCACGTGCGCGAGACCGAGCATCTTCGTCATCTCGGCGTGCCGCGGATCGAGGACGGCCGCATCGTCGAGATCGTCGAGAAGCCGGCCGTTCCACCTGGCAAGCACGCCGTCACCGGGGTGTATTGCTATCCGGCTGACGTCTTCGACGTCGTCGGACAGCTCGAGCCGTCCGCGCGCGGCGAGCTCGAGATCACCGACGTCAACAACCACTACGTGCGTGAGGGCGCGCTCGCATACGACGTCTTCGAGGGCTACTGGGGAGACGCCGGCGAATCGATCGACGCGTACTACGAGGTGATCGAGCGGGTGCGCCGCCCGCACTTCGGCTCCGACCGCACGCGGGCGACGCCGCTGAAGCGGTACGAAGACGCACGCGGCTGGCTCGTGGAGATCGCACGTACGAGCACGTTGCCGAAGCCGATCCGGCAGACGAACGTGTCGTTCTCACGCCAGGGAACGATCCGCGGCCTCCACTACCACGAACGTGGTCAGGACGATCTCTTCGTGTGCCTGCAGGGCAACGCCCGCGTCGTGGCGCTCGACCGCGACACAGGCGAAACGTTCTGCGAAGACATCGGTGACGGCAACTTCGAGGCCGTCTACGTCCCCGGCAATCTTGCCCACGGGTTCGAGGCGCTGACCGACGTGCTGATGCTGTACCACGTCACCGAGGAGTACGACCCGGCCGATCCCGACGAGCACGGCCTGCCGTGGGACGATCCCCGCGTTGTAGACCTCTGGAGCACGAAATCGCCCATCCTGTCGGAACGGGACACGGCCGGATCCTGATCACCGGCGCCGGCGGCCAGCTCGGCCGCGCGCTGCAGGAGACCTTCGCGGACGCTGACGTCGTCGCGCTCACGCATGGCGACTGGGACGTCACGCTGCCGCCGCCCGAGCTCGATCCGGCGCCGTCCTTGGTGCTGCACGCCGCCGCCTGGACCGACGTCGACGGCGCCGAGGCCGATCCACAGGGCGCGGCGGCGGTGAACGTCGGGGGGACGCGACACGTTGCGGAGCTCGGCGCACCGCTCGTCTACTTCTCGACCGATTACGTCTTCGACGGCCGCAAGGGTGAGCCGTACGTCGAGTCGGATGCGCCGAACCCGCTCTCGGCCTACGGCCGGACGAAGCTGCACGGCGAGGCGGCGGCGGGCGAGGGAGCCTGGGTGGTCCGTTCGTCTGGGCTGTTCAGCGAGTCCGGCACAAACTTCGTCACGACGATGCTCAGACTCGGACACGAGCGCGACGAGGTCGCAGTCGTCGACGACCAGCGCACGGCGCCGACGTATGCCGGTCATCTGGCCGCTGCGACCCGAGAGCTGCTCGACCATTCCTTCGGGATCTGGCACCTCGCCGCAGCCGGGGAGTGCACCTGGGCCGACTTCACGGAGGCGATCTTCGAGGAGGCCGAGCTTGCCGTCCGCGTGCGGCGCATCTCGAGCGCGGAGCTCGGCCGTGCTGCGCGTCGCCCTGCGTACTCGATCTTGCGAACTGAGAAGGACGCGCCGACGCTTCCACACTGGCGCGAGGGCCTACGCGCCTGTCTCCACCGGCTGCGGTAGCTCTGCGAGCTCGGGCTCGCGCCCGTGATGCCGCGCCGCCCGCCCGTAGAGGCCGAGCACGGGTGTGAGGAAGAGCGCGCTCGTGACGAGGGCGGCGGGCAGTGACACCACCTTGCCGATCGCGCCGACGAGCGGGCCCCCGGCCGTCTGGCCGATCGCGTCGGCCTGATTCGCGATCGAGTTGACGGTCGCGCGCACGCTCGAGTCGGTGATGCTGCGGTTGAGCCACGTCGTATAGACGGGGTAGACGAGCGAGCGACCGAGGCCCAGCAACCACAGGGCGAGGATCGCGAGCGCGAACGAACCTGCGAGCGCGAAGCCGAGCGCAGCAACGACCTCGATCGTGCTGAGCGCGAAGAGCATCCGTGACATCGCGCCTGCGTCAGCGGCCGTCATTCGACCGACGAGCCTGTTGGCCGCAACGAGCCCGAGCAGCGCCCCTCCGATCGACAGCACCGCGAACCACCACAGCGGATCGAGCCCGACGAAGCCCGGCACGCCGACGTCGCGCAGGAGGTGTGCTTCGCGCAGCCGGTCGAATCCCTCGCTTGCCGCCCCGGCGAAGACCGTTGCCGTCACGAGCAGAATGAGTGCAGGCGCCCGCCGGATCAGACGGATTCCGCCTCCAAGCGTGTCGAGCATCGCGCGTCGCCGTGTGCGGTCGCCGCGCCGGGCGGGCGTGAATCCGGCTTCCGGCATCACTGTGAGCGCGACCACACCCATCGCCGCCGTGACCGCCCCGGCTCCGTAGATCGCGGCACGGATGCTCACCGTCGCGACGGCGAAGCCGGCCAGCACCCCGACGATCCCGCCGGCGAAAGACGCCTGCGAGCCGCGGACGAAGACGCGGCCGACGCGGTCGGCGCCGACCTCGTCCGTGATCCATGCCTGAAATGCCCCGCTCTCGAACGTCGCCCCGATCCCCCAGAGCACCCAGGCGACGAGGATCACGCCGACGTTCGTGGTCGCTGCGACGAGCGCCCACGCGCCTCCTTGCACGAGCCAGCCGATGCCGAGCGAGAGCCGGCGGCTGACGAGGTCGGCGACGACGCCGGTCGGCACCTCGCACAGGAACACGGCTGCCTCCATGACGGTGCCGATCAGGACGAGCTCGAGCGGGTCGAGCTTCGCGACCCGCACCAGGTACACCGCGACGACGACCCACGCCGGCAGCGCCAGGAAGAAGCGCAGCGGCAGATAGAGGTGGTACGCCCGCTTAGCCTGAGCGCTTGAGCTTCCCATGACGTTTGGCGTGCAACTCGCCGCGGCGGAAGACCCAGATGCCCAGCGGAACCGACACGACGCCGATGATCAGCATCGGCCAGATGTCGCCCCACACACCGCCGACCGACGCTCCGTCCAGGATCGCCGAGCGCTCGCCGCGCAGCGCGTACGTCGCGGGCGAGATCTTCGCGATCCATTGCATGAACTCGGGCAGCACCGAGACCGGGTAGTAGACGCCCGAGACGACCAGCATCAGCCCCTGCGCGACGTAGCCGAACTGCGTTCCCTTCTCCGGCGAGATCAACGGCAGGACGGCGGTCATCATCCCGATCCCGACGAACGAGATCGACGCGACCGCGATCAGGACGAGCGCCGCGGCGAAGTTTGCGTTCGGCATGTGCAGCCCGAAGAAAGCCGCGATCGCCGCGAACACGATCGAGGCCCGCACGATCCCGTAGCCGATCGCAAAGATCCCCGTGCCGAGCAGGTGCACGGCACGGGTCAGCGGCGCCATGAAGGTGTACTCGATCGTCCCTTCCCAGCGCTCCCACGCAACCGTCTCGATCAGCAGCTCGAACACGATGCCGAGGTACGACCAGATCACCGCCCCGATCAGCAGGATCGTCGTCAGCCGGTCGAGGTTGACCGTCCCGCCTTCGGCGACGACGCCCTTCGCGATGAAGACGATCGTGAGGGTGTTCGCCGCGGTCCAGAAGAAGAACGCGATCTCCCACCACGCGTAGCGCTTGATCAGATACCAGTTCCGCTCGACCATCCCGTAGAGGCCGATGAACTCGTGGCGGAGTGTGGTTGCTGCGCCTGTCATGCGAACACGCCCCTTTCTGCGTCCTCGTCTTCCTCTTCCTCGAACGTCCGTCCGGTCGCGGCGAAGAACGCCTCCTCGAGCGTCTCCACGTCGTATTGCTCCTTGAGTACCTCCGCCGGGTCGAGCGCGATCAGGCGACCGCGATCGAGGATGCCGACGCGGTCCGCGAGCACCTCGGCCTCGCGCAGGTCGTGCGTGCAGAGCAGGATGGTCGCGTCGTGCGACGACCACACGTCGCGGATGAAGTCCTGCACCTCGAGCTTGGAGCGCGGGTCGAGTCCCGTGGTCGGTTCGTCCAAGAGCAGGAGCACGGGTGACGTCAGCAGCGCACGCGCCAGCGCGACCTTCTGCTGCATCCCACGCGAGAGGTTCTCCATCGGCTCGTGCCGGCGGCCGGCCGGGAAGCCGACGCGCTCGAGGATCTCGGGGATCCCCGTCTTCGTCACGCTCGGCGGGATGCCGTAGAAGCGCGCCGCATAGGCGAGGTTCTCCTCGGACGACATCTTCTTGAAGAACGAGGCCTCGACGGAGAC
>JBKPGW010000128.1:0-4896 GCA_046729555.1 Actinomycetota bacterium | reverse complement strand
GGCGCGGTGGCGAGGTCTTACAGACTCTCCTTGAGCTCGTCGATGTCGCCGTTTCCATGCATCGGCGGGCGAAGGAGACTGTGCGGATCGTCGACCTCATGACGGCGGTAGTAGAGGAAGCCGATGTTGCGGGCGACGAGCTTGCGCGTGCGTTCGTGTCTGGAATGCCCGTGCAGGCGATCGAGAACGTTCGCGGCGAGCGATGAGGTCGAGACGACGCCGTAGTGCGGTGGAGCACGCCACGAAAAGACGTGCGTCCGATCCTTGGTCGCATACATCTCGTAGTCCGTAATCCCGATGATCGCGGCGCCGTCCTGAGGTCGATAGGCCTGGCGCAAGAGCAGAATTAGCTGCTCGGCGACGAGGCTTCGCTCATTCACGTTGAGCGTCCAGCGTTGCAACGCAATGTCCGGCAGCACGGCGACCGGTAGACGGTGGTGGGCCGCGAGCTCCTGGGCGAGCCGGTCGACGTCAACGCTCCCGGGCTCGCCGAGCGGTACCAACCAGACCCCGGATCTCTCGGCGAGGATCGGTCGGGCGAACCGCGTCTCGGACGCCGCGTCCTGCGCTGTCGGATATCGCTCCCCGGACTCGGTTGGAATACTCGTGAGGACGGCTGCCGCAATGAGCAGCGCGACCGCAAGAGCCGGCAACGCGCGCACGAGGCGGAGAATCGGCTTGCGCTTGACAGGTTCCGGCTCCGGCTGCTCAGCGGGACGCGTCGAGAAGCCGCGACGTTCGATCTCGCGCACGAGTCGCGGATCGTCGAGCCCCCGCGCGATGCGGGCCAGCTCCGGCGCGTCGTCCGGCCCGAGATCGGCGAGCGCGTTCCAGGCGTAGACAGACGCTTCTTCTGGACACGCGCCCGCGAGCGCCGCGTTTGCCCTTTCGACATCGGGCTTCATCGACTGCCCTCGTTAGAGGAAGAGCGCAATCTCGCGATACGGGCGCGCGGTCGTTCTCGTGCCATTGCTCGAGGCCGCTTGTTGTATGCCTTCGGCAATTGCCTTACGACGTTGCGAGCCTGCGGTCTACTCTCCACGTGGCCAGGATGGCGGTGAGAACGTCGGGTGCCGGCGGTCTGAGGACGACGTCGGGCTTGCTCGGGTCGGCGCCGTGTTCCGGATCGACAGGCGGCAGGACGGGCGCGCCCGGCGTCGGTACCCGGTACCCACTTCGCGCGGCGGCATCCGGAGTCACCTGGCCGCGGAGCCACTTCCCGAACGTCTGGGCGGCGGCCCGCTCGTCGGTGCCGACCCAGGGGGCGTCGAGGACGATGTACGGGTAGTCGGCCATGAACGTCCCGTCTGCGGGGTAGATCGCGATGAGCCGCCACGGACTTTGCTCGTTGAACTGAACGAGCGAGGTCTCCTGCACGACAACCGCGGACGCGTAGCCGGGGCCGTAGCGGCCGAGCTGCGCAAGTAGGGCGTCCGCCGTCCGCGCGTAGTGGACGATCGACCGCTCGATCTTCCGAACGTCGCGGCGCGCATGGTTGACGTCGTCGATCGTGAGCCCGGCGATCTTGCCGGTGACGGCGTAGTACTCCGCCACCACGGTCGAGAGTCCCGAGGTCGAGGTGGTCGGATTGGGGTGGGCGAAGCGGAACTCGCTCCTTGCCGCCAGCCTGGGGATGTCCTTCCATCCGATCGAGCGCCGCGGCCAACCGAGCCTCCTCGCCGTGCGCTCGGGCATCGCGATCACCTGCGGCGACTGGACGATCGATGGGTTGTCGAGCGGCACCCATTCTTTCCGGACGTGGGCGTTGAGCAGCCGGCCCCAGAGCGACGACGCGGGTCCCCAGACGACGGGTTTGAGTGTCCCGGCCGCGATCATCCGCTCGGCCTCTCCGGACGTCACAGCGCGGCCGGTGAGGCGGATCGAACGCCCGTGGACCTTGACGGCGGCGCGGTTGAAGCGCTCGATGAGCGGGACAAGGAGCTGCTCCGTGTCGGGCGAGTAGGCGAATTCGAGCCGGACGGGAGTCGCTGCCGACGTCGAGCCGCCGTCCTCGATGATCGCGACGCCGACCGCGGCGGCGGCAAGAACGATGACCAGGAGGCGCGCTTTCGTCGCCCGGGTCGGTCGTCGCCACTGCCGCGGAGTCGACACGTGCGCCTACCCTCCCGCCATTCGGTGGACGAGGACATGATTCGTCGTCCCCGGCGCGTCGAGCTCGGTTCGGCCTGTCATGACGACGACATCGCCTGCCGCAGCAAGGCCCCGCGCCTCGATCCGCTCGAGGATCTGAGTCGACATCTCCTCAATCGTCCGAACGCGGTGCACGTCGATCGGGATGACGCCCCAGTCGAGAGCGAGTTGTCGTAGCACCTGCGTGTTTGCGGATGCGGCCACGATCGGGCGCCGCGGCCGGCTCTTCGAGACTTGGCGCGCTGTCGCGCCGGTCTCGCTCGGCACTGCAATTGCGGCTGCATCCATCTCCTCAGCGATGTCGCACGCCGCGTGCGTGAGGATCGCGGCCGTCTCGCTGTCGCCGCGCGGTCCGGACGATTCGTAGGCAAGCGAAGGCTCGACGGCGCGAGCGACCCTGTCCATGAACTCGACCGCCCCGCCCGGATGCTTCCCTACGGCCGTCTCGCCGGACAGCATGACGGCGGAGGTTCCGTCCAGGATCGCGTTCGCCACGTCGGAGGCCTCGGCCCGGGTCGGCTCGGCGTTCTCGATCATCGATTCGAGCATCTGCGTGGCGGTGATGACCGTCCGATTCGCTGCGCGAGCCTTGGCGATCATCAGCTTCTGGAGGAGCGGTACTTCCGCGACGCCGATCTCCACACCGAGATCGCCTCGCGCGACCATGACCGCGTCCGTCGCCGCGATGATCGCGTCGAGGTTGCGGATCGCCTCGGCCTTCTCGATCTTGGCGATGATCCGAGCATTGGAACGGGCGCTCTCAATCCGTTCGCGCAGCTCGAGCACATCCTCGGCCGACTGAACGAACGAGAGCGCGACGTAGTCGACGCCGTGGGCGAGCGCGAACTCGAGGTCGACGAGATCCTTGGCCGTCAGGGCCGGAATCGGGAGGGCGGCTCCCGGGAGATTGACACCCTTTCCTGAGGAGATCACGCCGCCGATCTCGACCCGGCAGGAGACGCGCTCTCCGTCGACCGCGACGACGCGTGCCCGGATCCTTCCGTCGTTGATCAGGATCGCAGAGCCCGGCTCGACGGCGCGATGGAGGTCGGCGAACGTCACGCCGAGGTCGCCGTCCGACGCTTTCGCCGCGAGTGTCAGGAGGTCGCCGGTTTGGACGGAACGAGGCTCGGACAGCCGCTCGATCCGGATCTTCGGGCCGCACAAATCCGCGATCACCGCGAGCGGCCGGCCGACCGCCTCCTGCGCGAGCCGTACGGCGCGCAGCTGGTCGAGGTGGTCGTCGTGGCTTCCGTGCGAGAAGTTCAGCCGCGCGGCGTCCATCCCTGCGCGGGCGAGCTCCTCGACGCCGCCGTCTTCCGAGGCGGCGGGTCCGAGCGTGCAGACGATCTTCGTGCGCCTATGCTGCCGAAGGGTCGCGCTCGTACTGATGTGCTGCCAGGCTCCGGTCAAGCTAAAGAGAGACTCGGTTGCGGTTGCCATCGTGGTCACCTCGCTTCTGCGGTTGTCATCCCTCGAAGCTTCGGCTGGCAGGCGCGCGCTCGCGCCAGGGACGCTCCCCAGTCTCGTCCCTAGTCTCGACGACACGGGCAGGCGCGGACACATAGGTAATGGCGACCAGCGCCGCATAGGCAGCGGCCGCGATCGGGAACAGCCAAGCCGCGTCGAGGAATGCCGCCGCAACCGCGACCACGACCGCGACCGCGACATTGAGCGGGCTTAGCAGGGACCCGACGATTCGCCTGGGCGGAAGGACCGGGCGGGGTCGCTCGAGCACCTCGTCCCGGATCGCCCTGAGCTCGTCCAGCGCTTCGCGCGCCGCCGGGCGGCGAGAGGGATCCTTTTCGAGCAGACGCTCGATCCAGCGCGCCAGTCGTGAGTCGACGTCCGGCTTACGGAGCGAGAGTGCCGGAAGCGGCTCGTGGACATGGCGCCAGAGGATCGAAACCGGGTCCGCCCCTGAATAGGGAACGGTCCCGGTGACGAGCTCGTACGCGATGATGCCGGCCGAGTACAGATCCGCGGCTGACCCCGTCTCTTTGCCGCTCGCCTGCTCGGGCGCCATATACGCCGGTGCCCCGACCACGAGGCCCGTGCGCGTGAGGTTCGTCGTCGCGGCGGTCGCCTTGGCGATTCCGAAATCGGCGATCTTGATCTCGCCGTCGTCGGTCAGCATGAGGTTCTCCGGCTTGAGGTCCCGGTGGACGACGCCGTGCCGCTCCGCGCAGGCGAGCGCGGTGAGCAACCCCTCGAGCACGTTGAAGATCTCGGTCAGCGTGAGGCGGCCCACGAACGGACGCAGCGACCCACGCTCGAGATGCTCCATCGCGATGTACGGCGTCCCGTCGTGCTCGAAGTAGTCGTAGACGGTGACGATGTTCGGATGCGTCAGCCTGGCTGCCAGCTGCGCTTCCCGCAGGAATCTCGTGGCGGCTGTCTCGTCGCCGACCTCGATCCGCACGAGCTCCTTCAACGCCACGAGCTTGTCCAGTGCCGAGTGACGCGCGAGGTAGACCACGGCGTTCGCGCCGCGCCCGATCTCGCGGACGATCTCGTAACGGCCGAGCGACGTTGCCGTCTTCAAGGCGCCACTGCTCCCGGGGGAGGCGCGCCGTTGAGCGTCTCTAGACGGGCGACGAGCTCTTGCCGCGATTGGACGTCGAGCTTCCGGTAGATCTTGTGCAGGTGGTACTCGATCGTCTTCGGGCTCAGAAACAGATTCTGCGCCGCCTGCCGATAGGTCGCTCCCGCGGCGATCTCCCGAAGCACATGGAGCTCCTGCGG
>JBKPGW010000127.1:0-3610 GCA_046729555.1 Actinomycetota bacterium | reverse complement strand
GGATGAATCCGGCGAACACCGTCGCCAGGATGTTCTGGAAGTCGCCCTGCGCCGAGTTGAGCTTGATCGTGATCTCGCGCGTCGCGTCGTTGGCGACGATTCCCGCGATGTCGCCCTTCTTCGTCTTCGCGAACTGATCCGCGCCGGCGATGTTGGTGAAGAAGCCGACGCCGGGCGAGTCGACGAGGAAGAGCCGCTTGATCGTGTACTTGAAGTCACTCGCCTTCACGGGCTTGCCGTCCGAGTACTTCAGCCCGTCGCGCAGCGTGAACTTGTAGTTCTTACCGTCCGCGGAGATCTTGGGCATGCTCTCCGCGAGGTACGGCACGAGCGTCGCGCCGCCCGGCCCGTTCTCGTGCTTGTACCCGACGAGCCCGCTCCACACGTAGTTCGTGAGCTGGTACGCCGCGACGGTGTAGTACAGGGCCGGATCCATGTAGTCGGGCGCATCCCAGACCGCGCGCAGCAGCGGATACGTCTTGCCCTTGTTGCTCCCCGCGTTGCCGCTCGAGGACTTGTTGCCGCCTCCGCCGCAGCCGGCGAGGAAGGCAAGAGCAGTCACGCACACGAGGGCAGAGCGGGTCAACCTCGATCTCTTTGTCACTAGGAACTCCTCCCTTGGAACTGGCGCGGCGGGCGCAGACCCCTCGTCCGCTCGCGGATCGATCGATTCTTACAGACGTCTTTCCGGCAATGCCGTTAGTTCGGTTTGGTTTCACAGGCGCGTCGCGAAACGTGTTCGCGCTCGTCGATCAGCTCGCTCGGCTCGGATCGGACCTCTTCCGAGCGGTGCCAGGCATCGGACAGGTCTGGGCTGGACAGCGAACATATGTTCGCCTACGCTCTCCGCATGCAGCTTCGTCTCGATGCGGCGGACCGCCTCGTGGAGCTGGTCGAGGAGCGGCGCGGCCCGGTCTTCGTGGAGGAGGCGGCGCGGCGGCTGTTCGCGCTCCGCTCGGCCCCGGTCGGGATGGCGCGGAGCCTCTTGGAGGAGGTCGTCGGCGAGGATGCACGGCTCGCTTGGCGCGGCGACGCGGTCGGGTTGGCCGATCCACCCGGCGCCGACCTCCCACTCGAGCGCGCGACCTTCGTCGTCGTCGACCTCGAGACGACCGGACTGCGGCCGGGGAGCTCGCACATCTGCGAGATCGGCGCCGTGCGCGTGCGCGAGCTCGAGCTGCAGGAGGAGTTCGAGCTGCTCGTCGACCCAGGGGTGCCGATCGGCCCCGTGATCAGCGCGCTGACCGGATTGCGCGACGCCGACCTGCGGGGTCGACCGCACCCGGCGATCGCCGTTCGCCGCTTTCTCGAGTTCGCCGCCGATGCCGTGCTCGTCGCGCACAACGCCCGCTTCGATCTCGCATTCCTCGACCGCGAGACCGAACGGCTCACCGGCGCACGGCTGGCAGGCCCTGTCGTCGACACGGTCGGACTTGCGCGGCGGCTGCTGGCGGGGCGAACACCACGCGCCGGTCTCGCGTCGCTGTCCGAGTTCTTCGGCACCGCCGTGCGGCCATGCCACCGCGCGCTGCCCGACGCGCAGGCGACGGCCGAGATCCTGATCCAGCTGGTCGGGCTCGCACAGGAGCGGGGTGCGCTCACCGTGGCCGACCTCGTCGATCTGGCGGCGCCCCGCGTGCGCAAGGTGTACGCCAAGCGGTCGCTCGCGTTCGGCGCGCCGAGCGCGCCCGGCGTCTACCTCTTCCGGGACGCGCACGACCAGATCCTTTACGTCGGGCGAGCACGCGATCTCCGCGCACGCCTGCGCTCGTACTTCCGCAGCGACCGGCAGCGGCCGGCGGTCGAGGCGGCGCTCGCGGCGCTCCAGCGGATCGAGTGGCGCGTGTGCGGCTCGGAGCTCGAAGCCGCGCTCGAAGAGCTGCGCTTACTGCGAGAGTTGAGACCGCCGGCGAACGCGCGCAACGCGCGGCCCGACCGCTACGTCTACCTCCGGCGTCGCGGCGACAGCGTCGTCTGCTCTGCAAAGCCGTCTCCGGTCGGCCCGTTGAAGAGCCGCGCCCGCGCGCGCCTCGCCGCACGTGCGCTGCGCGCGGAGGAGGCCGAGCGTCCCGAGTTGGCATTGCCGCGATTGCGTGCGCGCCTGCGCGACCTCTGCGACTGCCGCCGCTTCGAGGATGCGGGCCGTCTGCGCGACCGCATCGCCGCCGTCGAGGACGTCGTACGCTCCGTGCGGCGGCTCGAACGGCTCCGCGCGATGCGCTGCTGCGTGATCGTCCCCTCAACTGAGCCGGGCTACGCCCGCGGGATCTTCGTCGCCAACGGCCGCATTGCGGACGTGCGCATCCTCGCCAGCCGCCTCGAGGTCGAAGCAGGTCTGGCCGCAGCCGAGCGACCGGGTCCGGAGGAGATCGACGAGCTGCTCCTCGTCGGCACCTTCCTGCGCCGACCGCCACCCGAGCTGCGCGTGGCGCCGCTCGAAGCCGACGCGATTCTCAGACTGGCGGCGGCTCTTCCGCGGGCTCTTGCGGGCCCGGCTCGAAGACCGGCTCGCGCTCGCGCGGCTTGATCTGCCCCGCCTGGATGTCCTCGGCCCAGTGGCACGCGACCTCGTGGCCGGTCGCGAGCTTGCGCAGCGGCGGGATCTCGTCGCGGCAGCGCGTCGGCTGCACGAACGGGCAGCGCGTGTGGAACCGGCACGCGGGCGGCGGGTTGGCGGGGCTCGGCAGGTCGCCCGCGAGCAGAATCGACTCGCGCTGCTTCTCGACGACCGGATCGGGAATGGGCACCGCCGACAGCAGCGAGATCGTGTACGGGTGGAGCGGGTTGTCGTAGAGCTCCGCCGCCGGTGAGATCTCGACAATCCAGCCGAGGTACATGACCGCGATCCGGTCGGAGATGTGGCGCACGACGGCGAGGTCGTGCGCGATGAACAGGTAGGTGAGCTCGAACTCGTCCTGCAGCTGCTCGAACAGGTTGATGATCTGCGCCTGGATCGACACGTCGAGCGCCGACACCGGCTCGTCGGCGACGACGAAGTCGGGATTGAGCGCGAGCGCGCGCGCGAGGCCGATGCGCTGGCGCTGGCCGCCGGAGAACTCGTGCGGGTAGCGGCCCGCGGCGTCGGTCGGTAGACCGACGATCTGCAGCAACTCCCGCACGCGGCTGCCGGACTCGCGGCGCGTGGCGAGCCCGTGGACTCGCAAGGGCTCGCCGACGATCCGCCCCACGCTGTGTCGTGGATTCAGCGAGGCGAACGGATCCTGAAAGACCATCTGCATCCGGCGCCGCAGTGGTCGCAGCTCCTGGTCGTTCAGCGTCGAGATGTCCCGGCCGTCGAAGACGATGCGCCCCGCGGTCGGCTTGTAGAGCCGGAGGATGGTGCGCCCGACCGTCGACTTTCCGCACCCCGACTCGCCCACGAGGCCGACCGTCTCGCCGCGGCTGATCGTGAGCGAGACGTCGTCCACGGCTCGGATGTCGCCGACATGGCGATCGAGCACGATGCCGCTCTTGATCGGGAAGTAGCCCTTGAGGGGCTCGACCTCCCCGAGCGGACCTCCCCCATTGCCGCTCATCGGCCGTCGTTCGGCCGTTGAGCGAGGGAAGGGGCAGAGGGGGAAACCGTGAGGTTTCCCCCCTCCCTCTCCTC
>JBKPGW010000126.1:0-1501 GCA_046729555.1 Actinomycetota bacterium | reverse complement strand
CGGCCGGTTATCGACGTGCGCTCGAACTGGCCGACGAGTACGCACCTGGTCGGCGTGCCTTCGCGGTCGAGGGCAGCGGCTCCTTCGGCTCCGGCCTGACCCGCTTCCTCACGGCTCGTGGCGAGGCCGTCTTCGAGGTCGGGCGGCTGCGGCGAGAACGCCGCTCGGGCGGCAAGACCGACGCCCTCGACGCGATCCGTGCCGCGCGTGTTGTGCTTGCGCAGGAGCGGCCGGCGAAGCCACGCGCCGGCGGCGAACGCGAGGCGCTGCGGGCTTTGATGGCCGCCCGTGACGGCGCCGTCAACGCTCGCCGAGCCGCGCTCTGCCAGCTCCGCGACCTGATCATCACGGCGCCCGAACCGCTCCGCAGCGAGCTGCGGCCGCTCACGCGCGGCCAGCTGTTGAAGCGACTGGCAGCGGTGCACCCAAGCCGCCACCGCGACGTCGAGCTGCGTGGCACCCTCTACGCGCTTCGCAGCGTCGCTCGCCGGATCGAGCACCTGACCGCCGAGGAGCGCGAGCTCGAAAGCGAGATCTCCGCCCTGACACGGAAGCTCGCACCGCACCTGCTCGACGAACCGGGCGTCGGCACGCTCGCCGCAGCACAGCTGCTGCTCTCCTGGTCCCACCCCGGCCGCGTCCGCAGCGAAGCCGCCTTCGCCCGGCTCGCAGGCTGCGCACCGATCCCCGCCTCCTCAGGACAAACGATCCGCTACCGCCTCGACCGAAGCGGCGACAGACAACTCAACCGCGCGCTCCACATGATCCTGATCACCCGCCGGCGCTGGCACCAGCCGACGATCGACTACATCGCCCGCCGACGCGCCGACGGTAAAAGCAGCCGCGAGGCGAACCGCTGCCTCAAGCGGTATCTCGCCCGCAACCTCTACCGCCTCCTCGAACACCCACCGACCGCCACTTGACTTTCATAGAAGCGTCGCTGGCGCAGGAGAGGGTCGGCTCAGGGCCGCAGTCCTGCTCGGCTCAATATCCGTAGGGCTGCCGTGCATGCTGAGTCGAACCGCCTATGGCGTAGCTCGACCTTGTGCAATCCACCTTCGAGCGTGGCGAGTCCGACGGGCAGCTCCCAGCACGTGAAGGGCTGACCCGAAAGGCGGCAGATGATTAGCTCGAACTGCGTGTAGAACCTCTCATCGTCGAACCGTCTCGCGCAGTTGCCGCGCGGGGTATGGAGTGCGTACCACTCGCCGGCTCGACCGGATGCACTGTCGTGGCGAGAGAAGTCGTTGCCCACGAGCAGCACGCCGACAGCTACCGCGACGCCCGCGCCGGCCGCCGCTCGTCGCGTGACCCACCGCGGAGCTACAGTCGGCTCAGGGACGTTCGCCGAGTCGCTTGTTCGGCACAGCTCGCTGCGCCCATTGCGAGGCTGCTCGCGCCGTGGTTGTACGGCCTTTCTCGCCCTTCACGGGATCGAACCAGAACTTCCACGCCGGCTTCCCGTCGATCGAGGCCACAAAGAAGAAGAACGCAGCTAGAC
>JBKPGW010000125.1:0-3834 GCA_046729555.1 Actinomycetota bacterium | reverse complement strand
CGGACTCTCCCACCGGAACACGTCTCGGGGTCTGACCCTGCACCGCAGCCGTGATGGCCCTGACGTGTTCGGGCGTGGTGCCGCAGCAGCCGCCCACGATGTTGACGAGGCCGTCCTGTGCGAACTCGCGCAGGTAACGGCTCGTGTCGCGCGGCTGCTCGTCGTGCGTTCCCATCTCGTTCGGGAGCCCCGCGTTCGGGTGGCAGGCGACCCAGGTCGGCGCGACACGCGCCAGGTCCTCGACGAACGGGCGCATCTCCGTCGCCCCGAGCGAGCAGTTGACGCCGACGATGAACGGGCTCGCGTGCTCGATCGACAACCAGAACGCGTCCACGGTCTGGCCGGAGAGGTTGCGGCCGCTGCGGTCGATCGCCGTGAACGAGATCCAGAGCGGCAGCTCGGGCGCCGTGTCGAGCGCCGCGGCGATCGCAGCCTTGGCGTTGAGCGTGTCGAAGATCGTCTCGATCAGGAGGAAGTCGACGCCGCCTTCCGCGAGCGCGCCGATCTGGTCGGCGTAGGCGTCGTGCACCTGGTCGAACGTGTGCGTGCGGAAGGCCGGGTCGTCGACGCGCGGCGAGAGCGAGAGCGTGACGTTGAGCGGGCCGACCGAGCCGGCGACGAAGCCGCCGACCTCGTCGGCCGCCTGCCGTGCCAGCCGAGCGCCCTCGAGGTTCATCTCCCGCACGTGTGGCTCGAGCGCGTAGTCCGCCTGCCCGATCGACGTGGCGGTGAAGGTGTTCGTCGTCGCGATGTCGGCGCCGGCGGCGAAGTACTGCCGGTGGATGTCGAGCACGACCTCCGGCCGCGTCAGGTTGAGCAGGTCGGGGTCGCCTGCGACGTCGCGCGGGTGATCCTTGAAGCGCTCGCCACGGTAGGCCTCCTCGCCCTTGACCTGCCGCTGGATCAGGACGCCCCACGACCCGTCGAGCACGGCGATCCGCTCGCGGAGGATGCCTTCCAGTCGTATGCGCACGTCCTGCATGCCCGTCCTTTGATTCAGCCTAGAGAGAACGGCACCTGCGGGTGGTGCGCGGGCTCTTTAGGCGTTTGGTAACCCGGTCGCCAAGCTGCCTGTCAAAGCTTTCCGGGGGTTTTCAGCCTAGCAAAGGCTCAACGGTAGCCCTGGGCGGCCGCGTATTCCTCGACGAGGAACTTCGGCGCGCACATCGCCCACGCGTTCTCGACGAGGTCGCGCATCTCGGCGCTGTCGATCGCGTCCAGGCGGACAAGAACCCAGTGGTAGCGCATGTCCGACTCGCTCGGGAGCGAGAACTTGTCCGGCTCCGACTCGACGAGCGCGGCCCGCCACTCCTTCGGAAAGCCGAAGCCCATGATCGTCCCGTCCTTGGAGAACGAGACGAACACGATGCGGCCGACTCGGAACTTGATGCGGCCGCGAACGAACGCCTCGCTGCTGCGCGGCAGCGTTCGCGCGAGCTCCTGGACCTCGGCGACGGTGACGGGCATGCGGCTTCCACCCTAGTAAAGGTGTTGCGAACCGTACTGTGCAGCGCCGACTTGCGGGTCATCCTCCGATTCATGAAGAGAACAATGATCGGAGTGACGGTCGCCGCACTTGTGGCCGCCGCCTTTGCAACCACCTCGGCGCAATCGGCTGCCGCTTGCGTCGCGGGCGTGAAGAAGATCAACGGCGTCCCGGCCCGAACGTTTTGCGGGCCGGCGACCGCAACGGTGAAGCTCGGAAGCACGAACGTCGCGTACAAGCAGGGAGCCTGTTCGAAGAGCGCGGCAGGCTTCACGATCAACATCGGCACCGTCGTGCTCGGCAACCTGAAGAAGAAGCCCGAGTACTTCGGCATCACCGTCCAGGCGACCGCCGGAGCGCACGCGAACAGCGGCGTCGCGGTCGTCCATGCCGGGAAGAGCTACGCGGTGCTCGGCACCGTGACGCTCAAGGCCGGTCTCAGATCCGGAACCTTCTCGGGCAAGGTGTTCGGCAGCCCGATGAAGATCGCCGGCTCGTTCAGCTGCTGACTCAAGGGCTGGGGTCTGACCCCGACGGGGTCAGACCCCGGCAGTTTCAAACAGACGTCGCCTCGAACACGATCAGGTAACTGAAGCCGCGTCCATCGACCTGGTACGCGTAACAACCCGGCGCCTGCAGAAACGTGGCGGCAGGGTTGAGAACTGCAAGGGACCCCGTGAGGCGCATTGCATCGTGCAGCTTGTCCGTCCACGAAGGCCCCCAGTCGAACTTGAGCCGATTCGGACCGTCGAGCTGCCGCCCGCGCACGATGTACGGACCGTCGTAGCGAGGCACCGTCCAGAGAACCTTGGTGCCGCCCCAACCCTCGAAGCCGCCCCAAGCGGTGTAGTGCAGCACGGCTCGCGCGCCCTCGCTCTGCAGCGTCGGATACGCGGGCCCCGGCCCGAAGGCGGGCGCCGCCGGCGTGTCGCGGTTGCCGTGGTCTCCGAGCGTTCCGTTCTGCTCGGTCGCCGGGCAAGGAGTCCCGGGCGCGATCGGCGGAACGTGGAGCGGCCGCCGCAGCAGTCCCGTCCACCAATAGATGAGATAGCCGCCGTTGCAGTGGAAGAGGTACCGATGGTAGGCGGCGTTGAAGCGCGCACGACATGAAACGCCGCGTTGCAGACAGGTGTGCCGCCGAGCTACGACCGCCGAAACGAAGCCGGGGCGGCAGCTGCTTGCCGTGGCCGCGTGGGCGGATGACCTGTCGACGGAGACGAGAGCAGCGACGACGAGCGCGACGCTAGCCGCGCCCAGACACAGCCAGCTGATTCTCCGCATGCTTGATCCGCTGCTCGAGCTGCCAGCGATCGGCGGTCGACTCCCCGCGCTCGACCCGCTCGAGCTCCTGCTGGGCGGTCTCGAGCTGCTCGCGCGCGCGCTCATGGTCGATCTCGTTCGCCAGCACCGCGTCGTCCACCAGGGCGATCGCGCGGTCGAGTTGCACCTGGAAGAACCCCGGGCCCGTCGCGTACTCGCGCACGTCCTCGGCGTCGTAGTTCAGATACACGCGCGTCGACCCGGCCTTCAGCGTCGCGATCAGCGGTGCGTGCCGCGCCAGCACGCCGATCTCGCCGGCGGCGCCAGGAACGATCATCATCTCCGCTTCCCCCTCGAACGCCGGGCCGTCCGGCGTCACGAGCGAGACGTCGAACGTCTTGCGCTCGGCCACCTACGACACGCCGGCGGGCTCCGGCTCGGCCTCCTGCTCCGCGACGGCGACATCCTCGGGCGACGACTCGTCAGCTTTTGGGGATTCCTCCTGCTCCTCGCCCGCCAGCCGCCGGCCCTTCTCGACCGCGTTCTCGATCGTGCCGACCATGTAAAAAGCCTGCTCGGGCAGATCGTCGTGCTTGCCGTCGATGATCTCCTGGAAGCCCTTGATCGTGTCCTCGATCTTCACGTACTCGCCGGGCGTGCCCGTGAACTGCTCCGCGACAAAGTTCGGCTGCGAGAGGAAGCGCTGGATCTTGCGCGCGCGCGCGACGACGAGCTTGTCCTCGTCCGAGAGCTCGTCGATGCCGAGGATCGCGATGATGTCCTGCAGATCCTTGTAGCGCTGCAGGATCTCCTGTACGCGCGTCGCCGTCCCGTAGTGCTCCTCCGACACGATGCCTGGCTGGAGCGCGCGCGAGAACGAGTCCAAAGGATCGACCGCCGGGTAGATCCCCTGCTCGACAAGCGCGCGCGTCAGCACGACCGACGAATCGAGGTGCGCGAACGTGTTCGCCGGCGCAGGGTCGGTGAGGTCGTCCGCCGGGACATAGATCGCCTGCACCGACGTGATCGAGCCCTGCTGGGTCGAGGTGATGCGCTCCTGCAGCTGCCCCATCTCGGTCGCGAGCGTC
>JBKPGW010000124.1:0-5922 GCA_046729555.1 Actinomycetota bacterium | reverse complement strand
ACTCCGATCCCGCGGCCGAGCACGAGGAATGCCTGCGCAAGCTTGCGGCCGTCGAGGCTGCCATCGACCTCGCGGAGACGGAGCAGCATTGATCCTGCTGATCGACAACTACGACTCGTTCACGTACAACCTCGTGCACCTGTTCGCCGAGCTCGGGGCGGACGTGGTCGTCCGGCGAAATGACGCGCCCGATCTCGAGCGGCTCCGCCCCTCGGCGCTCGTCGTCTCTCCCGGGCCCGGGAGACCGCCCGAGCGGGTTGTTGCCCTCCTGCGCGAGACGCGCGTACCGACGCTCGGCGTCTGCCTCGGCCACCAGGCGATCGTCGAGGCGTTCGGCGGCACGGTCGGGGCGGCGCGCGAGCTCGTGCACGGGAAGACATGCACCGTTCGACACGACGGCCGCGGGCTCTTCGCCGGGCTGCCTGAGGCGTTCGAGGCCGGCCGGTACCACTCGCTCGCCGCGACCGCCGTCCCCGATGAGCTGGAGGTCTCGGCGACCGCGGACGACGGCGAGATCATGGCCGTACGCCACCGGGAGCTGCCGATAGATGGCGTCCAGTTCCACCCCGAGTCGGTGCTGACCCCGCTCGGACGCGAGCTCGCGCAAAACTTCCTGGCGCGATGATCCAGCAGGCGCTCCAGCAGGTGCTCGACGGCCGCGACCTCAGCCGCGAGCAGACGCGCGAGGTGATGGGCGAGATCATGAGCGGCGACGCGACGCCGGCGCAGATCGGCGGCTTCCTGGTCGCGCTGCGCGCGAAGGGCGAGACGCCGGACGAGATCGCCGGGTGCGCCGAGGCGATGCGAGCGCACGTGCTCCCGGTACGGCCGCGCCGCGACGACCTCGTCGATACGGCCGGCACGGGCGGCGACGGCGCGCACACGATCAACATCTCGACAGCGGCCGCGCTCGTCGCGGCCGCAGCGGGGGCGGCCGTGGCGAAGCACGGCAATCGCGCCGTCTCCTCTCAGTGCGGGTCGGCGGACGTCCTCGAGGCGCTCGGCTTCACGCTCGAGCAGGAACCGCAGCGGATCGAGCAGTCGATCGACGAGCTCGGCTTCGGCTTCCTGTTCGCGCCGTCACACCATCCGGCGATGCGACACGCCGCACCCGTGCGCAAGGAGCTGGCGACGCGAACCGTCTTCAACGTCCTCGGCCCGCTCACGAACCCCGCGGGTGCGCGCGCGCAGGTGGTCGGCGTCTACTCCGAGCAGCTCGTGCGCACGATCGCGGAGGTGCTCGCACGCCTCGGAGCGCATCGCGCGTTCGTCGTGCACGGCGCGGGAGGCATCGACGAGCTCTCGCCGGTCGGGCCGAACCTCGTCGCCGAGGTGCGAGACGGCTCGGTGCACGAGCGCACGCTCGATCCGGAAGCCGAGCTCGGCCTGCCACGGTGCAGCGTCGAGGAGCTCCGCGGCGGCACTCCGGCCGAGAACGCCACCGCGTTGCGGGAGGTGTTCGCGGGCGGCGACGGCGGGCGGCGGAGCGCGGTCCTGCTGAACGCGGCGGGCGCGATCGCTGCAGCCGGGCACACGGCCGACCTGCGCGAGGGGTTGGAGCTCGCACGCGAGGCGATCGACTCCGGCGCAGCAGCCGATCGGCTGGAACAGCTCATCACCTTTTCGCGCCAAACTGTCGTCGCCTGATGGGACGTTTTCGCGACGCCCTCGCAGCCCCCGGCCTCGGCGCGATCGCCGAGGTCAAACGCCGCTCACCCTCGGCCGGCGACCTGCGCCCGGACGCCGACCCGGCGCGCCTGGCGGCGCAGTTCGCGAACGCGGGAGCGGCAGCGATCTCCGTCCTCGTCGACGAACGATTCGGCGGCTCCTTCGACGACCTCAGCGCCGCGCGCGCGGCGACGGCCGCGCCGGTGCTCGCCAAAGGGTTCTTCACGGAAGAGCTCGAGTTGCTCAAGGCGAAGGTCGCGGGCGCGGACGCCGCCTTGCTGTTGCTACGGGACGTCGACGATCAGCGCGCGGCAGCGCTGCTGTCCTACGCGCGCGAGCTGGGCATCGAGCTGCTCGTCGAGGCGCACGACGCGAACGAGCTGCAGCGGGCGGTGGCACTCGGCGCAGAAGTCATCGGGATCAACGCGCGCGACCTCGCGACGTTCGAGATCGACCGCCGCGTCCAGCTCGAGCTCGTCGCCCGCCTGCGCGACCACGACGCCGTCGTGGTCGCCGAGAGCGGCGTGCACACGCGCGCGCAGGGCGCGGCCGCAGAGCTCGCGGGCGCCGACGCGATCCTCGTCGGGTCGGCCCTGATGCGGGCCGACGATCCGGCGGCGAAGCTGCGCGAGCTGATCTCGCGGCCGCTCGTGAAGGTGTGCGGATTGACGCGCGCGGAAGACGTCGAGGCGGCGGTCGCTGCCGGCGCGGACATGCTCGGCTTCATCCTGGCGGAGCAGAGCCCGCGCCGCGCGCCCGGCGTCCTCGCCGTTCCGGACGACCACCTCAGCGTCGCGGTCTTCGTCGGCGAGCAAGAAGATGCAGGCTCCGACCTTGTCCAGCTCTACCAGCGCGAGGAGGGGCGCGTGCGCGGGCGCGACGCCGTGCTTCTCCGCGAGGGCGAGCCGGTCGCGCAGGTCGTCGACCTGCCGTGGGACGAGCCCGATCCGCTGCACCTGCAGCGCGCCGCCGCGCACGAAGGCCGGGTGATGCTGGCCGGGCGGCTCGGGCCCGAGAACGTGCGCGAGGCTGTCCGTGCCGTCAGCCCGTGGGCAGTCGATGCCGCCTCACGGCTCGAGGCGGAGCCGGGCATCAAGGATTACGAGAAGGTGCGTGCGTTCGTGGCGGCGGCGCGATGAGCACCACCGCCGGCCGGTTCGGAACGTACGGCGGCCGCTACGTCCCGGAGACGCTCATCCCCGCGCTCGACGAGCTCGAGGCCGGCTGGAGAGAGGCGCAGTCCGACCCCTCCTTCCACGCCGAGCTCGACGCGCTGGGCCGCTCGTTCGCCGGCCGGCCGACGCCGCTCACGCGCGCGGAGCGCTTCGCCTCCGGCAAGCGGCTGTACCTGAAGCGCGAAGACCTCCTCCACACCGGCGCGCACAAGCTGAACAATGCGCTCGGGCAGGCGGTGCTCGCGCGGCGGCTCGGCAAGCGGCGCATCGTCGCCGAGACCGGCGCCGGCCAGCATGGTGTCGCGACGGCGACCGTCTGCGCGCGCTTCGGGTTCGCGTGCGTCGTCTACATGGGCGAGGAGGACATGCGCCGCCAGCGACCCAACGTCGAGCGCATGCAGTTGCTCGGCGCCGAGGTGCGTCCGGTCGAATTCGGCACGCGCACGCTCAAGGAGGCAACGAGCGAGGCGATCCGCGATTGGATCACGAACGTCGAGACGACGCACTACCTGATCGGCTCCTGCGTCGGCCCCGCACCGTATCCCGAGCTGGTGCGCGAGCTGCAATCCGTGATCGGACGCGAGGCGCGTGCACAGTTCCTGGAGGCGGAAGAGCGGCTCCCCGAGGTGGTGATCGCGTGCGTCGGCGGCGGCTCGAACGCAATCGGCATCTTCGCCGGCTTCCTCGACGACACAGACGTCCGGCTCGTCGGCGTCGAGGCGGCGGGGGCGGCGTCGCTCGGCACCGGACGCGCGGCCGTGCTGCACGGTGCCCGCTCGTCCGTGCTCGCCGACGAGGACGGCCAGGTCGCCGACGCGCATTCGATCTCTGCCGGCCTCGACTATCCGGGTGTCGGTCCCGAGCACGCCTGGCTACGCGACAGCGGACGGGCAGAGTACGTGCGCGCGACCGACGAGGAGGCGTTGCAGGCCTTCCGCGACCTGACCCGGCTCGAGGGAATCATCCCCGCGCTCGAGCCCGCCCACGCGTTGGCACGCGCACGAGAGCTCGACGAGGAGCTGATCCTCCTCTGCCTGTCCGGACGCGGCGACAAGGATCTCGCCGAGGTGCTCGCGCGCTGAGGTCCAACCGCGAGACCGCCAGGCTCTCGACGTACCGGTTCCCGGAAACGGTCCGCGCCGGGGAACTGCTCCTGCGTGCACCCACCGAGGCGGACATCGATGTCATCGCGCCGGCGTTCCGCGATCCCGAGGTCGGCGGCGAGGCCGGCCTGCCTCCCCTCGACGCCGAGACGCTGCGCACGATGCTGCGGGAGCAGTTGCCAACACTCCGCGCGCAGGGACTGCTCGCGCCGTACGTGATCGAGGACACCGAGGCCGGCAGGATCCTCGGCGGCGCGAACCTCCGGCTGTTCGACCCGATGCGCGACACTGTCGAGCTCGGGTACTGGCTCTTCGTCGAGGCGCGCGGAAGGGGCATCGCCACTCGTGCGGTGCGCGCACTGGTCGAGCACGCGCACGCGAACGGCGTCGTGCGCGTGGAAGCCCACGTGCGCCTCGGCAACACGGCGTCCGAGCGCGTCCTCGATCGCGCCGGCTTCCAGCGCGAGGGCGTCAAGCGCCGCCTGCTGCGGCACGGCGGCGTTCGCGTCGACGCGACGCTGTTCGCAGTCGTCGCGCCCGACGCGGAGTGAAGGCACTCGTCGTCTACCTGATGGCCGGCCGCTCGACGCCGGAGCTCGCGGCCGCCGCCGTCGAGGGCGGCGCCGATCTCGTCGAGCTGGGCTTCCCCTTCTCCGACCCGCTCGCCGACGGGCCCGTGATCCGCCGCGCCGCCGAGCATGCGCTCGCCGAGGGGATGCGCACGCGCGCCTGCCTCGACTGCCTCGCCGACACACGCGAACTGCTTCCCGACACGCCGCTCGTGCCGATGACGTACGCCTCCCTGCTCGAGGCCTACGGCTGGGAGCGCTTCGCCGAGGACGTGCGGGACGCGGGCGCGACGTCCCTGATCGTCGCCGACCTCCCCGCCGGGGAGCGGACGGAGCTGCGACGCATCCAGCTCGTCGCACCCACGTCGACCGACGAACGACTCCAGCTCGCGGCGGAGCAGACCGACGGCTGGCTGTACCTCGTCACCCTCACCGGCACGACCGGCGCGCGGCAAGATCTCTCCCCCGCGCTCGCCGGCCTCGTCGAACGCGCCCGCGCCGTCACGGACGACCCGCTCTACGCCGGCTTCGGCATCTCCACGCCCGAGCATGCGCAAGCCGCGGCCGCACTTGCGGACGGGATCGTCGTCGGCTCGCGCGCAGTCGAGGTCGCGGAAGAAGGAAGGGCGGCGCTCGCCGCGTACGTCCGCTCGCTCCGTGAAGCTCTCGACTCGGTGTGAGCTGGCTCGTCCTCTTCGACGTCGACGGCACCTTGCTGCTCACGCACGACGACGTGTACGTCGAGGCGAACCGGCTCGCGCTCACCGACGTCTACGGGTCGGCGCCCGAAGGACCGGACGTTCCGGGCGACACAGCGACCGCGCACACGCGGCGCGCGCTGAGCGTGGCCGGGTTCACGAACGAGGCAATCGACGCCGGCCTCGCCCGCTGGTGCGAGACGTTCTCGGCGCAGTACGTGCGTCTCCTCGGGGACGCGGACACGAGGCACTGGGAGCTCGGGCCCTTTGCGCACGAGGCAGTCGCCGCGACGGCGAATCCCGCGCTGCTCACCGGCAACCCGCCGGCCGTCGCGCACGCCCGCATGCAACGGCTCGGCCTGGCGGAGTACTTCCCGCCGGGACAGGGCGCATTCGGCTGCGAGCGCGAGAACCGCGTCGAGCTCTTCGCGCTCGCACGCGAGCGTGCCGGCGGCTGGCCGGCGGAGCAAACGGTCGCGGTCGGCGACACCCCGCTCGACGTCTCGAGCGCCCACGCCGCCGGTTGCCACTGCGTCGCGGTGACGACCGGCCGCTACACCGGTGCGGAGCTTGCCGCTGCCGACGCGGTGATCGCGGACCTCGCGGCCCTGCCGAGCGCCCTCGCGGCGCTCGATCGAACTGCTGGGGTCTGACCCGTCGGGTCAGACCCCGTCTTCAAACTTCACTAACTAAAGCGCCGTCCGGGCGT
>JBKPGW010000123.1:0-4634 GCA_046729555.1 Actinomycetota bacterium | reverse complement strand
TCGCTAACACAATCGACATCGACCGCTGGATCGCTCGCGCGGAGTCGCTTCCGCGCCCCGAGCACGACGGTGTCGTGGTGCTGTCGGTCGGCCGGGCCGTCCCGGAGAAAGGCTTCGACATCCTCGCCGCTGCCTGCGCTGCCGCCGGCGTGCGACTCGAAACCGTCACCGGTGGCGTCCCCGAGGACGACCTCGCGCGGCGGTACGTGGAGGCCGACGTCTTCGCGCTCCTCTCGCGCCACGAGCCCTGGGGCGTCGTTGTGAACGAGGCGGCGGCGTCGGGGCTGCCGCTCGTTCTATCGGATCGCGTTGGTGCGGCGTACGACCTGCTGCGCGACGGCGAGAACGGCCTCCTCGTCCCCGCGGAGAACGTTGGCGCCGCGACAGACGCGATCCGCAAGCTCGCGGACGACCACGAGCTGCGACGGCGCATGGGTGAGCGTTCGCGCGAGCTCGTCCGCGCGTGGAACTACGAACCTTCGGTCGAGGCGTTCGCGGCCGCCGTGCGCGAGGCGACGGCGCGGTAGATCCACTCCTGGACGTCGGTGACGTGATCCCAGGACGTTCGGCGGGCAGCGACGGGCCCCCCGCGTGCGAGCTGCTCGCGTAGCGCCTCGTCCGAGAGCACGCGCCGGATCGCGTCGACGACCGCGCTCCGTTCGTACGGGACGACGAGCGCCTCCCCGTCCTCGAAGAACCCAGCGATCCCGCAGCGATCGGAGACGATCACCGGCGTCCCAGCGGCAGCCGCCTCGGCGGCGACCATGCCGAAGCTCTCGCCCTCGGACGCGAGCACGAACACGTCGGCCTGGGGGTAGAGATGGCGCGGCGGCTCCTCCGACACCGGCAGCCTGTGCACTCGCTCGGCCTCGGTCGAGACGCCGTGCCGGTCATCGGGCCCGGCGATCACCAGGTGCGCTTCCGGCAGCTCGCGCACGGCGGCCAGTAGGTGGTCGATCCCCTTGCCCGCAGCGATGCGGCCGACGTACAGCACGAGCGGCGCCTCCACCGGAATGCCGAGCTGGGGTCTGACCCCTCCGGGGTCTGACCCCAGCCTTTCGCTTTCGGGCTCCGGGAAGCCGTTGCCGCGGACGTGCACCCGCTCCGGCCGCACTCCGCACGCCACGACGTCGTCACGTTCGCGCTCGGACGCGACGACGACCGCGGCTGCTCCGCGCGCGACGCCGCGGTAGAGGGTCGCGTCCAGCGCGCGTTTGAGCAGCACCTTCCGCAGCCGCGGCTGGAACATGCCGAGCGGTTCGAAGACGTAGGGCACGCGTGCCCAGCGGCACCACGCCGCCGTGCCGGTGGTGATCGGATCACGGAAGCCGAAGACGTGGACGACGTCGGGGCGATTCAGGCGAGCGAGGGCGACCGGGAGCGTGGGCGTGATGCCCATCCAGCGATAGCGCAGCGGCGTCCCGAGGTAGTGCACCGTCGCACCGTCGACGACGCCCACCGACGAACGCGCGGCCGGACGCCGGTGCAGATCCAGGATCGTCGTCGTCAGCACGTCGACCTGGTGACCGTGCGCGACGAGCCGGCGCACGAGCTCGCCCGCCGCCACGACCGGGCCGCCGAAGGCGCGCGACGGCGCCCACGCAGGCGCAGCGAAGAGGATGCGCAGCGTCTGGTCTGTCACGGCACTAGCCTTGCTGACCGTGCCCGAGTCCCGCAAGCCACGCCTGCTTGTCCTCAATCAGTACTACTGGCCCGGCGTCGAGGCGACGGCGCAGCTGCTGACGGATCTCTGCGAGGCGCTCGCGGAGGATGTCGACGTGCGGGTCGTCACCGGCGTCCTGCACGGGCACGAGGACGAGCCGCGCCGGCTCGTGCACAACGGCGTCGAGATCGTGCGCGTGCCGTCCACGTCGTTCGAGCGCAGCAAGCTCCTCGCCCGCGCATCGAACTACATCACCTATCTCTCCAACGCGCTGCTGCGTGGGCTGCGCGGGCCGCGGCCCGACGTCGTGCTCTGCATGACCGACCCGCCGATCGTGGCCGACATCGCCCTGCTCGTCGCGCGCCGCTACCGCGTGCCGCTCGTCGTGATCAGCCAAGACGTCTTCCCGGAGATCGCCGTGCAACTGAAGCGGCTTGAGAATCCGGTCGTGATGCGACTGCTGCGTTCGCTCGTGTCGCTCTACCTCCGCCGCGCCGACCGCATCGTCGCGATCGGGGAGACGATGCGGCGGCGGCTCGAGCAGAAAGGTGCACCGTCGGAGCGCGTGCGGGTGATTCCCAACTGGGTCGACACCGAGCGCCTGACGCCGCGCGACCGCGGAAACGAGTGGTCGCGCAATCTCGGCCTCGACGAGAGGTTCGTCGTCATGCACTCCGGCAACGTCGGCCACGCGCAAGACCTCGAGTCGCTCGTGCGCGCCGCGACCTTCCTGCGCGACCTCGACGACCTCGCGATCTTCATCATCGGCACCGGCGCACGCCACGCCGAGCTGGTGGCCCTCGCCGAGCTGCTCGAGGTCGAGCACGTGACATTCCTCTACTACCAGTCGCGCGAAGCCCTGCCGAGGTCGCTCTCGGCGGCGGACCTCCACGTGGTCGGCCTCGCTCCCGGGCTCGCCGGCTACGTGGTCCCGAGCCGCCTGTACGGGATCCTGGCCGTCGCGCGGCCGGTGATCGTCGCCGCAGACGCCGAGAGCGAGACCGCGCAGGTCGTCAGGGACGCTAGGTGCGGGATCGTCGTTCCGCCTGGACGTCCGGAGCTGCTCGCGCGCGCGATCCGTGACGCGCACGACGGCAGCTACGACCTCGTCGAGATGGGCCGGCGCGGGCGCGAGTGGGTGGAGCGGGAGGCCGACCGCTCCGTTGCCGTCAGCCGCTACCGCGACCTGCTGCGCGAGCTTGCGGCGAGCTGAGCTCGCTGCGGCGGCGCTGATCGCAGCGCTCGCGCTGGTCGCCGGCTGGAACGCCTACAAGTATCCGAGCGGCTCGGGCTACGACGTCCGCGAGCACCAGGAGTACGCCGACCTGTTGATCCACCACGGCGAGATTCCCGGTGCCGGCAGGCGCAGCGAGTACTACACGCCGCCCGGCTTCTACGCGCTGGCCGGGGTCGCAACGCTCATCGGTGAGCACGTGCACTCCGGCGACCCGCACAAGCTCGCGCAGGCGCTCAACTGGCTCGTCCTGCTCCTGACCGCCGGGGTGCTCTGGCTGCTGACACGGGAGCTGCTTCCAGGTCGCGTGTGGGCTCAGCTGGGGGCGCTCGCCTTCTTCTGCTTCTTGCCCGTAGTGCTGCGCGTGGGCGCGATGTTCCATCCCGAGCCCCTCTCGATGCTGCTGACGGCAGTCGCGCTGCTGTTGGCGACGCGCATGCTGCGCGGCCGCGACTACCGCTGGCAGCTCGCCGTCGCGACCGGGGTCGCGCTCGGGCTTGGCCAGCTCGTGCGGGCCTTCTCGCTCTGGACGTTCGCCGCCCTCGTGATCGCGTTCGCCGTGGCGCGCGCGTGGCGGCCACTCCTGGGCATCGTGCTCGCCACGGGCATCGTCGTGGCGCCGTGGTACGTCCGACAGACGATCAAGTACGGCGATCCCGTCTTCGACCGGCCGACGCCGCACGAGGCGATCTGGGATCGGCGGCCGGCGCGCTTCTACGTCGGGCTGGGCCTGTCGCAGGTCTTCACCGATCCGATCCGGCCGCACTTCGTCAACGAGGCGATCCCGACGACCTACAGCGAGGTCTGGGGCGATTACTTCGGCGTCTGGCGGGGCAACCGGGAGCTCCAGAGCTTCCTCGGGCTGCTGCCGGCCCTCCTCGCGGTCGTGGGCTGGCTCCTGCTCCTGGGGCGGTCGCTCCGCGCTCCACCGCGCCTCGCCGTCGCCCTGCTGCCGGGTCTCGGCCTGCTCGGCTACCTCTACTTCACCGTCAGCTATCCGACGCATGACGGGGACGTCCTGAAGGCG
Organism: Actinomycetota bacterium; assembly: GCA_046729555.1. Taxonomy (GTDB): domain Bacteria; phylum Actinomycetota; class Thermoleophilia; order Gaiellales; family Gaiellaceae; genus 3-1-20CM-4-69-9. The sequence continues at coordinate 710 of JBKPGW010000123.1, read as the reverse complement.
AGCTACATGCTCACGACCGCGCCGGCGTGGGCGCTTGCGTTCGGGTATGCGCTCGACCGTCTGCCCGGACGGCTGCGCGTCGCCACGGCAGCCGTTCTGGCCGCCTCGACGCTCGCCGCGCTGCCGTTCCTGCTGTACTGATCGCGGTGACGGCGGTTCTCTTCACGTGTGCGGGCCAGCGCGTCGACATCCTCGATGCGTTCCGCCGCGCGGGCGCGACGACGGTTGCAGCGGACGTCAATCCGCTCGCCCCGGCCCTCTACCGGGCCGATCGCTACGCGCTCGTGCCCCGGGTCGACGAGCACGGTTACGTCCCGGCCCTGCGCGCGCTCGTCGACGAGCACGACGTTCGCCTGATCGTTCCGCTCACGGACCTCGACCAGGTCACGCTCGCGGAGTCGCGCGACGAGCTCGGCACGCTCGTGTTGCTGCCGGACGCGGAGACCGTCGAGCGGCTGGGCGACAAGTACCTCGCGCATCTGCTGTTCGAGGAACGCGGGATCGCATCGCCCTCGACGTGGTTGCCGAACACTGTCCCGGACGACGCCTCCTTCCCGCTGCTCGTGAAGGCGCGGCACGGCTTCGGGTCCCGACACATCTACCGCGCGGAGGACCGCGCCCAGCTCGGCTTCTTCCTCGGTTACACGCCGGTCGATTCAATCGTGCAAGCGTGCCTCGGGGGCGAGGAGTTCTCGATCGACGTCTTCTGC
>JBKPGW010000122.1:0-5166 GCA_046729555.1 Actinomycetota bacterium | reverse complement strand
AGGCGGCGCTGGAGTCCGACGAGCACGCTTCGATCAGCGCATCAGTCTGCCGCAACCAAGAGGTCGCGACTGCCCAGAACCACCCTGATCGGCTTCTGCGAATGAGCTGATTCGCAGGGAAATCGAGTTTTCGGCACCGACAGGCCTTCTTGCAACGGTTTATGTGCTGTTCTTCATCGCGCTCGCGACGCGTCGGCTCGAGTTCGTTGCTTGCACCGCACGCCCGGACGGAGCCCGGTCACCCAGCAAGCGCGCAACCTCGTTATGCAGCTCGGCGACGAGCAGTCGTTTCGGCTCCTGATCCACGATCGCGACAGCACGTTCAGCCACGCCTTCGACGAGGTCTTCCGCTCCGAGGGCTTCGACGTGATCCGGACGCCGATCCAGGCCCCGAACGCGAACGCCCACGCCGAGCGCTGGGTGCGCACTGTCCGCGCCGACTGCCTCGACAGGATTCTCATCCTCGGCCGCCGTCACCTCGAGCACGTGCTCCGCATCTACCGGCGGCATTACAACGAGCACCGGCCGCACCGCCCGCTCTTCCTCCTGCCACCCGAGGGCCGCGATCCGACCCAGCCCGAACGAACCAAGACAATCCCGCATGTGCGGCGCCGCGACCTGCTCGGCGGACTGATCCGCGAATACCAAGCGGCCGCATGAGTTTGCGAACCCTACGGCCGCAGCACCCAATATACGAGCGAGCCAAGCAGCCGAATCGCGCACTTCCCGTCGATGCCCAGACCCCACGAACTCAGCGCGCGCGACGCAGGCTGCTCAAACGTGTGCGCCATCCGACAAGCGGCCGCCACCGACAATCTCTGGGGCGAACCGAATTTCCGGCACGCACAGGCTGAATCGCCGAGCGTGAGGCATTGGCTGATCGGAGGACCTAGTCGGTGATGCTGACGTTGAAGTTCGGGTAGCGCCGACTCGCGAGCAGTACATACGCATACGCCTGCACCTCGAACCGGAGAGCGAACGCGGAGAAGTTCCTGACCCCCTCCGGAACCCGTTCGTGAGCAATCGCGACGACCCAGCTGAAGAGCCCCAGAACCGTGGAGAGGTTTCGGAGCATCCCGGCGACGATCAGGGCGGGAATCGCCAGGATGAGCCGAAACGCGACCGTCCAGCGGTTCTGCTCCTCCGGTGAATCGACCTCCAGGTCGACGGGGTAGGCGTCACTCAGGTTGATGAACAGGAAGCCGGGGAACGGGTCGGCGATCAAGAGGATGTAGGCCGCGACGTGAGTTGCGTAGCGCAGATAGTCGGCGAGAAAATGGTGCAGCGCATCTGGTGAACGGCCGCGGAAGAGTGTGGCGAACCAGTTGACGATGGCGACGGCGAGCACGAGCACAGTCAGCAGCACGATCCAGAGCAGATGCGGCAGGGCGAGGATGGGCCGGAAGATGGCGGTGAGGCGTCTCCGCCGAAGGTCGTCCGTGATGAGCAGGCGTACAGAATGCCCGTTCGAAGCGGAAGCGCTCCTGGTCGGCTCGGTCATCGCTCGATCCTACCGCTGCCCGTCAACCTCCCGATCGTTACAGCTTTGGGACGGAGCCGTTAGGCAAGCCGCGGCGGAGCGAACGTTTTAGCGTCTCGACACCGGCGTTCCGATTGGCGTGCCGAAGCTCGGCGAGCGCCGATGCGGCAAGCGCGACCCGGTGAGCGGCGGCAACCGCTCATCGATGAACCGCTGGAGCCGAGCAACGTAACGCTGCCCGCTCGTAGCGGGCTGGGCGTCGACGTTCGCCAGTAGCCCGCACAGCAAGAGCGCATCGGGACGTGGTCTCCCGCCGCTCGCGCCGACCACCGTCAAGGCTTCGCTCTTCATATCGGCCGATCCCGAGACGTCCGAACGCCGGCGAGCCGAAGCTCGTCGCCGGCAAGCGCCCAGAGGACCGCAAAGAACGACCCTGGCGAGCCCCCTTCACTTGTCGCGTCTCCAACAAAGGGCGACATCCGCGCGCAGAATTTCGCGCTGCTGAGAAGGCTGGCTGCTCGATCGGCGGCGGCTCGACCGCGGCTGGTCGCGATCAGCTCGCCGTTGTTGATCATTCGCTTAGCTCGGTGCAGGCTTGCCGGGAACGCCCGGGAAGAATCGCCAGTGGGTTAGCGTCTTACTTGATGTGCCGGCGAAGCCTTATGACGATGAGGGCCTAGCGCGCCTGTTGCGGCTGCTTCGTCCCCCTCCCGAGGGTTGGGTCAGGAAGGCACAGCGAATTCCTTTGGACATCAGCGTCCTGGAGCGGCCTGTCGCGGAAGAGACGTTGACAGACGGCGACCTCGCGGAGCTCGAGCGGAATCTCGAGATCGACTCGTTCCGGCGGCGTTTCGACGCCGATCCCGTCGCTGCGGCCGAGGCTGCAGGGATGCATGAATTCGCGTTGGGACTGGAGCGGGAGATCCGCGAGCTCGTCGGTATTGCCGAGCGGATTGCAAAGGACGATGCCTACCGCGCCGAACTCGTCAGGGACCCGGTGGCGGCGCTCGTGGGCGCGGGCATACCCGCGGCGACCGGTGAGCCGCTATTGCAGGCGCTCGCAGTGCCGGACGAGGTGCTTGCGAGGCTGCCCGAGATTGTGGCGCATCAACACGAGCAGCTGCCGCTCAAAGCGCGACTGCTGATCCTTCTCCTCGGAAGCTCCGCGGTCGCCGAAGAGATTCGCTCTCCAAAGCCTGGCGCTTAGCTGAAAAGAGCGCGTTCGCTGGTCGTCGCACCAAGCCGCGAGAGCTAGGCATCTCGCAGGGCGAACTCTTGCGTGCTCGTGGTCAGCCCTTTGTGCGCAACTCGTTGGCGAGCGGTGGGCGCCCGCTCCGGGACGCCAGCCCGCGATCGTCCGGCTCGACACTAGAGCGATCGGAAAATTCGCCGAGGCCACGCGAACACCGCGCGTGAGGCCTTCCGCCTTACTTCACGCCCCTCTGCTTTTACGCGCGCGCGAATACCACAACAACACGAGCCGGGCGGTGCGTCAGACAGAGTCGCAAGCTGCGCGCGGACTGCGAGTCAGACATGACTTCCGTGTCGCCTTTTGGCGGAACGACGACAGGCGGCAACCGTCGTCTGTTCGGTCGCTGGTTGTCGTTGAGCCATGAACAGGGCGGGCCTGGTTGCGTAGGCGGTCAGAGGCGACTACAGAGGAGAAGGAGATGGATTCTCCTTCTCCTCTGCGTCGTTGGTGTTACCGCAGCTCACCGGTGAGAGCGACGAGCCCGCTAGCGACTTCGTAGTAGTCGCGGGAGACGCGCCGTCCGCGCACCTCCTCGGGGATCTGATCGCCCATTTGCTCGAACTTCGATTCGGCGGCTTCGATCGCTTCGCGGCTGTCAAACAGCGTGATGAACAATTGCCGACCGCTGTCAGCGTCTGCCAGCGAGAGGATCCCGCGCAAGCCTGGCGGAATCAGTTCGTCAGGGGGTCGCTGCCCCGCCTGCGCGCGCATCCGTTCGACGTCAGTGCCTTCGAATGACGCGACCCGTGCCCACATGGAAGCTCCTTTCCTCGCCTGCGACGTCGCGGTACGTTACAAGCGCGGCGGGGCCGACACCGCGGGTGACCGAATCTCACCGAGCGACCTCACCTCGCCCTCCGTGTCGCTGACGACTCAATTTGAATCGGTGCCACCGTGGCGTCCTAGGGATGGGCGTCCCTGTCGACGCCGAGGGCCACCGCCCCCTCGCGGGTCAACACGTACGCCTCCTCGGCGCTGATGCTCGCCTCGACATCGGACATGCCGGGAGCTTCGCCTGGTTGCGAGAATGGTCGGATTAGACCGTGTCGGATCGCCTCAGCGACGGCACGCCCCGAGAACCTGCCGCCTCGCTGCTCGATCATGGCGCGCAACTCGGCCCGGCTCGCAGGCCCGCTCACCGCAATCGCCTCCAACATCTGCCGAAGCTCAGCGTCCACAGCCGTCTTCTCGACACGCTAGCCGCTCGACCGAGCCCATCGGAAGGAAACGAGGTGCCAGACGCGCCGTCGATCTGAGCGAAGCGCCCCGTTCAGGCGCGGCGCGCGCCCCGTCGGTTACAGACACACGAGATCAACCAACGCGTGTCGCCTTTCCGCCAGAAGGCGACAGCGGCGCGCCGAGACGATTTGGTCGCGGAGACGATTTAGTGCATCGAACGAGAACGCTATCGGCGGCACGCCGCGGTAGCCTCCACCCCGTCTCGCAACGTGGAAAGGAAGGAGGAACGATGCACCGCGTCCATCTTCTCGCGGCGTCCGTGGCCGTCGTCGGAGTGCTCGTCGCACTGCCAGCCACCGCTGCGGCGTCGACCACCTACAGCCTGACCGGAGTCGAGGTCAACGCCAGTCCCGCGACCTTCGTCGGCTCGCTCGTCGGGCAGCTCGGAGTTTGGGAGGCCGTCGTCCTCCACGACCCCCTCAACTACAGCACCGGCTCGACCACGGCGATCAACGGCGGCTCGTTCACGATCACGACCTTCGTCCCGCCCCGGCAGGCGACCGGCTCGATCGACGGCGGCACGATCGTGGCCGGGCCCGTCTCGTCGTCCAACGGCTTCACCTGCACGCAGACGTTCGCACTCGGTGGGACGCTGAACGATGCCACCGGCAGCTATGCGGGCGTCCTCACCCACTACGGCTACCTGTCCGGCGGGCGCTGCAACGCCCTCGCAGCGAGCTTCGGCGGCCGCGCCACCATCTGATCTCGCGCCGGGCGGCGTGCACGACACGGCCGCCCTGGCCGCGCGGTCCTGCAGATCGCCGCCGCCCGTCGGCGCTTGTCCGCTGGGCGGAGATCGGCGAAGATTGAGGCCCGACGGCCGGCGAGACCTCGCTCACCGGCACGTTCGCCGACCAGGCGCAGCTGCACGGGCTGCTCGACCGCCTGCGCGACCTCGGCATCCAACTCGTCAGCGTCAACCCGGTCGACTGACGGAGAGAGCGAAAGGGAGCAACGGATGTTCAAACCGCAGCGACACACGATCCTCGGCACAAAGGGAGGGAGACTGATGAAGATCGGTCTAGGACGGCAGACGCTGGGGCTGCTCGTCCTGGTGGCGCTCGCTCTGCCGATGCACGCGGCGGCAGCCGATCAGGTGCCCTTCAAGGCATCAGAGACCGGAACGTTCCAGCTGCTCGGTCCGTGCGAGACGGGCGGCATCGTCGTCGACGTGACCGGCACCGGCTATGCCACG
>JBKPGW010000121.1:0-2054 GCA_046729555.1 Actinomycetota bacterium | reverse complement strand
CGAGTACACGACTGCACGTGACTTCGTGCCCGTGATTCGCACTCGCCTCGCAGCCGGCAATCCGCCGGAGGTGGCGATCATCCCGCGCCCCGGCGTGCTTTCCGACCTCGCCAAGCAGGGCGCGGTCAAGCCGCTCGCGTCGATGGGGCTATCGAACTCGTACATGAAGGCGCGTTACGGGCCCGCCTGGATCTCGCTCGGAACGGTCAACGGCAAGCTCTACGGCGTTGCCGCGAAGGCGAACTCAAAGACGGTCGTCTGGTACCGGCCTGATCAGTTCAAGAAGTACAAGCTGAAGACACCGAAGACGTGGGCACAGCTGCTCGCGATCACCAAGACACTGAAGTCGAAGGGCCAGACGCCGTGGGCGCAGGGCGCCGGCGACTCCTGGACGCTGACCGACTGGTTCGAAGACGTGTACCTGCGCACAGCGGGGCCGGCCAAGTACCAGGGTCTGTTCACCGGCAAGGTGAAGTTCACCGACCCGTCGGTCGGCAAGGCGATTCGGCAGATGCTGCAGATCCTGAACGCCAAGTACCTCGCGGGCGGCATTCAAGGCGCCCTCGGCACGAAGTTCGTGGACGGGATCGGCCAGGTCTTCGGAAAGACCCCGAAGGCGCAGCTCTACATGGAGGGTGGCTTCGTCGGCGGGATCGCGACGCAGCAGACGAACACGGCGCTGACGCCCGGGAAGACCATCGACTGGTTCCCGTTCCCGACAATCAACCCAAAGTGGGGCAACCCGCTCCTCGGGGCAGGTGACCTGGCGGCGGCGTTCAAGGACAACGATGACGTCCGCGCGTTCCTGAAGTACATCTCCTCGGCGGAGGCCGGGAAGATCTGGGTCTCCACCGGCGCGATCATCTCGCCGAACAAGCAGGTCGCCGGCAGCGCGTATCCGAACCTGCTCGTGCGCAAGGAGGCCGCCCAGGTCAAGGCGGCGAAGGTGTTCCGGTTCGACGGTTCCGACCAGCTGCCGGGCTCGCTCGCCGACGACTGGGGAGCAGTCCTGCAGAATGCGTTGCAGAAGCCGGGCAGCATCGGCAGCCTGCTGTCCGACTTCCAGAAGAAGGCGGCGAAGGAGTTCTAGGCCGCATCGTTCGTACAGCGCCCGCCGCAAGGCGGGCGCTGTCTTTTCTGACGACGTGAGCGCACAAGCCCCACCCCTCCAAGTACCGCAGCCGAAGCGGCGCTTCGGAAGGTCGGGCGAGGGCTCGTTCCGGGAGCGGATGAACGGCATCGCGTTTGCGCTGCCGGCTCTGGTCGTGCTCGGCCTGTTCGTCCTCTATCCGGCGTACTACACGGTTCGGCTCGCGTTCTACAAGAGCGACTTCCTCTTCAGCTTCACGAACTACGTCGGCCTGGACAACTTCAAGGATCTCTTCCAGGACAAGAACTTCTTCGACACGTCCCAGTTCCCGCCCCAGGGCGCTTTCTTCAACAACCTCAAGTGGGTCGTGATCTACATCTCGCTGTGCCTGATCCTCGGCCTTGCGCTCGCCGTGCTGACGATTCGCGTGCGCTACGAGTCGGTCGTCAAGTCGGTGATCTTCGTCCCGATGGCGATCTCTGCCACGGCAGTCGCCGTGATCTGGCTCCTTGTCTACAGCCCGAACCCGGACATCGGCACGGTGAACGCGGTCATCAACGGGTTAGGGGGCAACCCTGTCTCCTGGCTCGGCAAGCCGAGCACGGTCAACTACGCGATCATCATCGCCTACGTCTGGGCATCGACCGGGTTCGCGATGGTCGTGCTCTCGGCGGCGTTGAAGGGCATTCCGACGGAGATCATCGAGGCCGCCCGCGTCGACGGCGCGGGCGAGTTCAACATCTTCAGGCGGATCATGCTGCCCATGCTCAGCCTGCCGATCTCCGTCGTCACGGTGTGGCTCTTCATCAACGTGATCAAGGTGTTCGACATCATCTACGTGATGACGGGAGGCGGTCCGGGCACGTCGAGCCGGGTGATCGCCTACACGATGTTCACGGAGACGTTCAGCGGCAATCCCGGACGCGGCGCCGCGGTCGCCGTGATCATGCTGCTGCTGATGATC
>JBKPGW010000120.1:0-2185 GCA_046729555.1 Actinomycetota bacterium | reverse complement strand
CGTGCTCTCCGACGACAGCGTGCCGCTGGCGGGGAAGATCATCGGCCGCGACGAGTTGCGCGGAATGTTGCTGCGGCGCACCGACGGCCTGGTCGCCATTGCGTCGCACGTGTCGGGCGTCTATCGGGACGGCTGGTCCGGTCCGACGGTCACCTACACGCGACTGCGGTGCAATGGTGGCAGTGTCACGGCAGTCGTCGCGAGCGACGCCAAGTTGTTCAACCGGCCGCAGACGGTCAAGGCCGAAGGGAGGAGTGTCACGTTCGAGCCGGGCGACGTCGGGCAGCTGACCGTCCCGCTGCGACCGCAAAACGGCGTGTGCCGCGTCACGTTCACCGTCACCCCGACGGCCGTGCCGGCAGTTGTGCGTGGCACAGCCGATTCGCGTGTCCTCGGCGGGCGGTTCGCCGAATTCAGCTACCACGCTCCGTGAGGATCGCCTACGACGTCACGCCCCTCTCGCATCCGCGGACGGGCGTCGGCAACTACATCCTCGGGGCGCTGCGCGGCATGCTCGAAGCGGTTGGTGGGCACGAGCTCATTGCGTTCGGGCCGGTGAGCATCCGCGGGCGCGGGCTGCTCGATCGGGCGCTCGCGGGCCTGGCGGTCGAACGGCGCATTGTCACGGTCCCCTTCGCCCATGCGACGCGACGTGCGTGGGGCGTGCTCGGCCGTCCACCCGCGGAGCGCTTCCTCGGTTCGCTCGACGTCCTCCATTTCACGGACTGGATGCGCCCGCCGCAAAGCTCCGGCGTGCGCGCGACGATGATCCACGACCTCGGGCCGCTGCGCTATCCCGAACGCCTGCATCCACGCACTGTCCGCATGCACACGGGAACCGCCCGGGAGGCGCGCACTTGCGACCTCGTCTTCGTCAACTCGGAGTTCACAGCGGCTGATGTCGCCGAGCGGCTCGGTGTCCGGCGCGAGCGGATCCGGGTGGCGTACCCAGGCGTGGGCCCGGAGTTCTCCCCCGACGGTCCGGGCTTCGACGGCGGCGCGCCGTACGTCTTCACGACGGCGACGGACGACTGGCGCAAGAACCTGGAGACGCTGCGCGCCGCCGCGACGGTGCATCGCCTGATCTCGCCGGCCGACCTCGGCTATATCGATCCCGAGCGCCTGCCGGCGCTCTATCGGGGCGCGGCCGCCTTCGTCTACCCGTCACGGTTCGAGGGTTTCGGCATCCCGGTGATCGAGGCGATGGCCTGCGGCGTCCCCTGCGTCGTCTCGGCTCATCCTTCGCTGGACGAGGCCTCCGGCGACGCCGCCGTACGCGTGGATCCCGAGAGCCCGGAGGAGATCGCGGCCGGCATCCGCGAGGCGCTCGAACGGCGCGACGAGCTCGTCCCGCGGGGCCTTGCACATGCACGCCGCTTCAGCTGGCTCGAGACGGGGCGTGTTCACCTGCAGAGCTACGCTGACGCGCTGTGATCCGCGCCACGATCGACGTGTCGCCGCTCGTGCAGACCCGCGCCGGCACGGCGCGTTACCTCAAGGCCCTGCTGCGCGAGCTGAGGCGGCGCGACGACGTCGACGTCTGGACCCGCTCCTTCGGGCGGAGCGACCGTCTGTCCACGCTCGCAAGAGACGCGGTGTGGTACCCGTTCGTGCTCGGCCGAGGGCGGAACGCGGACGTGCTCCACTGCCCGACGTACCGCGGCCCATTGCACTCCGCGCTACCGCTCGTCGTGACAGTGCACGATCTCGCCGTCTTCCGGCATCCGGGTGCCTTCAACCGCTGGACGCGGGCTTACAGCCCGCGGCTCGTGCCGCGTGTGCTCGCCGCGGCGCGCCGAATCATCGCCGTCTCCGAGTTCACGCGGCGCGAGCTCGTGGAGCTGCTGCGGGTGCCCGAGGAGAAGATCCGGGTCATTCCCAACGGGGTCGACGAAGAGTTCACGCGCGACGGCCCGGCCGCAGAGGGCGACTACGTGCTCGCGGTCGGAACGCTCGAGCCGCGCAAGAACCTGCCGCGTCTCGTCGAGGCAGCGCGCCGCAGCGGCGTCGAGCTCCGCGTCGTCGGGGCACGCGGCTGGGGCGACGTCGAGGTCGACTGGAACGGCGTGCGCTGGCTCGGCGAGGTCAGCGATGCCGAGCTCGCACGGCTCTACCGCGGAGCACGCTGTGTCGCCTACCCCTCGCTGTACGAGGGCTTCGGGATCCCGGTGCTCGAGGCGATGGC
>JBKPGW010000119.1:0-1862 GCA_046729555.1 Actinomycetota bacterium | reverse complement strand
GGCTCGGTGATGTGTATAAGAGACCGGGCGTACGGAGACGGACGCGCTGCGGTGCCGCGCGTCCTGAAGACGGCACCGCAAGCGGTGCCGTGGCGGCGCAAGTGTACTTTGGGCCTGTAGTGAGCCTGGACCAGCTCAGCGAGCGCTATGCCGAGCACAACCGCAGCGAGCGCGGGGCCGGTTTCGTTTTCGCCCGGCCGGAGCGCGAGGTGCTCTTCCGGCGCTACGTCGGCGGTCCGGGGCGACGCGTGCTCGATCTCGGCTGTCGCGACGGAGCCCTGACACAGGCTTACGCAGCGGGGAACGACATCGTGGGCGTGGACGCCGACCGCGAAGCGCTTGCCGAGGCGGAGAAGCTCGGGATCGAGACGCACTGGGCCGACCTCGACCAGCCGCTCCAATTTCCCGACGCGAGCTTCGACGTCGCCGTCGCTGGGGAATTGCTCGAGCATCTGCGCGATCCGCAGGGTGTCATTGGAGAGATCCGCCGCGTGCTGCGGCCCGGGGGCACGTTCGTGGGCTCCGTGCCAAACGCGTACCGGCTCAAGGGACGGTTGCTGTTCTTGATCGGGCGCCCGCCCGAGAACGACCCGACCCACCTGCAGATGTTCTCCGGTGCCGACGTGCGCGCACTGCTTGCCGGCTTTGAGGACACAAACGTGCACTTCGTCGCAGGCCGGCTCGTCCCGCTTCACCCCAGGCTGTTCGCGAACGACATCGTCTTCGCCGGGCGCAAGCCGCGCTGAAGCTCGCGCAGGTCGGTTGGCGTCCGCTTCAGCCCCAGGAACATGAGCCCGACACGCAGCGCTGCCGTGCGGCGCCGGTCGAGCAGGTCCGTGTCGTGGAAGTAGGCATGCACGACCTGGCGGCGGAAGGGGCCGAGCAGGCCGCGGGCGAGCATGCCGATCGAGTGCGTCGCAGGCAGCTCCAGCAACCGCTGACCTGATCCGAGCTCGAGCCACGCCGGCTCGTGCAGCTCGAGATGCGGGGCGCCGGGCTCGAGGTACGACGGCCGGAATGCCGTCGCGGTGCAATCCGTGTAGCCGAGGTCGGCGACAACCTGCGCGACGTCCGCATCGAGGTACCAACCGCCGCCGCAGAAGAACTCGACGTTCAAGCCGGCGGAGCGCAGCCACTCCCCCTGCTCGCGGACGAGCGCGGCCGGATCGCCGCCGGTTGGGCGGGCGTGGTCCGGCGCCGTCCAGTGGGTGTGCAGGCCGAGGGGCCCCAGCGCCTGTGCTTCGCGTGCGCGCTCCAGCCAGAGCTCCTCGTCCTCGCCGGTCGCCGGCGGCCGCATCAGCGCGGCGATCGCGAAGCGCCCGGGACGCCGCCGCTGCAGCCGCGAGAAGCGATGCCAGACGTCGTCGTCCAGTGGACGCTCCACATGACACGAGACGACGGCATACCGTCCGTGCAGTATTGAGCCCGTGTGCGGCATCGCCGGACTCTATTCACCCGCGGGCGTGCCGAATCCCGAGCTCGTGGACGCGATGCGCGCCGCGATCGTGCACCGCGGGCCCGACGATGGCTCGACCGACGCGTTCGGCCGTTGCGTGCTCGGGCACCAGCGGCTGAAGGTGATCGACCTCGACACCGGTTACCAGCCGGTCACGAACGAGGCGGGAGACGTCGTCGCCGTCTTCAACGGCGAGGCGTACAACTTCCCGGCGCTACGTGCAGAGCTGCGCGGACACGAGGTCCGCGGCACCGGCGACACGCCGGTGTTGCCGCACTTGTACGAGGAGAGCGGCCCGCACTTCGTCGAGCGGCTGCACGGCATGTTCGCGCTCGCGCTGTGGGACGCGTCACGCGAGCGGCTCGTGCTTGCACGCGACCGGCTCGGCAAGAAGCCGCTGCTGTGG
>JBKPGW010000118.1:0-16825 GCA_046729555.1 Actinomycetota bacterium | reverse complement strand
AAACCAGCCCATCCAGTTCTCGCCCATCAACCGTGGAACCAGTCCGCGATAGTGCGGCACGTGAATGAACGCCAGCCCTCCCGGGACGAGCACCCGTTCCAGGTGAGAAAGGAACGTGGCTAGGTCATGAACATGCTCCACGACGTGCACGAGAACCGCGACCTCGAATGTGCCTTCGACCTGGTCAAGGGCTCGATTTTCGACTGCTCGCCCGAGCTGACGTCCTGCAGCGATCGCGATCGGATCGAGGTCTATTCCACGGGAGTCGAACCCCGCGTCGGCGGCCACTTGAACGAGGTTCCCAACATGGCAGCCGATGTCGAGGAGTCGTCTGCCCCGCGCTCGACCGGCGACCTCGCGAACAACGCGCGTGCTCCATTCGTCCCTGGTTGAGCCGACGAATTTCCCATCCTTCGTTGTCAGGGAATAGCCGAGGCCGTACTGCAGCCGGTCGGGAACAGGCGCTGTTCGCGCGAGGCCGCATCTTTCGCACTTCAGGATCGCGAACTTGTACCCATCGGCGCCGAGGCGCCGATACCGCCCCGAAAAGACGAGCGAATCGCGTTTCTCGCCGCAAAGGCAAGCATCGATCACCTCGGCGGCCGCCTGCCGCTCGACGTCGTCGCTCACTAGGACCGCATCAGCCACGTCGTACCTCGCTCGCCGTCGCCGTTGCGACGGTTCATTGCCCTGGGCGGCCAGGAACCATTTCTGCGGTCGGCTTACGCGGTGCATGCTGTTGCTTCCCCTGTGGTCAGGGACGCGTACAGCTGCTCGTGCCAAGCTGCGACGGCCTCAACCCTGCATTGACCGGACCAGAAATCGTGGCCTGCTCGACCGAGCTCGCGGAGCCCTTCGGGATCGTCGAGAAGGCCGACGATCGTTTCTGCGATCGTGTCCGGATCGAGCTCGCAGCTCGCTCCGCCGCCGGCCTTGGCGACCAGCTCGCGCAGCGTAGGGATAGCGCTGACGAGAACAGGCGTGCCAACGCTCCATGCCTCCAGGATCGAGACCGGAAAGATCTCGCCACGTGATGGCAGGCACAGAAGATCCGCGGCGTCCAGCCACGCCGCGCGCTCTTGCTCGTCGACAGCGCCCACGTCGAGCACACGGCCGACGTGGGGTTCGCGTGGAGGCAGGGCTGGGCCGGGGCCGACGAAGGCAAAGGTGACGTCAGGCATCTGCGCGGCGACGATCGGCACCGAGTTGAGCAGCAGGTCGAATCCCTTGTACGGCCTGCGGACCCCTAGGAAGAGGACGAGTGGACCTGCGATCTCGAGTCGCTCACGCAGTTCGCGGCCGCGGTCAGACGGAACACCAGGACTGCAGACGCCGCAGACGGCGAGGCGCTCATCCGGGACACCGAGTTCGCGATAGACGGCTGCATCGACGTCGAGGAGCCCAATCACACGGTTCGCCGAGCGGTAAGCGACCGTGTCGACCGGTCCGTCACCCCACTGCCCACGATGAGCAAAGGGTGTGATCACCGACGGGACGTCGAGTTGGCGTGCCGCTCTGACGGCGGCAACCGCGACGAGATCGCTTCCCCACATGTGGAGCACTTCCGCGTCACGTCCCGCCTGCACGATCGCCGGTCCGACGACGCGCGCATACAGGGAGGCGGCACCAACGCGCACGCGTCCGTAGGCGTAGCGACGGAAGCCTGGAACGATCTGCGAGACGAGCGGGGAAAGCAGGAGTCGTTCGCGCACGGAAATCCGAAGCGGTTGGACAAGAACACCGCCGTCCTCGAACGGCTCGAACGGAGGCGGAGGCCGCAGGCTGTCGGTTAGGCGGTCAGTCGGTCCGTCGTCGATTCGGTGCGCGAGGACCGTGACCTCGTGGCGCCTCGCGAGCTCACGGGCGAGCTGGCGCACGAAAGACTCGACACCGCCCACGGCGGGCCAATAACGGCGGGCTACGAAGAGGAGGCGCAGTCGAGGCAACGAGCCACTCCGGTTCACCAGATCACCTTCCGAAAGCGAATGCAGCCTTCGAGCCACCAGAGCGTTCGTCCGATGGGCAGGCCAACGGCAAGTGCTGCCCGCTTGGCAGCTTCGCCGCGTGATGCACGGAAGACGCCATGCGACCCGCAACCACGCCTGAGCCCATTGGCTGCAACGGCAAGGAGAACCGCACGACCGGGCCCCTTCGTCTTCACCAAAGCCGCGGCCGAAAGAAGAGCGACCATGACATCCACGTCGACGCTCGACAGCGGCCGGACCGCGGGCCGAAGCTGAGTCCAGTAGCGATCGGGATGCTTACGGGCCAGGAGCGAAAGCCAACGCTGACGACGCGTTGACTTAAGAATGTCGCGGAGCCCGGAAGAGCGAACGTGATGTCGCACCCGCACCTCGGATGCGAAGGGAATCTCGTGTCCGGAGTCCATGACCCGGAAGGCGAGGTCCGAATCCTCGAGGAATGGCTCAGTGAACCGCTCGTCGAATCCGCCGAGTTCTTCGAGCAGATCGCGTCGATAGATCATGTTTGCCGTCATGTAGAGGCCGCCGGTCCGATTGATGACCTGGTGCGTGCGCGGTCCGATCGACTCCGGGGGCCACGGCTCAACCGCTCCTTCGATGGCAACTGCGCCAAGGCGCTCGACGCCGCGGAGCGCTGCCTCGAGCCAGTCAGGCTCAGGCAGCGTGTCGCTGTCGGTAAAGGCGATCCATTCCGCAGTAGCGAGGCGCAGACCACGATTTCGGGCGTGTCCAGGACCTCTTCCTTCGCTGACGACGAGACGCAGACGCGAAGGATCCGAATCAACCCAAGCCCGGGCGATTTCTCGCGTTCGGTCGACAGACGAGTCATCGGCAATGATGACCTCGAACCGGGGCCGCTCCAAGGTTTGCTGGTCTAGAGCAGCGAGCAGCCCGGGCAGCAAGGCTTCGCGATTTCGAACCGGCACGATAACCGCGATTTCAGGCGCCGACTTGTCGCCTGATGGGAGAACGACTGTCTGCGTCACGGTCTCGACCCTCATCGCTCGAGTCGCTGCAAGTAGATGCCGGTCATGCGCCAAAGCCTGTATCGAGCGCGTCGAACAAACGCCTGGAGGCCGTCGACCTTGACGAACAGGTCGTCGCCTAGGTGGCGCATGCCCAGTGTTTGGAAGTACAGATTCCATCGGTGATCCCGAAATCTGTCGACGCCGTTCCGTAGGTGCTGAGGATGTTCCTCCTCGCCCCCAAAGGACGCCACGACGGCAGCACCACCGCCGATTGTCAGAGCCTCAACTAGCGCTCTTGCGACGCTCGGCGGATCGAAGACGTGCTCGAGGACGTCAAATGAGATGAGCGCCTCGAACGAGTTCGGAGCAACCGCCGGTATGTCGCCCCGGATCTCGAGTGTCTCGAATGGAACTCCGAGGCGAGTAAGCCTGGCGCGACAGAAGTCAAGTGTTCTGCCCGGGACATCGGCGATTGTAATCCGATAGCCGAGCTCCGCCAGAGTGAGAGCCGCGGCGCCGACACCGCATCCGTAATCGAGCGCGCGAGGATGCGTCTGTGGCGGACAAATCTCGGCCAGACGATGCAGGCGCCGGAGATACGGCCGATACACGTCGCTGCCGTTCCAAGCGAGGAGTTCCCAGATGTAGTCCGTGGTGTCGGAGTAGAAGCTCCGAATTTCTCTCGGCGTCTGGGGATTCGCGTCGCGCCAGGAGCTCGCGATTACATAAGGGTGGTATGTGCGCAGGCGGTGGAGGCACTCATCTCGCGATAATCCAGTGAATTCGGAAAGGAGGCCGAGATCATCAGCCGAGATGGCCGCACATCCCCACGCGGACTCGTAATCGAGTAAGCGTTCGGCTTGGGTCACTCTGTAGCTCCATTACTCATCGACCAGCGGTAGGGAAGACGAATCGGAGCATCGGCCATCGAGTGCGTCACAGCTCCCTTGCCTGTCCCTTCGATTTGCCCCGTCACCCGAAACAGACGAAGCCGCTGCCAGTCGACCAGGTCCCCGAAGCCCGTGTGGCCTCGCACCGATCCCCAGATTTCGTACGTGCGTGGATGGAGAGGCAGATCCACGAACGTGCAGGCGACGTAACCCTCCCCCTCGATCTTTTCGGGGACTTGTCCGTCTACGAGCATCGACGCGAGCGTGAAGCAGCCGAAACGACCGTCGCTCAGGCCGATAGAGAAGATAGGACCTTCGATCGGCACTGCAGCGCGATAGTGCAGGCGTGTAGTCATCGGTCGCCCGGCCGACACCTCGGCCACTTCCTCACCACCCTCATCGTGGATCGAGACCCTCACGATCTCGAGATCACGCGCAGAAGCGCCGGGCTCGAGTGCGCTTTGTGCCAGCCGCTCCGACTGGACGCTTGCGAGATACTGACGGACGACCTCTCGCGCCGACCCGTCATTCGCGATCCGCCCGCTCCTCAGCAGAATCGCCCGCTCGCAGAGCGTCTCGATCGCACTCATGTCATGCGAGACGAACACGAGTGTCCGTCCTTCGCGGACGAGGTCCCCCATTCGTTTGACACATCGGTACTGGAATCCGGCATCCCCGACTGCGATCGCTTCATCGACGAGCAGGACATCAGGTTCGAGATGCGCGGCGAGCGAAAAGCCGAGGCGAAGTTGCATGCCAGATGAGAACTGCTTGACTGGCTGATCGATCGCACGTCCGATGCCGGCGAAGTCGACGATCGTATCGAAGCGGCGCCCGATGTCTCGCCTCGTGAGACCGAGGATACGTCCATACAGCCAGATGTTCTCCCGCCCTGTGAGCTCCGGATGCATTCCGGTCCCGACTTCGATCAGCGCTCCGACACGGCCGCGGACGCGGACTCTCCCCGTCGTCGGATAGGTGATGCGACTGGCGATCCTGAGGGCGGTCGTCTTGCCCGCTCCATTTGCGCCGATCAGCGCGAACGATTGACCTTCCGGAATCTCGAAGCTGACCTCTTCGAGTGCGCGCACGGGCGTCCTGGCAGACGGCGCTCTTCTGGCGATCCTGCCGACGAGGCCCGCGAGATCGTCGCGTAGCGCGCGGTACTCCTTGGCACCGCGATAATGCTTCGTGACTGAGTCGAACGAGATCGCTGTACTCACGGTGGCACTACCTCGTCGTCCGACTCCCTTTTGAAGTCAGTCACTTGTCCTGCGGATACCAGAACGCGCATCTTCACGCTGCTAGATCCGATCCGTGAATCCCCGCTCGAGGCGCTTGAACAGCGTGTAACCAGCGATCACGAGCGTCGCGGACCACCCAAGAGCGCCAAGGGTCACCCACACATGCGGCCACTCCCCGTGAACGACGATTCGCCGCAGGCCGTCGATCGCCGCAGCAAGCGGATTGGCGACGGCGTAGACCTCCCGCCAGCCGTTGGGGACTGCCGCGAGCGAGTAGACGACCGGGGTCGCGAAGAGACCCAACTGGAGGATGAACGGCAGGACGTACCTAACGTCGCGGTAGTAGACGTTCAGACCGGAGAGGCCAAGACCAAAGGCGGTCGCGGACAAGATTGCAATCGCGACCACGAGCGGGAGAGCGACCCACGTGACTCCAGGGACGATCCCGTAGAGGAGGGCCGCCGCTACGAGAGTCAGGAACGCTGGGACGAAGTCCACCAACCCCGCGGCGATCGCACCAAGAGGAAGCACCTCCCGCGGGAAGAACACCTTCCGCAGGAGGGCACTGTCCGTCACGAGGCTCTCAGCGGCCGACGTCGCTGATCCGGAGAAGTACGTCCAGACGACCGTTCCCGAGAGCGCGAAGAGGAGGTACGGGACGCCCTCGCTCGCCACGTTCGCGAACCGGCCGAGAAAGAGCGCGAAGAGTCCGGCGGCCGCGATCGGCTGGATGACAGCCCAACCGACGCCGATCGCCGCCTGCTTGTACTTGACCTTCACTTGCCGCACGGCGAACGCCCAGAGAACCTCGCGGAAGACCCACAGCTCTCGGAACGACTCGCGAGAAAGCCGGCCCGGACCGCCCTCGATATCGAGAACGGGCTTCTGCGTGATCTCCGACGACGCAGCGACGGCAGGGCGCGAAACGCGCACCGCCGCCTCTCCGCCGGAGAAGTCCACCGAGACCGTCTCGTCGGGCTTTCGCTCCGAACCCATCAGGACGGAGCCACACCTTCCGGCTCCGGAACAGGATCGGGCAGTCGCGCCTCGAGCGTCGGCGCGGCAAGGAGGTCACGCGGCTCGCCCATGCCGCGAAGCACGAGCGGGACGGTGCGACCGATCAGCCGGAAGTCATTCCAGAGCGACCATGTCGTCACATAGAGGTAATCGAGCCGCACCATCTCCTCGAACGAAATCCCACTGCGCCCGAGCACCTGCCAAAGACCGGTCATGCCGGGCTTGAGGTCGAGACGGCGCCGGCCCCAGCCGTGAACGTGGCGATCTTCGTCGAGGATCAACGGCCGCGGACCGACGAGCGACATGTCCCCCTTGAGGACGTTCCAGAGCTGTGGCAGCTCGTCGAGGGTGTAGCGACGCAGCGTCCGCCCAAAGCGCGTCACGCGCGGGTCGTCCGGGACTTTGAACATTCGTGCATCGCCGCCCCGCCTCGCGTGCCGGTTGAGGTGCGCGAGCTCCTCTTTCCGCCCCTCGGCGTCTGCGCACATCGTTCGAAACTTGAGCATCGTGAACGTGCGGTCTCCCACCCCGATGCGGAGCTGCCGAAACAGAACAGGGCCAGGAGAATCGAGCTTGATCCGCAAGGCGAGATAGACCAGGAGGGGAGCGGAGAGCGTCAGGAGAACGGTGGACACACAGATGTCCATTGCACGCTTGAGCAGGCGAGAGGAGCGTGAGAGGTGAAACGGTGGCAGGCCGATCAGCGGAATTCCCTCGACCGTGTGGATCGCAGTACTCGGGCTGAGGATCTCGAACAGGCGCGGGACGATGTCGACCTGAATGTAGAAGTCGCCCAACGAGCGGACGACTTCGATCGTCTGCTCGTGTGAGTCATTCGAGAACGCGACGATAACGCGGTCAATGTCGAGGAGGCGGACGATGTCTTTGAGCGCGCTCGGCGGGCCGAGGATCGAGAGCTGCTCGAGGCCTTCTTGCTGATCTTTCGGTCTGTCATCGACGAACCCGACGAGGTTGACCCCGTACTCCGGGTGCTGGAGGAACTTTTGAGCAAGCCGCTGGCCGACCTCGCCCGCGCCGACGATCACGGCGTTCTGGATGTAAGTGACCCGCTGACGGCAGAGCGACCGAGCAATCACGCGCCCGGCGACGACGAGAACGATCGCAAGAAGCCAGAAGATGAGGAGCTTCCGAACGTTGAGCGCCGTCGCATCCGTGAGCGACGAGCTCATGAAGAAGATCCACGCGCCGATCGTGATGAACTGGAAGATCCCGGCGAGATCGTCGACCGTAGTGTGGTCGTTCCGCTCTTCGTCGTGCTTGTAGAGACCGTACAAGCGTCCGGTGACAACCCAGACCGGAAGGGTGAGCGCGAAGACCAGACCTTCGAGCCAGGGATGGACCGGACCGCTCGTCGTGGCGGTCCGCTGGAAGAGAAGCTCGGCCGCCACAAAAGCGAGGCTGAGGCCGAGGACATCTGCGAGTACAAGCGCGCGGCGGACGAGCCACCCCCGCCTTCGCGGGACCGTGCCTCGACGACGATGATCGATTACCTCCAGAGTCCGCCCGCGAACGACTTCCCGCAGCCCGTCGGAGGAATGCGTCGACCACTCAGGCGTGTGCCCGATCTCGGGGTCCGTCACGCCATCTCCTGCTGAGGGACGATTCACCTGGCCGTCGTCAGCTGACCGGCGTGCTTTCCCGTGCGGGGCGACTCTTCTCGTAGTGGTATCCGGCGTATCCATACCCCTCCTCGTACTTCGCTCCCGTGAGCACAAAGCCGAGCTTTTCGGCCGGGCACGCTTCGAGGACGCGCGCGAGCTCCGAGAGAATGGGACGCCGCAGGATTTTTAGGCGCGTGACGACGAACAACGCATCGACCCGCGCGGTTAGGCTCATGGCGTCGCCGACCTGAAGGAGCGGCGGCGCGTCGATGAGGACGAGATCCGCGCGCATGCGGAGCTCGCTCAGAATGTCGCCGACGGCGCTGCTCGCCGCGAACTCCGCGGCGGCTGGCGGCGCAGGCCCCGACAGCAACAGCTCGAGAACACCCTCGATCCCGCCCGCGCGATTCCCGTTCGCTGAACCGCCCCGACCACCGGACGAGACACTCATGTCGGGTTCGACCGCGACGTACTTGATCGCAGAGTCGAGAGGAACCTCGCCTAGCGCGACGTTGGTCAGGCCCTCCCGACCCGCGAATCCAAAGAAGCGGTCAAGTGCCGGCCGACGCAGGTCCAAATCCACGAGCATGACGCGCCGACCTGTTCGCGCGTACGCGATCGCGAGATTGGCGATCGTCGTGGACTTCCCCTCGCGATCGAGTGCACTCGTCACCATGATGGTCCGAGCTCCGCGCTCGAGGTTGACGAACTCGATGTTCGTCCGGAGCATGCGGAAAGCCTCTGCTTGATGATCCGTCGGGTCGGCAATCATCACGAGCTTGTTCGTGCGTTGGAGGCGACGCGTCGGTTCAGAGAGACGGGCGAGGAGCGGCATGCCGAGCCGCGTCTCGATGTCCTCCGCTGACCGCACACGCGTGTCGAACGCCTCCCAGAGAAGCGCCAGGCCGCCACCGAGGATCAGGCCGAGCGCAAGTCCGACAAAGCCGTTCCGAACGGGTTTCGGCGCGACCTGGACCGCACCGGTCGCGGGGCGGACCAGCGACGCGTTCGAGCTCTGGAGTGCCTCGAGGGTTTGGAGCTGTTGCTGACGGCGGACGAGGTCGCGGTATGCCGAGGTCTGCCTCTTACCCTCAGCTGTGAGCTGGTCGAGGCGCCTGCCGAGATCGGCCAAACCTCGTTTCACAGACGCCGTGTCGAGCTCCCCTCGGTACAGGGTGTACTGGCGTGCGTACTCCGTCGCGAGGCGCGCCGCGCGAGTGGCGCTACCGTCGGTGACCGAGAACGTCAGCAGATCAGTGTCCTTCTGCGGTGTCACCTCCGTCTCGTCGAGCAGTTCCTGGGCCGTCAGGTTCGTTACCCCCGTCGCCCGAAGCGTGCGCTGGGCGACCTGCGAGTCCTTTGCGAGTTCCGCCTGTGTCTGCGCGACGGAGGGGTCGTAGAAGGTGTAGTCCGGAATACCGCTAATCGTCGCCGCCAGGTTCTGACGGCTCAGCAGGACCTTAGAAGTCGCCTCGTAACGGTCTGGCTGCCTCTCCGAGTAGTAGACGGCCGCGCTCGGAAGCAGCAGCACCGCGAGGACGACAATCCAAGCGCGGCGACGGATGATCTTCAGAAACTCGGCGAGATCGGCCAAGCTCTCCCCTCTCGGCCCGACGGCTAGGCAGACAGAGTAGGAACAACCACTCGAACGCGCAAGGGAAGATTCGTATGTCCCGAAAAAGACAGGGCCCGATGACGCACCCCAAACTCCATGTGACCGCGTGCAGACTTTCCATGCAAATCGCCACTTGGAGGCGCCGGGCGTCGCGCAAATCGGCTCAGGAGCAGATCCAACCGACGACGCGGGCACTTCGCCCCTCGCGCGAAACAGCGAGACCAGCACCTCGGCTAGGTCGAGTGCCCCGCCTCGAGGCCATCCATCCCCGGTCTCACGACGTCCACCGCCGGCCTCGTCGTGGGGGTGCGCCAGCACGGGGCCGGGCTCGTCCGCTTCCTCGAGCTGGCCGGCCTCGCCGTCCGGGAGTGCGAGCGCCCACGTCGACAGGAGCGCCGCCGCGGCAAGATCGACCTGATCGACGCGGCGTTGACCGCACGACGGCTGCTGACCGCCGACGGCTCCGCCTTCCTGGCGGTGATGGCCGACGCGAAGAGGTGCGCCTGCTCCTGCTCGAGCGTCGAAGCGCCATCCAGGCGCGCACGGCCGCCCTCAACAGCTAGGCGCGCTCGTCGTTACCGCTCCCGAGTCTCTGCGTATGCGTCTTAGCAAGCTCAGCGGCGAGCGGTCCCGCAAGCGGCGGCACGGCTCCGGCAAGGCCTCGCTTTTGCCGGCTGCGACTGCAGCGGCAATGTTGGCGTGGTCTGCCCTGGATCCTCCTGGTGTGAGGGTTGCAGCTGGCGCTTGGGACGAGATGCACGCGCGACCGCGGCACGAGGTAAGGGCATTGACGAGTGCCGGGATCTCGGCGAGGCCCGGTGTCTATGCCCTCTACCGAGATGGGCGCGCGGTACATGTGGGAAAGGCGAGAGCCTTGGGAGCCGTTTCGGGACGAATCACTTCCGTCGAGGCAAGTCGATGATGAACTCCGCGTTGCGGCGAAACGTCGCAAAGGTGCTTGGCATTGCATCGTCCGCGGAGATCAAGGAGAGGCGCTATCTCCCGGCGGCGGAGGACGTGTTGCGGGTGTCCGACTGGATCCGCAGTGCCGAGATCGCATGGATCGAGTGCGAGTCGGAGCAGGAGGCGATCGACCTTGAAGAGGCAATGCAGAACGCAGCCAACGGATGCTCGGGCACGATCGCAGCACTGACTTGCACCGAGTCGAACGTACCGAAGGGCAGCTGGCAATACACCGTCACCTCGTCAGCAACTGGCAAGGGAACGAAAGCCCAAAAAGCGCTGCCATCGCCTCTAGCGCGCTAACCTATCGCTCGCTCTTCGTAGCCAGGCTGCTTAACCCGAGCGTGCATGCTCAGGCGCGCGGCACGAAAGTCATCACCGCCTGCTGGCTACGCTACGACGGCAGCAATCACCGCGTGCGGCCGATCCGTTCACGACGCTCCTTCTTCCTCAAGCTCGCAGCAGCCTCCCGGCTCGGAGGCCCCGAACTCAAACGCGCGCTGCGCCTGCAGCGCGAGGCTACCTCGAGCTCTCACAACCCCAATCCGAGCACGGCCGCGAGGCGCTTGTTTGCCGAGCCGGCGATCCTGCACAGGAAGCCAAGTGAGGGGTCAGGCACCAGGAAACCCTCCGCGCCTTTCTCCGCCGCCGACGCCGGCGACCTACAGGGCTATGCCCGCTCTACTCGCCGACGGGGACGCGGATCGGCTGCTTCGAGACCGGAGTCTCGAGTCGTGCCGCGCCGGCTAGCGCCGTTGCCCTGCGATTTTGATGTCGGTGTTTTCGCTCAGCTGAGCTGCGCGCTTGGCCGCCTCTGCGGCCTGTTTGCTCCTGCCGGCGTCTGCCAGCAGTTGTGACCATTCACGGCAGACGGCGGCAGCCTCACGATGCATGCTCGAGGCTGCGAGGGCGTCAATCGCGTGCTCGAAGCTGCGGGCGGCGGCGTCGAGGTCATTGCGCGTCGCCTCGCTGAGTCCGTGTGCGAGCCACAGGAGGCCCTGTTCTGCGGGTGCGTCCGCAAGTTCTTCCCGTGCGCGTTCGATCAGGGGACGGGCCCCTGCGTAGTCGCCTCTGCGCGCGTGTGCCAGCGCTTGGCAGGAATGAAGAGCGCCCAGGTCGCGCGCATCGGCAGCCAGCGCTTCGAGCCGCGCGGCCAGCACCAAGTGGCGCTCTGCTTCAGGAACGTTGCCGGCCCAGAGCTGCACCTCGGCAGCGAAAAGGTAAGCCCGGGCGAGCTCGAGGCTATCCTCGGTGTGATCGAGCAGGATGATCGCACGGCGGATCTCGCGCAGGGCAGTCCGCGGCTGGCCCTCCATGTACGCAAGCCGCGCCAACGACCAGTAGATCGTTACCTGCCTGTGCGGGTCGAGCACCGCGCCGGCATCGATATCTTCGAGAACCGCACGCGCGCGCTCAAACTGCCCGAGATCGGTCAGGGCGTAGCTCAGGTAGGTCGCAAGCCGCAGTCTCGTCCCGTCCGCCTCGGACGTCGGCGGGCTAAGATCGTCGAGCGCGTCCTCGAGTACCTTGACCGCCTCGCCGGCGCGGCCCATAAACCGGAGCGCCTTCGACAGGCTGATGTAGACATTTGCGTGCGTCCGCGGCGAGGTCAGCGGCGACGCGACAGCGGCGGCCAGGTACCGCGCCGCCTCTCGTTGATTGCCGGCTGCGAGCGATGACAGCCCGAGCCCGATCTGCGCGCGCACGGCGATCTCGCTCTCGCCGGCGCCCCGCGCCTCCTTCAACACGGCCTGAAGCGCATGGCGCGCGTCAGCGCTGTGATCGCCCAAGCGAAGACGCAACTCGGCGTCGGACAGACGCAGCTCGAGCGCTTCGACCGGCGCGATGTCCACGCCGGTTTCGAGGTATTCGGGCGTCACCCCAAGCCTGCGAGCGAGCAGCCGAATCGCGCGAACAGAGGGTATCCGCTGGCCTGACTCGATCCGGGAGACGTACGCATTGCTGATCCCTCGCGATGCCAGCTGACGCTGCGAGAGCCCGCGCTCGAGCCGCAGCCGCCGCAGGCGCGCTCCAACGCCTTCAGCCGAGTGGTCAGATCGAGCCGTCCCGATCAAGCCTCCTGCATCATCCGGTCGTCGTGTCCGCCCGTCAAGCCTCCTCCCTTGACAGCGGGGCCGCTGTCGTTTCTGGTCCCCCCATCTCTCCTTTCAGTCCCACCACCCGGCTTTCCAACCCGCAACCTGAAAAGGGCCTCGCAACCCAGCCCGAAAGGAGGTGTCCATGGCCCGCCTGATCACGCTTGCGGCAGTCGCCGCATCAGTGCTTTCAGCCGCCTTCCTCGCCGGCCTTACCTGCGGCGGCTAAAGCAAATGCTGAACAGTGTCTCGGGGTGGCGCCGCACACCGCCCCGAGACACCACCCACACGCCGCAGAAACCGGCCGGGCAGGAACGGCAAGGCAGGAAACATGCCGCACCAGCCGCTGCCGGTGGGCAGCAAACCGCTCACCGGCAGCGGCGAGCTTAATTCGGAGTCCATCCCGCGCAGGGCGACGTCGGGCGACCAGGCTGCGGCTCCCCGGCCGCCCGACCGGCGGAGCATAGCGCGCGGCCGGTGCCTAGAAGACGTCTTCCGCAGAACGCTCCACTGCCGCGTGAAGGTGTCAAAACTCCGACGTAGTCAAGTCCCGGGACGTGGTTCTCTGCAGTGCCCGGGCTGCCTCACAGGCAGGCGGACGTGAGCTCTGCCGTGCCGTTCGGGCGCGGTTAGCTCGCCTCGTCGCACTACTGAGGTTGACGCGCGCGCGAATACCAGAGACTGCTGAACGAGGCAAGGACTGGTCAGCGCCGAGACCCGTCGCCCGGGCTGGGAGTATCGCGCGATGCTGCTCTCTTTCGCCTTGTGGGGTGCCAATATTCGGTCCGCACTCCGAGAAATTCGCAATTTGCAGGCGGAACCCTAATTTTGGCACCCCACACGGATTCCGTCCGGCCCTTTCTAGCCTTCGAGATCGACCCGTGAGTAAAGCGGTCCGGTCGCGCGAGCCGTCGTGGCTCAGCCTGAGCGTAGGTAGGCGAGGACGGCGTGGACGCGTCGGTTGTCGGCGTGTGTTGCGGGGAGATTGAGCTTGGCGATGATGTGCCGGATGTGGGTCTCGACCGTGTTCAGGGTGAGGTACAGGCGTTCGGCGATGCCGCGGTCGGTCAGACCTTCGGCCATGAGCGAGAGGACTTCGCGCTCTCGAGAGGTGAGCTGGTCGAGCGGGTTGTCCGGACGGGTTCGGTTGAGGAGTTGCGCAACGAGCGCCGGGTCGACGACGGTCTCGCCCGTGGCGACTCGTTCCAGCGCGTTGACGAGATCGTCGACGTTGAGAACCCGCTCCTTGAGCAGGTAGCCGATCTTTCCGTTGCCGCCCTCGAGCAGCGTGAGGGCGTACTCCGGTTCGACGTACTGCGACAACAGGAGCACGCCGACCTGTGGGAAGCGGCGTCGGATCTCTTCGGCGACGGTGAGCCCTTCGTCGCTCCAGGTCGGAGGCATGCGGATGTCGACCACGGCGACGTCGGGATGCAGTTCATCCACGGCCGCGAGGAGTTCGTCCGCGTTGCTGACTTGCGCCGTGACCTCGATCCCGGCCTCCGCGAGCACCCGTGACAAGCCGTCGCGGAGCACGGCGGCATCGTCCGCGAGCGCTACGCGCACGGGATTTCGGCATGAAGGCGGGTGCCGTGCCCGGGTGGGCTCTCGAGCTCGAGTTGACCGTCGAGAGCGTGGACGCGGTCGACGAGTCCGCGCAGCCCGGATCCACGCGAGGGATCGGCACCTCCGACGCCGTCGTCGTCGACGTCGACAAACACCCGTCCGTCCGCATTGGAGATGCTGATGCGCACGCGCCTGGCACGTGCATACTTGGCGACGTTCGCGAGCGCCTCGGAGACGAGGAAGTACGCGGCCGCCTCCGCCGGCGCCGGTAGCCGCTCCTCGGGCACGGAGGCGATCGTCACCGGTACCGGCGAGCGCTCTGCCAGCGACCGAAGCGCGGCGGGAAGGCCTTGTTCGGTGAGAACGGCGGGGTGGATCCCGCGGGCAAGCTCGCGCAGCTCGTCGAGCGCTGCGCGGAGCTCAGCGTCTGCCTCGTCGAGCAGTTCGGCGGCGCCATTCGCATCCGGGCCGAGCTTCGTGCGGGCGAGCTGAAGCGCGAGCCCAAGTGAGAGCAGGCGCTGCTGGGCGCCGTCGTGAAGATCCCGCTCGAGTCGTCGCCGCTCTTCGTCGCCGGCGCTCACGATTCGCGCGCGAGACGCGCGCAGCTCCGCAAGCTGCGCGCGCAGCGCCGCCTGCAGCCGCTCGTTCTCGAGCGCGAGCCGGGCGGCCGCGCCTGCGGCCGCGAGCAGGCCGCGGCGTTCGAGCAGCACCGGGTCGTGGACGAGCGCGGCGACCGGAGCGTCGGCCGGCCCTAGTTTTGTCACCGCCCGGCCGGACCCCGGGGTCGGCAGCGTCAGCGGCGCACCCTGCGCGTCCACGTAGGTCTCTCGCTCCGGCAGCCACAGCGCCAGCTCGAGGGACGGATCTCCGAGAGTGCGTGCGAGCGCGTCGCGGACTGCGCCCGGCGGGGTGCGTTCGAGCGCGACAACGAGCCCTGCAACTGCGCTGCGGCCGCCGCCCTCCCAGATCAGACCGACGGCGAGCGCGACCGGAACCGACAGCATCGCCACATTGACGATCCAGAACCAGGTCGGATGCGTCCACGAGTTGACTGGCCGGCCGTAGACGATCATCTGCACGGTGAACTCGACGACGATGAAAGTGCCGGCGACGGCGAGCGGGAGCACGACGCGCCGGCCGCCCGGTGACGCTCGGAAAAGCTTCCGCACGAGGAGGCCGAGGAGCACGAGCGCAATGGCGAGCACGACCCGGTTGAAGTTCCGGTCGAAGCTGATCAGGTTGAACCAGGCGACGTGCGTGTACGGGATCGCGCACGAGGCACAGCTCCAGAGATCCTCTTCGACCGGCGAGCGCGGGCTGTAGAAAAGCATGAAGACGAGGCCGTAGCCTGCGGCGAGGAGCCAGATGGTCGCGAGCAAGATCCGGTCGAGTCGGGAGGACCCGCGGCCGCTCGGGTAGTAGAGGACGACCTGTGCGATGAGCGGCGCGGCGAGCCAGCTCGCGCCGAGGCCGATCGTCTCCGCAAGCCGGGAGCTCGGGAAGACGTGGCTCAAATCGCTGAACATGCCCGCGAACGGAAGCGCCGCGAGCAAGAGCCCGGTGCGGCTCTGTGGCCGGACCTGCCAGGCGACGACCCCGATCGTGACCGCGACGAACGCAGCGGCGTAGCCGGCCGCGGCCTGATCGGCGGGGAGCACGTGACCGTGGATCGCTCCGACGATCATGGTCGCGGAGAGTGCGCCACCGGCAAGCCAGACGAGTAGGCGCACCGCTCTCACGATGCGCCGTCCAGGAGCGCAGTGAACGCTGCTGCAGTGAGGTCGCGCTTTGCGATGAAGCCGCGTGCGCTCGAGCCCGCGAGCGAGGCGTCGAAGTCGTCGGCGCTCCGGCTTGACGTCAGCACCACCACGGGGCCGGTCGGGTCGACGGAGAGCGCCTCGGCCAGCTCGAACCCAGTCGTGTCCGGAAGCAGGACGTCGAGCAGAACGACATCCGGGCGCAGCGCTCGCACCGCCGCCAGCGCCGACGCACCGTCACGCGCTTCGTCCACGACGGCGAAGCCTGCCGCCTCCAGGAGTCTGCGGGCGAAGCGCCGAAAGCTCGGGTGATCGTCGACAACTAGCACCGTTGCAGCCACACCCGGATGGTGGCACACGGCACGAGCAGTGACACTCCCGGATTCCCGTGATCTTTCGCCAACCTCAGGGAATGCCGTGACGACAGCCGCCCGGCCGCCTCCTACCGTCGCCTCAACCGGAGACGCAAAGGAGGCGGCATGTATCTCGCCAAGACATTTCTTCTCACCGCCACGCTTGCCGGGGCGATGCTGGCCTCACCACCAGCAGCGGCCGAGCTGAACCGGATTCCGGAACCGCCCCCGCTCGCGAAGAACAGTCCGACCTTGCGCCCGTGCACCACCGCTCGGGCCGTGCTGCCGACCGCGGAGGTCCGGTGCTCGCCGCTGCCGTGCAGTGCCCAGCGGCACCGCGCGCGCTCCGTTCTGTCGTTGACCTGACGCTCGCGCTAGTGGGGGTAAAGCACGGGAGCGTGGTTGCGGACGCGTTTCACCAGCTTCGTCGAGGTCGCCTGCCTCGATGATTTGACCCGACAAGGGCCGCCCTCGGACGGCCCTTGTCATTTCAGTTCAGTGGACGGCGGGGCAGCCGGTCGGCTGGGGCTGGTCGACCCTGATGCCGCTGTTCGGCGTTCCCGTCGGCAAGACGTACAGCGTGTAGATGACGAGACCGCTGGAGCTTTCGTTGCGGCCAAGGTGGACCTCCGTCGGCATCTGGCCGAACCCGGAGCCGGCGGTGACCTTTTCGGAGTGACACGCCGTCCCTTCGGCGTGGTAGTACGCGATCTCGCCCTGCGCGATGGCGACGAACGCCGCGCCCGGATGCG
>JBKPGW010000117.1:0-6535 GCA_046729555.1 Actinomycetota bacterium | reverse complement strand
ACAACGTGGCGTTCAGGTTCTTTAGTTGCCTGAACGTAGGCGTCCACAACAATCACCCAGACACGATCTGGGTCAATGCTCATCACAACGATTCCTGACTACCGGAGAGAGGAGCGAGCGCCAATGAAGCTCTTTACGCGTCGCGCGGCCTTGATGTCCTCAGTTGCCTTGGTGGCGGCACTTGCGGCTGCGATCGTGGCAGTTGTCGAATCAGGCAGCGGTAAAGCGACTCCAGTGCGGCAGGCCACACCAATCGCCCAGGCCCAACTCAATCCGGCGGTGAAGGCAGCAATCGCCAAAGCGGCGCGAGACAAGGGGATTGATCCGACCAGCGTCGTCGAGCTTGGCGGAAGCGGCAGCGGCTCGCAGCATCACGCGGTTCTGGCGAGCACGGACGCCACCGGAAGCACTCTCGTCTCGTTCTTGACAGGCTTCGGAATGTCAGACTTCGTGACGGGAAGTCGCTACGTGAACGCCGACCGCGCGATGATCGTCACCGAGAGCGTCGAAGGCCCGTCGACAGAAGCACAGAGGGTGGGGATCGTCGGTATCGCAACTCGCGCCGTACAACGCGTGACGGTCGATCTGGCGGACGGTACGTCCGTCACGCTCGCCGTCAGTCGGGCGGCAGGAATCCCATACGAAGGGTTCTCTTACGTCAGTAACGAGCCTGGCAAGTTCCCGGCGAAGGTGACCGCCTACAACGCGGCGGGGCACGTCATTGCAGAGCACACTGTTGATTCGTCGCCTCTCTGCACGACGTCACAGCCCGACTGCACCACGACGGGCTAGCTGATCTCAACGAAACGGCGCGGGGGCGGCTCGCTGCGGCCGAGCCACCCGGCCGTCGCCCACGCTCGTAGGAACTCTACGAAGAACGTCAACACGGGCAGGGTCTGCCATGGCCGGCTCCGACTCCGGCCGTCACAACCCGTCGCCTCTGCACGCTGAGCTGAGCCGACCCTGTCGGCGCTAGCCACGAATCTTGATGTGGTGTCGTTCGCGGGTCGAACCCCCGTGGCTCCCGCTTTTGACCTCTCGCAGGTTCGAACTGCACCGTCCCGTTCCAAGCTTCCGGCTTGGGGTCGGGTCGGAAACCCGATGTCGGGACTAGAGTGCGTCTCATCTGGGCCGTCGAGCACAGCGTCGAGACGAGCGCGCGGGCGCAGGCCGTCTGGCGGCGCTGGGCGGACGTCGAGCGCTGGCCCGAGTGGAACGCGGGCGTCGAGCGGATCGAGCTTCGCGGTCCGTTCGCCGTCGGGAGCACGATCCTGATGACGCCGCCGGGCGACGAGCCTGTCGAGCTGCGCATCGCCGAAGCCATCGAGCCCGAGCTGTTCGTCGACGAGGCCGACGGCGGCGACTTCGTCGTCCGCACGACACACCGGGTCGAGGCCGTCGGCGACGAACGCTCGCGCATCACCTACCGCATGGAGACCACGGGGCCGGCCGCCGAGACCGTGGGCCCGGAGATCGGTCCCGAGATCAGCGGCGACTTCCCGCAGGTGCTCGCAGCGCTGGCCGCGCGCGCCGAGGGCCGCGCCTGAGCCGGCATCCCAAGCGAAACCCGTCGCTCCCGTGTCGACTGCCGGGCGTGGCCGCGGGATAGGTGGCACTCGAAGCGCTGCGTGACGTCGAAGACCTGGGCAGACGCTAGGTCCTTGAAACGCAATCAATCGCATCCACCGCGAAGAGCGACGATCTTCGCTTGCTCCGATCAGTGGTTCTGGAGGTCGCTGCGAACAGCGCTGACCTCCCCGGTCTGAGAAAGAAAGATCGACTCAGATGCTCGGCTGGGCTATCTCTTGCTGCTGCAGTCCGGGCACGGACACTGGTCGCAACCGCAGCCGGTGCATGCCTTCCGGATCATGGTTCGAGCTTAGCCACCTCATCGCGACCTATGCGCCTTCCCTGAGGACGCGCTCGGTCTCGCTCGCCGCTCCGCTACGGGCGTCCATGTCCGCGCGCCTACTCGTGCGCGATCGGCGCGTTGTCATCGTCAGCATGCGCAAGCAACCGCCGCGGCGGAAGTAGCGCCAGGCGAGCAACGCCGCGAGGCGAGGATGGGCCTACGCCTTCGCGTACTCCTCCGCCGAACGTGACTCGAACTCGAACGCGACAACCCGTTCGTCGCCGATCACCCACGCATCATGACCCGGCTCGATCACGTACGCGTCGCCCGGACCGACGTCCCCCTCCGAACCGTCCTCGTGAGCCACATGCAGCCGGCCCGACTGAACGACGCCGACGTGCCGCACCTGGCAGCTGTCCGTCCCCACGACCGGCTTCACGCACTCCGACCACTTCCACCCGGGCTCGAACGTATAGCGGGCGGCCGTGGTGCCACCCATCCGCACGACGTCGACTCGCGTCTTATCCGGCGTCCGCGTCTCATCAGCTGCCTCGAAACCTCGCGCCTCAACACCCGCCATCTGAACGTCCTCCCTTCCGTTGCTGACGGAGCAGAGTGATCCTAACCCGCATCCGTCTGAGCGCCCGGCGGGGGACTAGATCCCGACAAGGCGCCGGCGGCTTCGGGGGACGCGCGCAAGCTCGGCGAGGCCGAGCTCCTGGTCCGGCAGTGATAGAGCACCCCGCCATCGACCCGCGTTACCTCGTGTCGTCCGAGCGGGTCAGGCGAGCAGGCTGCGCAGCAGTCCGAGCGCGACGATCGCGGCTGCGCCGGCCCGGATCACCGTGCGGGGTGCGTAGCTGGCCGCGAGCGCGGCGGTGACACGGTGGCGGCCACGCCGAGGTAGCCGGCCGCTTCGTTCAGGCCGAGCGCGAGTCCGCAAGCGGCGAGCCGCAAAAGACAGGGGGGTCGCCACGGTGCGAACCCGCGTCCGCCCAGCCCACCATCGCTAGGACAACCAAACCGCCTGGGCCGTCCGCGGCTCACTCGAGAGGAGACACGCAGAGATGAAGAACCTCATTCGACTTAAGGAGTCGCGCGCCGTGCGGCTGGCGGCTTCGGCAGTGGCCGTGGCCGCGGCTGTCGCCGGCGCAAGCGGGATCGTGGCCGGACAGGGGAATGCCGCGCCCATGCTCAACGCCGCCCAGGCCTCGCACGCACACAAGGTGGACAAGTTCAAGCACCCAAAGCTCAAGCACGGCGTGCTGACGATCGAGGGCACCGAAGCTAGCGACAAGATCGCGCTTCGCCTGCAGGCCCGCGAGGTCGGCATTCTCCAGGTCGACGTCGGTGACGACGGCTCGGCCGACTTCAGCTTCGACCGCGACAAGATCGCGAAGATCGCCGTCGATGCCCGGGCCGGCGACGATCTCGTGCGCATCGACGAAAGCAACGGCGCCTTCACCGACAGCATCCCGACCACGATCGACGGTGAAGACGGAAACGACACGCTGGCCGGCGGCACGGGCATCGAGATGCTGCTCGGCGGCGACGGCAACGACTCGATCGACGGCAACGGCGGCAACGACCTAGCCCTGCTGGGCGCCGGCGACGACACCTTCGTCTGGGATCCAGGCGACGGCAGCGACACCATTGAAGGCCAGGACGGCGCCGACGCGATGCTCTTCAACGGCGCCAACGTCCCCGAGCGGGTCGACCTGTCGGCGAACGGAAATCGCCTCGAGTTCCTCCGCGATCCCGGCAATATCACGATGGACACCGCCGGTGTCGAACGGGTCGACTTCAACGCCCTCGGCGGGGCCGACCTCGTCACGGTCAACGACCTGAGCGGCACTGACGTGAAGACCGTCAACACGGATCTCGCCGGCGCCCTCGGCGGCAACACCGGCGACGGTCAGACCGACCAGGTGATCGTCAACGGCACCAACGGCAACGACACGATCAACGTCACCGCAGATGCCTCCGGTGTCGCCGTATCCGGTCTGGCAGGGCTGGTGGCGATTCAGCACCAGGACCCGAACGACAAGCTCGACGTCAACGGTCGCGACGGCAACGACGCGATCTCGGCGGCGGCGCTCGCCGCCGAGGCGATCACCCTCACCCTCGACGGCGGCGCCGCTGACGACACGATCGCCGGCGGCCAGGGGATCGAGACGCTGCTCGGCAGTGAGGGGAACGACTCGATCGACCGCAACGGCGGTAACGACGCAGCGTTCCTGGGCGCCGGCGACGACACCTTCGTCTGGGATCCAGGCGACGGCAGCGACACCGTCGAGGGCCAAGACGGCATCGACACGATGGTGTTCAACGGCGCCAACGGCGCCGAGCAGGTCGACCTGTCCGCGAACGGTGAGCGCCTGCGCTTCTTCCGCAACCCCGGCAACATCACCATGGACACGAACGACATCGAGACGGTCGACTTCACCGCCCTCGGCGGCGCCGACGAAGTCACCATCAACGACCTGAGCGGAACCGGCGTCAGCGACGTGAACGTCGACCTCGCCGGCACCCTCGGCGGCGCCACCGGCGACGGCCAGCCCGACCGCGTCGTCGTCAACGGCACCAACAACGACGACACGATCACCGTCAACGGGAACGCAACGGGAGTGAAGGTGAAGGGTCTTGCCCCTAGGGTCGCGATCTCCCACCCGGAGGCCGCGAACGACCGGCTCGAGGTCGACACCCTCGCCGGCAGCGACACGGTGGACTCCGACGGCCTGGCCGCCGGTGCGATCCAGCTCTTCGTGGACGGCGTGCTCGCCCCGTAGCGCAACCTCCCACGCAAAAGGACGTGCGGGGCCTCCGTCCTCGGGGGCCCCCGCCAAGCTCCAGCCGATTTCACGGAAAGGAACTCCCATGAAGCGCAAGATCACAGTGTTCATCGCCGCCGCCACCCCCTTGGCGATCGCGCTAATCGCCGCCGGCTGCGGCGGCTCTGCGGGCGGCTCCTCGTATCCCTCCCGGCCTTACGGCTCCGCAGTCGCTACGAGCGCCCCGACCCGGATCGCCGCCGCCGCCAGGGTAGGCGTCGCGAGCTCGCCGCTGGGTCGCATCGTCGTCGACAGCAACGGCCGCACGCTCTACGTGTTCGAGAAGGACAAGAATCAGCGAAGTGCCTGCTACGGACAGTGCGCGACGTTCTGGCCGCCGCTGCTCACGCACGGCAAGCCCCTGGCTCGCGCCGGCGCGAAGCAGTCGCTGCTTGGAACGAGCCGGCGCGCCAACGGCAGCCAGCAGGTCACCTACGCGGGCCATCCGCTCTACCGGTACGTGCAGGACCGGAAGCCCGGGCAGACGAAGGGCGAGGGCTCGCTGCTGTTTCGGCGCCGGCTGGGACGCGCTCTCACCGGCCGGAAAGAAGATCGAGTCCGATGACGGCTAGAGACGTCCGGTCGCCCGACATCAGCAAGCGCGCGAGCGGATCGACCCGAGAGCTGGCCCGGCGGCTGAGCGGGAGCGACGAAGTTCTCCTCCTCTGGCACCCCGAGATCGACTGCGTGGAGCTTTCCGTCAGCGACGTGAGAACAGGCGAGGGCTTTCACATCGAGGTCGCGCCGGGAACCGCCATGGACGCCTTCCACCACCCCTACGCCTACGCCGCCAGGCGCGAGAGCGCCTACCACCTAGCCCGAGCCGAGGCGACGATCCTCGATGGCTAGCGTCGAATGCATACAGGAAGCGGTCCGCATGCTCGTCGCCGAGCGGCAGGCGTTGTGGGCGCGCGCCGCGAGCCGCAACGAGCTCGAGTCGAACCGGCTCGAGCTCGCGGGCCAACAACAGCAGCTCTCCCATGCGCTGATCGACCGTCACCTTCGCCGCGCAGATGACTGACTTGCCGCTGACGGGTGGCTGCAACTGTGGCGCGGTCCGGTTCGAAGTGACCGAGCCGCTCATCGCGGCGAGCTATGCCAGTTGCCAGCGTTCCCAGCGTCGCAGCGGCGCAGCAGCATCGCCCAACGCCCACCCCGCACCCGGCGCGTTCCGGATCGTGGCCGGCCAGGACAAACTGCGGATGTGGAAGCCGTAGGACGGCGGCGAGAAGTGGTTCTGCGGCGAGTGCGGCTCGTCCCTCTTTGGCCTCAATTCAAGCCACGCCGACCCGATAGGCATACGGATGGGGACGTTCGACCACGACCCGGGAATCCGGCCGAGCGTCCGCCAGTTCGTTGCCTACGCCGCCCCATGGGAGCCGATCCCCGATGACGGATTCCCCCGCCACACTGAAAGTCGCCACAAGCCGACCTGACGGTGCAGCGAGGAGACAAACCGGCGAACTTGCAGCCTGGGCATGCTCCGCCGAAGAAACACGGCAGCGGTCGCGGTAGACATCGCGCTTGCGGGGGTTCGACAACTGCGGTGAGGGACAGTCAGCTCTATCTCCGCGGCGCTGAAACACTGCTCGCCTCATGGGACACCACATCGAGATCCGTGGTCGATAGCGTTCGTGGGTCGAAGCGGCGTCGCTCAGGTCTTCGAAGTCCGCGCAAGTCGGCAGTTGTCGCGTGGTTAGTTGTCGGCGCTGGCAGCCAACGGCGCGATGGAAACGAAACGTGGAATCAGCCCTTGTGGAGTCTTCAGTTTGAAGACGCGTTCTGAAGGCCGTGAATGGGTCCGACGCCTAGCGCCCAGCCGCGACCTGCCGGACGACGCCGGTGTGATTGA
>JBKPGW010000116.1:0-16322 GCA_046729555.1 Actinomycetota bacterium | reverse complement strand
ACCGGAATCGTGCTCCCGAGCTTGAAGGCACTCCGCGTACCTGTGGTGTTGATCGGCTGCAGAATGCCGCTCGTGTTGTAAAGGACGTTGACCGATGCGGTACGAACACCGGTCGTCCCGTTGTCGTCGTCGACGACTTTTACTGCAGCCGTGTGGGAGCCATTGGTCGAGTAGGTGTGGCTTTCCGAATCAACCTTGTTCGCAGCACGCGAGAAGTCGAAGGTCCCGTCGTTCTCCCAGTCGATGTAGACCGTCCAAGTGTCGGCACCGGGATCGGTGAAGTTGAAGCTCAGAGTCGCGTTGTTTCCGCCCGTACTTGGACACGGAACAGCTGCTGCGCTGAACTTCGGGTACGTATCGACGAACGCGGGTGCCACGTTGTTGACAGTAACGGTCTGTGTCGCCGAGTCGGTGCTTCCACCGTCGTCGTCGCTAGCGGTGACGTAGATGTCCGACGTCGCCGGGCCATCCGGGAAGACGCACTGGAACGTTGTCGCCGTCGGCGAACCGCTGACCGTCCCATTACCGCCGCAGTGCGCAGTGATGGACAGCGGATCGTTCGCACCGGCAGGATCGCTAGCAGTAAACGTGAACGTCCTCGCCGTCGTTCCCGACTCGTCGTACGTCAGGACGTTGCTACTGAGCGAAACAGCCGGTGCGACATTGTTCACTGTCACGGTCTGCGTCGCGGAATCAGTGCTGCCGCCGTCGTCGTCGCTGGCGGTGACGTAGATGTCCGACGTTGCCGGGCCATCCGGGAAGATGCACTGGAACGTTGTCGCCGTCGGCGAACCGCTGACCGTCCCATGACTGCCGCAGTGCGCAGTGATGGACAGCGGATCGTTCGCACCGGCAGGATCGCTGGCAGTAAACGTGAACGTCCTTGCCGTGGTGGCAGACTCGCCGTAGGTCAGCGTATTGTCGCCGCTCAATTCGATCGTCGGAGCGACATTCGCAGCTGACCAATCGAAGGAGTCGGTCACGACGGCGTGCTCGCCGTCGTCGGCGTGAACGACGACCGTCCCGGCTCCGTTATCGGACGCGGTATAGCTCCACGACCACGTGCCGTCGCCGTTGTCGGTGACCGTGCCTGCGCCGCTCACCTGCGTGATGGCGAGCGTCCCAGTGGGATCCTCATCCGCGAATGCGCCCGATGTCGAGAGGGTGTCGCCTTCATCCCCGTTGTCATCGGGCGCCTCGACGTCAACGGTGGGCCGGAAATCATTGGCATCGCACGCCTGACCGAGCGCGTCGCCGTCGTGATTGGCCTGGTCAGCGTTCGACACGAACTGGCAGTTATCGCTGGTGTCGGCAACGCCGTCGTTATCGTCGTCGCTGTCGCAGACGTCACCCTGTGCGTCACCGTCGTTATTCGCCTGATCCTCGTTCGCAATGAACTGGCAGTTGTCCGAATCGTCGAGAACGGCGTCGTTGTCGTCGTCCGCGTCACAGGCGTCACCCTGCGTGTCGCCGTCGTTATTCGCCTGATCGGTGTTTGCGGCGAACTGGCAGTTATCCGAACCATCTGCGACCGTGTCGTTGTCGTCATCCGGGTCGCACGCGTCGCCCTGCGCATCGCCGTCGTTGTTTTCCTGGCCGGAATTAGTGACGCTCGGACAATTGTCAGTGAGATCGGCAATACCGTCGTTGTCGTTGTCGGGATCGCACGCGTCGCCGATCCCGTCACCGTCGACGTCAGCTTGGCCGGCATTCGCCGTGAACTGACAGTTGTCCGTCGTATCCAGGACGGTGTCATTGTCATCGTCCGCATCACAGGCGTCGCCCTGACCGTCATGGTCGTTGTCCGCTTGATCGCTGTTTGCCGTGAACTGGCAGTTATCCGTCGCGTCCGCGACGGTGTCGTTGTCATCGTCGGAATCGCACGCGTCGCCCTGTCCGTCATGGTCGTTGTCCGCCTGGTCGGCGTTTGCGACCGCTGGGCAGTTATCCGTGCTGTCCGCGATGCCGTCGCCATCGGAGTCCGCACTGCCAACGGTGAGCGTGTAGCTGACCGTCGTCGACGAACCGACAATTGCCTGCGAATCGCCGCTTCCCGTGGGTGTGAACCCGAACGTCCAAACGACCGCGTACGTGTACGTTCCCGGCGAGCTTGGTGCAGTGATCGTGACCGTGCTGTCCCCGTTGTCATTCAGCGTGATCGGAGAAGGACAGTTCGTCGAACCGCCGCCCGATGTGTCATCCGGCCATGCCGCCGGAATCGGCCCAATAGTCGCAGTGCTCGCGCTGAGGGACCCGCCCGATGGCACAGTCGACAACCCTGCGGAATACGTCAAGGCCACCGTCTGTGCTTGGTCGGGGTGTTGTTTACCGGTACATGTAAGTCTGAAGCTGGTGTTCGGCGTAAGGGTCGCGCCCGGAGGCACAGTCCCGAGATTCACAGTCGCTTGGTCGCCGACGTTGATCGTGTCGCCGTCGGGCGTGATGGTGTCCGCTCCGGCCACGGTGACGAAGACAGCTGCCGCCGCGAGCGACCCAAGGATCAGGCTCCAGCTCCAACGCCGTCCTCGCCTTGTCTGTGTTGGTGAGGCCATTTCCGTCCTCCTCTAGTGGTCGCAGGAGGCGCCGCAGAGCACCCCACACGTGGATGTGTCAGAGCACGGCGAGCCGCGATACACCCGAGCGACCCCTCTGCTCGGGCCTACCGCGACCAGCCGATTTGGCTCGGACCGCGCCGCGGCCAGGGCCAGCGCCTGCACCGCTCGCTGAACCGCCTTAGCCCTCCGTCTTTGCCGCAGGAAAAACCGCATTACGCCGCACCAATCGTCCCCCAGTCGGCGTGAAGGGCCACTAGCCGCTAGTCGAACCGACGCCGCCGGAAGGTCCGGTTTCACACAACTCTCCCCGTAGTCCGCAGAAGGCCGAGCCGCCGCATCGCTCGGCCTGTCTCAGTGTTCCGCGGTTCCGCGTGACCCGCAATGGGCCGCAAGACTCATCTTGCGTTCATGCTTTTGAACGCAGAATTTCCTGGATTCTCGGGAAAGTGACGGAAGCCCGGCGCTAGGCGCCGGGCTTCCGGATTCCCGCATCAACTGCCTTGCGGTAGGGCTGACGATGCGGGGCCAGGGCGCCCCAACTTGGAGGTCGCGTCTACGACTGGGTCAAGGGGACTCGCTCAGTCTCGCCTCGAGCGCAGCCGCGCGCAATCGGCCAAGCGGCCGGGTTTGCGTTGAGTTTTCTCAGCAGTCGAGCAGCTCGAGCGCCGCTTCTCGAGTCGGCACGTGCAGCTTGCGCAGAATCGCCGATACGTGTGTCCGGACCGTAACCGGCGAGATGAAAAGCCGGTGCGCGATCTCGTCAGTCGCGAGGCCCTGCCTCATGGCCTCGAGCACCTCCCATTCGCGATCCGTTAGCTCGACGCCGCGGCGCCCGACGAGAGGAATGCGGCGGCGGCGCTTGCGCTCCCGGAACTCTTCGATCAGCAGGGCGACGAGGCGTCGTGGCAGGGCAGCCTCTCCCTCGAGGACTCCGCGCAAGGCAAGCGGCAGTCGTGCCGGATCGATGTCCTTGAGCAGGTAACCCGAGGCACCTGCGCGCAGGGCGTTGAAGAGATCCTCGTCGCTGCGCGAGACGGTCAGCATCACGACCGCGGCCTCGGGAAGGTCCCTCGCGATGGTCTCGGCAGCATAGATCCCGTCGCCCGGCATATGAATGTCGAGGAGGCAGACGTCGGGACGCTCGCGCCGTGCAGCCTCGATCGCCGAGCGAGCGTCGGCCGCCTGTGCGCACACGATGAAGCCGTCTCGTTCGAGTGCGGCTTGCACGCCGGCGCGGGTGGGCGGATGGTCGTCGGCGATCAGGACTCGAAATGGCTCGCTCAAAGGCGTACCTCGATACAGGTGCCGCGGCCCGGGATCGAGTCGACCCGAAAGTCCGCGCCGATCGCCGCAGCGCGCTCCTCCATGGTCAGGAGCCCGAAGCCCCTCGAATCGACGTGGTTCGGGTCGAAGCCGACGCCGTCGTCCTCGATACGCAGGTGCAGTGGCCCACCGTTCGTGAACTGGACCCGGACGAGGTCTGCGTTTGCGTGACAGCCGGCGTTCGTGACGGCCTCGCGCACGATACGAAGGAGCTGCTCCCGTTGTTTGGGCTCGATGTCGGGCGCCGGCTCAGCCTCGACGTGAACCTTTGTTCCGAGGCGATGGGCAACCGCTTCGACCGCCTCGACGATCGCCACGTCGAACGGCTCGTCATCCTTGCGCGTGAGCGCCTCGATCGCACGGCGTGACTCGTCGAGCCCTCGTTGCGCAGCGGATGCAAGCTGGACCAGCGCCACCCGCCGCGCCGCGGTGCCTCCCACGAGTTGACGTGTCTTGTTTGCTATGAAGGCGAGCTCCTGTGCGAGGCCATCGTGAAGATCGCGGGCGATCCGGCGTCGCTCTTCGAGCACGCGCGCCTCCACGTATGCACGCTGGTAGACGGCGATCAGACGGACGGCTCCGATGAGGAGGAGGATGTGCCAACAAAGGCGCAGCACGTCTCCTGTGTAAACCCACTCCGAGTAGAGGGAAGGAAAGATGAAGTAGTTCACGCGGGCGAAGGCCGCGAAGATCGAGCCCGCACCAAGCCAGAGGAAGAACTCGTCTCCGGAGGCCTCAGCCCGGCGCGTGAAGCCAATCGCTGCAGCGACGAGCAGGAGCGCGATCACCATCTGCGCGCTCGCGATTACGAGATTCCCAGAGATCGGGCCACGCACGTTGAGCGGCGAGCGCGCCGGATCGATGCCGATCGGCAGATTCTCGATGAAGAAGCCGACCATTGTCCCGATCACAACGAGGCCGATCCCCATCCCGACGACGGCCACGCGGCCTGCGGACTCGTAATCGCGGAGACGGCGCGGGCGGATCAGAGCCGCAACTGCGAGGAGCGCCGCGGCCAAAGCCGCCGCCGCAATCGTCGTCCACGTCGAGAACGGATGGGGGTCTCTCCAAACCGCCGCTGGGATGACGCCGAAGAGCAGGCTCGTCACCGCGAGCAGGCCCAGAGCGACGAACAAGAGCAGGTCGTCGAGTCCTTTCCGCGACTTCACCCGTCCCCAAACGAGGACGGTCGTCACGAACGCGATCAGGCTCGCCGTCACCTCGAGCATGGCGTGCACGGCGACGCTCCGGTAGGCGTACTGGACGGACGGCACCATGATCACGAGATCCGTCAGCCCGCCCGCGACGAGCGCAGCGAGCACGGTCACGGACCTCGGGCGGAGCCGCATCACGCAGATCGTCCCGCCGGAGAGGCGTCCTGTGACCTAGCTGTACGGCTAGTCGAGCCGCCCGAGCGGTCAGGCGCTTTCGAGCAGTCTCAGCGCGTCTGCGCGGCTCGAGACATGCAGCTTCTTCAGCACCGACCCGATGTGCCGACGGACGGTCACCTCCGAGATCAACAGGCGGTCTGCGATCTGACGCGTCGACAAGCCTGCTCGCATGAAGTCGAGCACTTCCCATTCGCGGCTCGTCAGATCGACGCCTCGCCCTTGCGAGACGGGCAGGTGCCGGCGCTTGGGACGATCGCGGTACTGGTTGATCAGCAGGGTGACGAGGGCGCGCGGGATCGCCGGTTCGCCCTCGAGTACGGCCCGGATCACGTTCGGAAGCCGCGCCGGAGCGATCTTCTTCGGCACGTAGCCTGCAGCGCCGAGCCGCATCGCGTCGAGGAACCCCTCGTCGCCGGCGTCCTCGGCGAGCAGGACGACTGCGACTCGGGGCGCGCGAGCGGCGAGCTCCGCCACTGCGCGGATGCCGCCTCCGCTGATATCGACGTCAACGAGGCAGGCATCGGGCGCGAGCCGCTCCACGGACTCGATCAGCTCCTCGAGGGAGTGCACCTGTGCGCAGACTCGAACGGCGTCGGCCTCGAGCGCCATCCGCATCCCAGCCAGGGTCGCAGCGCCATTCGCGCCGATGACGACGTTCGGTACCCTCCGGCCGTTTTCCGCACCAGCTCTCAAAATGAACCCCTACCGCTGTTTCCCCGCGTCAAAGCATGGCACTTCAGTGCCCTCTTGAACAGACCCCCACCGATGGAGTTAGCCGCAGTCAGACGTCCCATTCGTTGAAGAAGACCTCATTCTCGGCCAGAACTTGCGGATCTTCATCACCCTTTTGGGCGAGGGTCATGGCGCCCCCGGCAGTGTTACCTTTGGTCGAGGAAGGAGTGGTGGTGCGAGTTCTCATTGCGGATGACCATCGGCTGATGGTCGAAGGCACGAAACAGGCCCTGGAACGGGCCGGCGGCTTCGAGGTGGTCGGTGAGGCCGTCAACGGCGTTCAGGTCCTGCCGCTGGTGAGGAGGCTGAAGCCCGAGCTCGTCTTGCTCGATCTCCGCATGCCGCAAATGGACGGCCTCACGTGCCTCGCCAAGATCAAGAAGGAGTTCCCCGACATGAGGGTCGCGATCCTGTCCGTGTCCCAGGATCCCGAGCTGATCCAGACGGCGTTGAAACGCGGGGCGAGCGCCTACATCGTCAAATCAATCGATCCAGACGACCTCGCCGCAGCCCTGCGACAGGCTCTAGACGGGAACGTATTCACGACTGCCGGCGTCACCGAGGATCCAGGCGAGCGTGCCGCGAAGGACGCGGGACTGACGGAGCGGGAGCTCGTGATCGTGCGTGCGGTGGCGCGGGGATTGTCGAACGAGGCGATTGCGAAAGAGCTCTGGGTGGCCGAGCAGACGGTGAAGTTCCACCTCACGAACATCTATCGCAAGCTCGGCGTGTCGAATCGAACAGAGGCTGCCCGTTACGCGTTCGAGCAGGGCCTCGTCGACCACGACGCCGTTTGAAGGATGCAAGCGGGGCACGTCCCGCTTGACCGCTAGTTCTTAGCCGCGCTCGACGCGCGAGCCGCCCACGATCGCGTCGCGGCCGTCGTCGAAACGCACCCACGCCTTGCCGCCGCCGTCGTAGTCCGGCGACCAGACGATCAGCGTCGCCTCCTCGCCCCCCACGCGCACGCGCTCCGAGCCCTCCGGCTCCGCCCCGCGCCACACGCGCACGAACGGATTCTCCTCCCACTCGCGCCCGATCGTCGTCTCGTCCGTGTGACCCGGCAGCACGCGGGTGGCGGGCGGAAGCTTCATCAGGACGTCCATCACCGAGCGGCGCACCTGCTCGAGGTCGCCGCCGCCGACCGAGTCCCTGAAGAGCGTGTCGCCCGTGAACACGGCCTCGCCGTTGACCACGAACGCGACCATGTCGTCGGAGTGGCCCGGCGTCGGCAGCGCCTCGACCCGGAGGCCCCCCACCTCGACGGCGTCGGTACGCACCGGCAGGCCGAGCTCCGCCTCGTGCACGACGTGGTCGTGGTGCGAGTGCGTCCGCAGGACGTAGCTCGGCTCCACGCCCCAGCGCTCGGCGGCCGCGAGCAGCGGCTTGACGTCGGCGCCGGAGTCGACGAAGACGGCCGCGCCGCCCTCCTCATCCGCCACCAGATAGGCGTTCGAGAGCCAGTCGGGATGCATGCTCCGCTCGACGAGCACGGCGGTACGCTACCCGGACACCTGCGACGAGGAGGAACTTTAGATGGGTCTGCTGTCCCGAGCCGGCGAGATCATCAAGGCGAAGTTCAACGCCCTGCTGAACCGTGCCGAGAATCCGCAAGAGACGCTCGATTACTCGTACGAGCGCCAGCTGGAGTCACTGCAGAACGTCAAGCGCGGCGTCGCCGACGTCGTCACGGCGAAGAAGCGGCTGCAGATCCAGACGCAGCAGCTGGAGCAGAACGTCGTCAAGCTCGACACCCAGGCCCGTCAGGCGCTGGCCGCCGGCCGTGAGGATCTGGCCCGCGCCGCGCTCGAGCGCAAGTCGGGGATCCAGCAGCAGTTGCAGGATCTCGACGGGCAGGTGAAGCAGCTCGAGGACCAGCAGGAGAAGCTCGTCGCGAACGAGAAGCAGCTCCAGGCGCGGATCGAGCAGTTCCGCTCGCAGAAGGAAGTGATCAAGGCGCAGTACTCCGCCGCCGAGGCGCAGGTCCGCATCGGCGAGGCCGCCACCGGGATCGGGCGCGAGATGGAGAACACCGGCCTCGCGATCCAGCGGGCGAAGGACAAGACGGAGCAGATGCAGGCGCGCGCGTCCGCGATCGACGAGCTCGTCTCGTCCGGCGACCTCGAGGAGCTCGGCTCCGACAAGACGCAGCTCGACCGCGAGCTTGCGCAGCTCGCGTCGCAGCAGCAGGTCGACCGGGAGCTGGCGGAGCTCAAGGCCGAGGTCGGCTCTGGAGCAGAAAAGAAGGAGATCGAAAGCTAGCGGCGCCTACGCCACAGCCGGCTCTTCCGCCGGAACGGGCTCAGGTCCGCGCGTCAACAAGTAGGCGGCGCAGACCGCAACCGCCGCCGCCTCGACCACCACGAGCACCCGGTAGTCGACGATCGCGATCAGCGCGGCGCCGACTGCAATCGAGACGGTCTGCGGCGTGCTGATCAGGACGTCGGCCGCCGACGCGACGCGTCCCTGCAGCCGCAGAGGCGTGCGTACCTGGACCGCCGTCATCAGGCCGACGATCAGCCAGGAGACGCCGAATCCCGCGACCGCGATCCCGACCGCGATCAACGGCAGGCTGGACGTGACGAAGCTCAAGTCGCCGAGCGCGAAGCCGGCCATGCCGATCCCGGCAACGCGTACGTCGCCGAGTGCACGCAGCCCGCGTGCAGCGGTGAGGCCGCCGGCGATCGCGCCGACACCCTGCAACGAGCTCAGCACGCCGAGGAACGACGGCGGCCGGTGCAGGCCCTGGTCGATGACGGCGAAGATGATCGTCTCGGAGAAGCCGACCACGGCCAGCGCGGCGCCCGTCGAGAAGATGATCTGCCGCAACGGGATCGTGCGCACGATGTGGCGCGCGCCTGCCATAGCCTCGGAGATGAAGTTGTGCTCGACGCGGTCGAAGCGCGGCTCCGGCGTGCGCATCAGCAGCAGCGCCGCGACCACGAAGACGAAGCTGGCCGCGTCGATGATCGCAACCACCCCACCTCCGGCTGCGGCGTAGATCCCCGCGCCTGCAAGCGGTGCGATCAGCCGCAACCCCTCCCGAACCGACTGAAAGATCGCGTTCCCGTCACCGAGAAGCTCACGCGGAATCGTGATCGTCATCAGCGCCGAAC
The DNA here is from genome assembly GCA_046729555.1 of Actinomycetota bacterium. GTDB lineage: Bacteria > Actinomycetota > Thermoleophilia > Gaiellales > Gaiellaceae > 3-1-20CM-4-69-9. Next base: position 7,205 of record JBKPGW010000116.1, on the reverse strand, counting down.
GTGCCGATGCCGCGAGCGTTCCCATGACGCCTGTGAACACCGCCATCGCATAGAGAATCCAGACGTCGCCGCGATCGTGGACGAACAGGAGCGTCGGTACGACGACGGCTTCGATCGAATAGACCGCGATCAGGAGCGGCCGACGGCGGACGCGGTCCACGACCACGCCGGCGAGCGGCGCGAAGATCGATGGCGCCGCCAGCGCGAAGAAGACGAGCCCCGCAGACGCGTTGCTGTCGGTCAACGCCTTCGCCCAGACGGCGAGCACGATGATCATCGCCCAGTCGCCGAATTGGGACAGCGTCCAGCCGAACAGGAAGACGCGGGCGTCGCGGATGCGAAGCAGCGTGCGCATCTAGCCTCCCGGGTGCTGCGCCACCGGTGCGGCGTCCGCAAGCAACGCCTCGAGCACAGGGGTGGCCTCTTCGACGGGCTCCGGCATCTCGCGGATCCGGCGCACAGGCGACAACAACACCGGCAGAAACGGGAGACAGCACCCGATGCCGCCGAGGATGAGCGTCTCCTTGAGGCCGATCCAAGACCCGAGCGCGCCGCCGACAAGGGTTCCGAGCGGCAGCGTCCCCCACACGATGAAGCGCATCACGGAGTTCATCCGGCCCTGGATGCGCTCCGGTGTGATCGCCTGACGCAGGCTGACCTGCGTGACGTTGTAGACGACGTTGGCGAAGCTGCCGAGCAGGATGGACGGCCCGATTACGCCGAGCGCCGCGTTCCCGTGCGGGGCGAAGGGGACGAGCAGAAACGCGGGGCCGCCGATGACGGAGGCGCCGATGATGGTCGGGCCCACCCCGAACCTGCTCGAGATCCGGCCGGCGGAGAACGCGGCGATCAGCGCGCCGACGTTGCCCAGGGTGAACGCGAGCCCGATCACCGCCGGACGGAGCCCGAGCTCCCGCACGGCGAAGACGAGCAGCACGCCGTTGCCGAAGCTGCCGAAGAAGTTGAAGGTCGCCGTGCAGGCGGCGATGTTCTTGAGGAATGGATGTCCCAGGACGTAGCGCAGGCCTTCCGAGATTTCGGCGCGCATGCGTCCGCTCAGGGCCGGCCCGCGCTCAGGCGGCTGTTCGGGCTTGCGAATGCCGCAGATGAAGAGCGCGGAGCCGAGGAAGCTGACGGCGTCGACGACGATCGCAACCGGTGCGCTCAGTAGGTCGACCATGAGCCCTGCGAGTCCGGGACCGCCCAGCTGAGCACCCGAGCGGCTGATCTCGAGCTTGGAGTTCCCTTCGATCAGCTGCTCTCTTTTGACCAGTGCGGGCAGATACGACTGATACGCGACGTCGAAGAAGACCGTCGCGATGCCGACAAGGAAACCGACCGCGTAGAGCTGCCACATCGTCAGGGCGTCGAACGCATAGGCAATCGGGATCGACGCGAGCAAAGCGGCACGCATGAGATCGCCGGCGACGAGGATCGGCCGCCGGGGCAGGCGGTCCACCCACACTCCGGCCGGCAGGCTGACGAGCAGGAACGGCAAGAACTCGACGACGACCAGCGCCGAGACCTCGAAAACGTGCGCGTGCAGCACGAGGACCGCGCTCAACGGGATCGCCAGCTGGCTGAACTGCGTCCCGAACTGGCTGACCGTCTCGGCCGACCAGAGCTTGACGAAGTCCGGATGCCGCCAGAGCCCTCCGGTGGGCCAGAGCCTCATGCCTGTTCGCTGAGCTCCGCTGTCTGCCTGGGTGCAGGCGCGCGCTCGATGCGCACGTCGCCCGAGACGGTCTTGGCGAACAGCTCGACGAGCGGGCTGTCGGGATCAGGTGCTTGCTGCGGCGCGTCCGAGAGCTCGAACTCCGAGCTCGTCGAGCCGCTGACGGTGTTGGCGTCGATGAAGACGCGCGAGCCGCGGCGCACGCCGACCATGATGTCGCCGGAGATCGCGCGGAGCTCCATGCGGCCCTTGACGACTGCCTCGAAGCGCTGATCGCCGGAGACCGTGTTCACGCTGACCGAGTCGTCGGCCTCGCGCACCCACACATCACCGGAGACGAGCTGGATGTTCGCCGCCCGGGCGACCGAGCCGAGCGCGACGTCGCCGGACGCCGACTTGACGTCGAGCAGGCCGTGGACTTCGTCGAAATGGACGTCGCCGCTCGCGGTCTTGACCCCCGCGTCGGCGGCGCGCTCGATGTGGACGTCGCCCGAGGCCGTCTTGACGTCGACGTCGCCGTACTCGCCGCGCGCGTCCAGGTCGGCCGACTTGGTGCGCACCTCGAGCGCCGCGCCCTTCGGACACGTGACGCGCAGGCGCATCTCCGGCGAGCCGATCCGGATATCAGGGCCCTTGCTGAACGAGATCCACACGCCGTGGCGGGTGCGAACCTCCACGATCACCTCGTGCCCGTCGCCGCGGCGCACGGCTTCCAACCGGGCGCTCTCCACCATCTCCCGCACCTGGTCGTTCTCGGAGAGCGCCTCCAGCTCGACGTGCGTGTCCTCCGTCTCCGCCGTCTGGATCTCGATCGCGCCCGCGGGCAGCTCGAGGTCGAGACGGACGGGGCCGGGCGTATGGAACGTCTCGCTGCGCATCAGATGTGGCCGCGGACGTTGTTGAAGTAGCGGATGTCGCCGAGGAGCTCGTCACGGGGGCGGATAGCGTTCCGCAGGTGCGGCCGGAGCTCCTGCTTGCGGCGGAAGTTGTCCGCCTCGCGGCGCGGCATGAGCGCCAGCGCGAGTCCGAACGGGAGTGGAAGCACGTGCATGGTGACTCCTTTCAGCTCTGGCCGTAGCCGGTCATGCGACGTCCGCCGGGGCGGTGATGTCGCCTGCTGGGATCCGCGCTGCGCGTGATCTGCTGGAGCAGCCAGGTGTTCGCCGACACGCCTGCCTCCTGGGCGGCTGCGTCGACGATCGCCTTGAGCGTCTCGGGCAGGCGCAGCGTGATGCGTGCGCTGAGGTCTTCGAGCCCGGTGGGAGGAGGCGCCCCGGGCTCAGGGACGTAGACCAGCTCCGGCTCGCCCCCGGTCACGCGCACCTCCACGTGCCCGTCGGGAAGCTGGTTGGTGAGCTCCGCGGCGGCCTCGCCGAGGGCGTCCGTCAGCCGGAGTCGGAGGGATGACTCGAGGGCCGCGCTGATCCGGCGGGCTGCTTCCGCGATTGCGTCGTCGCCGATGCCGGCGACATTCGCCAGATCCTGCTGGAGCGCCTCGACATAGGCCGCCACGTTCATGGGCGGCACTATGACATCACGGTGATGTCACGTCAAGGTCATGGATGGCGTCATGGCGGAGTCACCATGACGAAAGAGCCGCACTTTGCGGCAAAAAATCTGGGGTCTGACCCCAGCAGTTCGGTTCAGACGGGGGCGTCGAAGACGCCGAACCAGCGAGTCAGGTCCTGCTCGACCGGGAGCTCGGGCTCCAGCTTGGCCTTCAGCTCCAGCTCCTCGGCGTTGTCGCGCTCCTGCCCCTCCCCCGTCGGTACGAACGGCCAGAAGGCGCCGCGCTTGTAGCCGTAGATCCAGTAGACGGGATGCTTGCCGCCGTCGAACCTGAAGACGGCGGCAAGGAGCTGCGGGCCGAAACCTTGCTCCTCGAGCCCCTGGGCAACCGCGTGGACGGCCGTGACCTGATCCTCGAGCTCGGGATCGCGGACGACGATCCAGGTGTACCCGAACTTGTCCTCGCGCCGCTCGAGCTTCGACCCGGACTCGGCCGCGACTCCGTCCAGCAGCTGCTGCAGTTCGTTCTCGGCGCGCACGAAGTCGCCGGCGGAAAGCGGCTTGAAGCAGACGCCGCCTGCGCCGGCCGTGCGCAGGCCGAGCTCGGTCTGCAGCGTCACCGCCGCCGTGGTGAGCGCGAACAGCCGCTCGCGGGCCGGCGAGGCGAGCTTCTTCTTACCGAAGAGGACGTCTCGCAGGCCCATGCGGCAACCAACTGCTGGGGTCTGACCCCCTCGGGGTCAGACCCCAGCCTTCCTACTGAACAGGGCGGCCCATTTCGCGAGCGATCTCGGCCAGCGCGGCAAGGCGCTTCTCGAGCGGCGGGTGGGTCAGGAAGAGCTGGCTCGTCGCCGTCTTCACAGACGTCGGGATGATGAAGAAGGCATTCATCCCCTCCACCTCGCGCAGGTCGCGCTGCGGGATCCTGAACATGTCGCTGGCGATCTTCTGCAGGGCACTCATCAGATGCTCAGGCGCGCCTGTGATCAGCGCCGAGCCGCGGTCGGCGGCGAACTCGCGATAGCGCGAGATGGCGAGGATCAGGATCTGGCTGAGGAAGTAGGTCACGACCGACACGAGCAGCACGATCAGCCAGACGGGCACGGAGTTGTTGTCGCGGCTGCGTCCCCCGCCGAACATCCCGGAGTAGAGCCCGAACCGCGTCAGCAGGCCGGCGAGCATGGCGAAGAAGCTGGCGATGGTCATGATCAGGACGTCGCGGTTCGCAACGTGCGAGAGCTCGTGCGCGAGCACGCCCTCGATCTCCTGCGGCTCCAACCGCTCCCAGAGCCCGCGCGTCACCGCGACGGCCGCGTGGTTCGGGCTGCGCCCCGTCGCGAACGCGTTCGGGACGTCCGTGTCGCTGACTGCGACCCGCGGCTTGGGCAGGTCGGCCATCGCGCAGAGGCGCTCGACCATGTCGTGCAGCTCCGGCGCTTGGTCGCGCTCGACGACCTTCGCGCCCGTCGCCGCGAGCGCCAGCTTGTCCGAGGTGGAGTACTGGACGAAGGCCAGCGCGCCGACGATGACGAGCATGAAGACGATGCCGACGTTGAGCACCTCGAAGAGGACGACGGCGAAGACCACGTAGAGGAGCCCGAGCAACGAGCTCGTGAGGAGGATTCGCAGCGACAGACCGGCGTCGCGCCCGTAGTACCTGCGTTTCATCGAGAATCGCTCTCCTTGAAGGGGAGGTTTACGACTGGAATCGTAGCCCTGGGGGTCGTGGCTGCGGGGCTTCTTAACGCCAGCTCAACAGCCCAGGCCGCTCGACCCGTCATCCATGTCGTCAGCGCGATGCCGCCGTCCGCGGCCGTCGGCCTGTACGTCCCCGGCGCTGGCGGGACGGTGAGCCTCGAAGCCACGATCGCCTCGCTGCGGCGCGGGAAGGTGGAGAACGCGCTGCTCGGCGGCACGCCCGGCGGGAAGGTCATCGCCGACCTCGGCCACCGGCTGGGCCAGGAGCCGGCCGTCCTCGTGACCCTGCCGCCGCCCGGCCGCCACCCGAACACCCGGCGGTACCTGGTCGGGATCGCGGCGCCCGGCTTCAGCGGGATCCTTACGTCCGACTCGACCCGCATCGACGGGCTGGTTTCGATCCCGGACATCACGCAGACGGCCGTCGCGCTCGCCAACGGCGACGAGCCCGACATCCGCTCCGTGTCGGGCACGCGTGAAGACTTGCGGGCGCTCGACCGGCGGCTGACGCGCGTGCATCGCGACCGCGGCTGGACGGTCACCGTCGTCGCGCTGACGCTGCTGGCGCTCGGCGGCGTGCTTGTCGGCCCCGCGACCGTCGCAGCCGCGTTGCTCCTCTCGTGGTGGGGTGCGACGCAGCTTTGGGTCGTCCTTGTCGCGATGGTTGCGCTCTCGGCCGGGCTAGGGTGGCTACCGCGGCGACGCAGCATCCCGTGGGCGGTGGCGTTGTTCTTCGTCGCGTTCCTGCTCGTGCTCACGCTCTCACCGGAGACCAACTCGCTCGCCGTGCTCGGCGTGCGGCCGGACGGGGGCGGGCGCTTCTACGGAGTCGGCAACCAGGTAGAGACCCTGCTGCTCGCGCCGGCGATCGCAGGTGTCCTCGTCGGTGGTCTTCCCTGGCTCGTGCCGCTCGGCGCGCTAGCACTGGTGACGATCGGGTGGAGCAAAACGGGTGCGGACGGCGGCGGGCTGCTCGTCTTCGCGGCCGCGTTCGCGTTCCTGTTGCTTCGCCTGCGGCCGGCGCCGCTGACCTGGCGTCGTGCGGTCATCGCCGCCGCAGCCGTCGTCGCCCTCGCACTCGCCCTGGTCGGCATCGACGCCGCGCTCGGCGGCTCGAGTCACGTGACCGAGGCCGTCGGCGCGGGCCCGGGCTCGCTGCTGGGCGACCTCGGGCGCCGGCTCCACCTGTCGTGGGCGATCGCGACGAAGTCGGCCTACAACATCGTCTTCTTCCTCGTCTCGCTCGGCGCGCTCGTCTGGATCGGCACTAGGAGGCCGCGGCGGGCCGGCGTCGACGCCATGCTGGTCGCCCTCGCCGTGTCGCTCGTCGTCAACGACACGCCGGTCGACGTGATCGGGCTCGGCGCCCTCGGCTGCTTGGCTCTGCTCCGGTTCGAGTCAGTAGACTCGCGCCCCATGCGCCGGGGAGTCTCGACCGCCGTCTGCGCCGCCGCCGTGCTCGCGCTCGTTGGTTGCGGGAGCGAGGGGGTCGTCTCGCCGTCGCCGAAGTCCGTCGTCGGGACCGTACAGGCGGAGGCGCCCGGCAAGGCGATCTTCATCAACCAGGGCTGCGGCGCGTGCCACACGTTCACGCCGGCGGGACCGGAGGCGAAAGGGAACATCGGCCCCGACCTCGACAAGCTGGCGGACTACGCAAAGGAGGCGAACCAGCCGCTCGCCACCTTCATCCACGACTCGATCGTGGATCCGAACAAGTACATCCAGAAGGGCTACCCGAAGAACGTCATGCCGAAGTCGTATGCGTCCCTGCCGGCGACGGACCTGAAGGACCTCGTCGACTTCCTGAGCAAGCCGCAAGGCTGAACCTCCCCGCGGACTTCCCGCGCGAGGTCGAGGCGGTCGCGTGCGACGTCGACCGGACGCTGATCGGCGAGGACGCAGAGCTGCACCCGCGCACGCGCGCGGGGATCGCGGCGACGCGCGCGGCCGGAATTCACGTCGTGCTGGTGACCGGGCGCATGTTCCAGGCGGTGCGACCGTACGCTCTGGAAGCCGGGCTCGACGATCCAGTCGTTTGCTATCAGGGCGCCGTCGTCGCGGAGCCCGTCAGCGGCCGCTGGCTTCGTCACGTGCCGATCCCGCTCGAGCTCGCGCGCGAGACGATCGCCGCCGTCAACGACGAAGGCTTCGGCCTCAACTGCTACGTCGACGACCAGCTCTACGTCGCCGAGGTCACCCCGGAGGCACGGCGTTACGCCGACTTCCAGCACCTCGAGCTGCACCCGGTCGGCGACCTGCTCGCCTGGCTGGAGCAGCCGCCGACGAAGCTGGTCGTGATCGAAGACCCTGAGGTGCTCGACGG
>JBKPGW010000115.1:0-1986 GCA_046729555.1 Actinomycetota bacterium | reverse complement strand
GCGCGGTGTCGCGGTGCTGGGGATCGCGGTCGCGACCGGCGTGATCGTCTGGAACTTCACGGGCGAGCTCTCGTTCGCGTCCGCGTCGAACCGAGCCTCCGACCGCTTCGTCGACAACATCCGCCGCCCGTTCACATGGGTCGACGACGCGACCGGTGGGAGCCCGACGCTCTATCTCGGCCAGCAGATGGCCGACCCGAACGGCGAGTGGCTGCTCGAGTTCTGGAACCCGCACTCGCTGATCGGCCGCGTGTGGAGCCTCGACGGGACAGCGCCGGGTCCGGGGCCGACCCTCACGCCCGACCCGAGCCTCCCCGACGGCGCGCTCTCACACGACCCGCACTATCCGTACGTCGTCGAGGAGCGTGGCATCAACGTCGTCGGAAAGGTCGTCGCCACGCACGAGCACGTCGCGGGCGGCTCGCTCCAGCGCTGGCGACTGGTCAAGATCGCGCCGCCGCTGCGGCTGCGCTCGTTCGTGACCGGCCTGTACGCGGACGGCTGGGCTGGCGCCTCGAGCGCGTACACGCACTTCGGGAGCGGCACCGCCGGCGGCCGGATGCGGGTGGTCGTCTCCCGGCGTGAATGGGGCGGACCGGACAAGTTCGGCAACGTGACGGTCAGGCTCGGCCCGATCGTCATCGGCGACGACAACCAACCCCACGTGGGCGAGCCCGCCTTGATCAGAAGGTTCGAGATCCACAGCAAGGGCGAGGTCACGCTGAGGCTGCCGGTGCCAGGCCCGCGCTTCCGCGTCGAGGTGACGATCACGCCGACCTTCCGGCCCGGCGAACTGTCGCCGCAGACCACCAACGACAACCGCGACCTCGGTGCGAAGATCAGCTACGCGTTCTTGCCGCGAAAGGCGGCGCACAGGTAGCTGAACCGGAAGGCGAGCGCCAGGCGTGCGAGCGGACCGCTCTGCTCGAGCGCGCGCAATGCCGTCGCCGCGACGCCCGGCAGCGAGAACCGCTGGGGTGAAAAGAACGGCCACAGCTCGAGTCGGTCGAAGCCGGCGGTCTCGAGCTCCGTGCGGACATCCTCGACGCGATAATGACGCGGGTTCAGGTCGAAGACGAGCTTTCGCTCGGTGTAGCCGCCGACGCGGCGGAAGAAGGCGGCACGGTCCCGGGCGTAGTAAATCGCTCGGAAGCAAGTGGTCGCGGTCACCGGTTGCGCCGGCTGGTAGTCGTTGAGGTCGGCGAGCACGACGTCGCGGCCGTACCCACGGGCTGCGTCCACCATCTCGGGGCTGGCGTCGATGCCGAGGTAGCGAAGCCCGGGGAGATGAGCCGCGAGGCCACCGTCCCCGCAGGCGAGATCGAGCACGCTGTCTCCGGGCTCGAGCCTCGGGCCGAGGGAGACGATCAGCTCGGCGCGATGCGCGAGATACGCATCGGCATCTGCATATGCCTCTTCGGTCCAGCGCTCGGCCTGCGGTCCGTACTTCTCAGAAGTCACCGCAGAGCGAGCAACCGCTCCGGGTGCTTGCGCAGAAAGCGGAGCATCGCGCGCAGATGCCAGAGATTGCGCCGCGTGAAGAAGTGCCTGTCGATCACGGCCTGGTACTCGTGCTGCACCACGGCGCGCGGCACCCACCACCGTTCCCAGCCGGCCTTCATCGCGCGGTAGTTGAGGTCGATGTCCTCGACGTACAGCTTGTAGCCGGCGTCCCAGCCGCCGATCTCTTCCAGCATCGTCCGGCGCATGAGCAGGAAGGCGCCGAGCATCGTGTCGACCTGCAGCGGCTCGTCCGTTGGCGCGTCGAGCAGGTAGTGACGGCGCTGCCAGCGCAACGGCGGGAACAGCGTGCGCAGTGGCGTGCGGCGCACGATCGAGCCGCCGATGGTCGGGAAGCTCCGGCGCGACGCCTGCAACGTGCCGTCGGGGTTGAGCATCTTCGGGCCCGCGATCCCGCAACGCGGATGCGCGTCCGCAAAGCGGACGAGCTCCGCCATGCAACCGTCCTCGGGGACGGCGTCGGGA
>JBKPGW010000114.1:0-9156 GCA_046729555.1 Actinomycetota bacterium | reverse complement strand
ATGAACCAGGGCGACGGCCTCGGCTTCCGCGGGTGTGGCGCGGCGGATCACGCGGCCGAACCTACACTTCAGTCGTGAAACGGATCGCGCTGCTGGGCGCCACGGGCTCGATCGGGCGCCAGGCGCTCGAGATCATCGACGCCCATCCCGAGCTCGAGCTCTGTGCGGCCGCCTCCGGCTCGCAGCCGCTGGACGGGCTCGCGCCGCTGACGCAGGTCGGAGGCGACCTGACGGAGCTGCTGGAGCGGGTTGAGCCGGATCTCGTGCTCAACGCGGTGGTCGGCTTCGCGGGCCTGCCGGCGACGCTGTGGGCGCTGGAGCATGGCGTCGACCTGGCGCTGGCGAACAAGGAGAGCCTCGTCGCCGCGGGCGAGCTCGCCCTCGACGCGCAACGGCGTGGGGAAGGGCGGCTGATCCCGGTCGACAGCGAGCACTCCGCGGCGTTCCAATGCCTCGAGGGCCGCGCGCCAGAGCAGGTGCACTCGCTCGTCCTCACAGCCTCGGGTGGGCCGTTCCGGACCCGCAGCCGCGACGAGCTCACCGGCGTCACGCCGGCCGAGGCGCTGGCCCATCCCACGTGGAACATGGGCCCGAAGATCACGGTGGACTCCGCCACGCTCGCCAACAAGGGGCTGGAGCTGATCGAGGCGCACTTCCTCTTCCAGCTCCCGTACGACCGGATCGAGGTCGTCGTGCACCCGAGCTCGATCGTGCACGCGCTCGTCCGCTTCCGCGACGGTGCAGCGCTTGCGCATCTCGGCTATCCCGACATGCGCGTGCCGATCTCGTTCGCGCTCACCTACCCGGAGCGCTCGGCGACGCCGATCGAGCCGCTCGACCTCGCGTCGGGCCTCACGCTCGAGTTCCATGCCCCGGACTTGGAGAGTTTCCCCCTGCTCGCGCACGCTCGGCGCGCAGGCGAGCAGGGAGGAACGTTCCCGTGCGTGTTCAACGCCGCCAACGAAGTGGCCGTCGCTGCGTTCCTCGATGGCGCGCTGCCCTTCCTCGCAATCGCCGAGGTCGTCGCCGAGACCCTCGACGCAGCCGACGGCGCACCCGCACGGGATCTCGACGACCTTGTTGCCGCGGACGCAGAAGCGCGGCGGCACGCCGAGGAGAGCCTGAAGGTCGCATGAACATCACCATCGCGATCCTCGGCCTGGCGGTTCTGATCCTGCTGCACGAGGCCGGCCACTTCTTCGTCGCGCGCGCGGTTGGCATGAATCCGCGCCGCTTCTACCTCGGCTTCCCGCCCGCGCTGGTGAAGGTGCGCCGCAAAGGGATCGAGTACGGCATCGGCGCGATCCCCCTCGGCGGCTACGTGAAGATTCCGGGGATGCATCGTCCGGCGCCGTCCGACGTGGACGTGCAGCTCGGACTGGCGCTGAAGGAGGATCCGCGCCTCTTCCCCAAGGCGGCGCGCGTGGAGCGAGCGCTGGAGGCGGGCGATCTCGCCGGCGCGCGCGACCAGCTGCCGGAGCTCGAGCGCGCGGTCGCCGCCGCGGAACTGACGCCCGCAGCCGCGCGAGCGGCAGAGCGATGCCTGACGGAGCTTCGCGACGGGCTCGGGGACGACGCCTACTGGCGGCAAGCGACCTGGAAGCGCATCGCCGTCATCTTCGCCGGGCCGGGCGCCAACATCCTGATCGCGATCGCGCTGTCCGTGATCGCCTTCCTGATCGGCGCCCCCGGCGACACGAATACGACGGTTAAGCACGTCGACGGCAACACGCCCGCGCAGGCGGTCGGACTGCGTTCCGGGGACACGATCGTCGAGATCAACGACCGGCCGACGCCGACGTTCGACGATGTCTCGGCCGCGATCCGCGGCTCGAAGGGCAAGCCGATCACGGTTACGGTCCTCCGGAACGGCGTGGCGGAGATGCTCGGCCCGGTCAGGACGAAGAAAATCGGCAACAAGTACGCGCTCGGCTTCGAGCCCGGCTGGGATACGCGGCAATACGGGCTCGGCGGCGCGCTCGAGCACGGCCTCGGCGACAACTGGCGGGCGGCGAAGGCGACCGTGACGTTCCTGCCGCGGCTCGTGACCAACTCGGGGCGCGAAGAGGTCTCCGGCCCGATCGGCATCGGCGACGTATCGCAGCGGGCGGTGTCGCTGAGCTTCCCCCTCTACCTCCAGATCCTCGGCCTGATCAGCCTCTCCCTGGCGATCCTCAACCTGCTGCCGCTCCTACCCCTCGACGGAGGCCACATCCTCTTCTCGGTGATCGAGGGCCTGCGCCGGCGGGCGGTCGGGAGGGAGGTCTACGAGCGTGTCTCCGCCATCGGAATCGCCCTGTTCCTCGTCCTCATGTTCATCGGGCTTTCGAACGACATCAACCGGCTCGGCGGAGGCTAGACTCGGGCTCGGGATGGCTTCCGAGCGGCAGATCAGCGTCGGTGGCGTGAAGATCGGCGGCGGGGCGCCCGTCGTCGTCCAGTCCATGACGCTCACGAAGACGCACGACGTCGAGGCGACGACGGCGCAGATCGCCGCGCTGGCGTCCGCCGGCTGCGAGGTCGTCCGCGTGGCCGTGCCGAAGACGGAGGACGCGGAGGCGCTCGGCCGGATCGTGCGCCTCTCGCCGATCCCGGTGATCGCCGACATCCACTTCAACGCGAGCCTGGCGCTCAAAGCGATCGACCAAGGCGTCGCGGCGGTCCGGATCAACCCGGGCAACATCGGGGGCTCTGACAAGGTCGCACAGGTCGTGCGCGCCGCGCAGACCGCCGGCATCCCGATGCGTATCGGTGCCAACTCCGGCTCGCTCCCCAAGCACCTCGCCGAGCTGGCACAGCAGGACCAGGCCGAGGCGCTCGTCGAGGCGGCGCTCGAGGAGGTGCGGCTGCTCGAGAGCCTCGACTTCCGCGACTTCAAGATCTCGGTCAAGTCGAGCCACGTCCCGACGATGATCCGCGCCTACCGGATGCTGTCGGCGAAGGTGCCGTATCCGTTGCATCTCGGCGTGACCGAGGCGGGGACGCCGTACGCGGGCTCGATCAAGAGCGCCGTCGGCATGGGTGCGCTGCTCGTGGACGGCATCGGCGACACGATGCGCGTGTCCCTGACGGCCGACCCGGTCGAGGAGGTTCGGGTCGCGTGGGAGATCCTCAAGTCGCTTGGCCTGCGCGAGCGGGGCCCGGTGATGATCGCCTGCCCGTCGTGCGGCCGCGACAACGTCGGCGTGCAGACGCTGGCCGAGAAGGTCGAGGAGCGGCTGCACGCGTATCCGCAACATTTCGAGGTCGCGGTCCTCGGCTGCGCGGTCAACGGGCCGGGTGAGGCAGGCGACGCCGACTTCGGCATCGCCGGCGGCCGCGACACCGGCTTTGTCTACGCGCACGGCCGCGTGTTGAAGAAGGTCTCGTCCGACATCCTGATCGACGAGCTGTTCCACGAGATCGACAAGTGGATCGCGGACGGGATGAAGCGCCCGAAGAGACTCAAGATGGCGAAGCCTGCCGCGCTGGCAATGGCAGAGGCGTCGCTGATCCCGCTCTCCGAATAGTCTGCCCGGACAACGTGATCGTCCGGGCTTCACAGCTGTTCCTACCGACCCTGCGCGACGCGCCCGCCGACGCCGAGGCGGCGAGTCACAAGCTGCTCGTGCGTGGCGGCTTCATCCGGCAGGTTGGCGCCGGCCTGTGGACTTACCTGCCGCTCGGCTGGCGTGTGCACCAGAAGGTCGTCCAGATCATCCGCGAGGAGATGGACGCAATCGGCGGCCAGGAGATGCTCTGTCCCGTCCTGACGCCGGCCGAGCTGTGGGAGACGTCGGGCCGCATCGTCATTCCAGAGGTGTTCAAACTGCAGGACCGCAGTGGCCGGCCGTTCGTCCTGGGGTTTACGCACGAGGAGACGATGACGTTCCACGCGCGCGAGCTGCAGTCGTACAAGCAGCTGCCGCAGGCGTGGTACCACTTTTCCACCAAGGAGCGTGACGAGCCGCGGCCACGGGCCGGGCTCCTGCGGGTGCGCGAGTTCATCATGAAGGACTCGTACTCGTTCGATCGGGACGAGGCCGGTCTGGACGCGAGCTTCATGCGACATGCCGAGGCCTACCGCAAGATCTTCGAGCGCTGCGGGCTCGAGTTCTTCGAGGTCGAGGCCGAGTCGGGAATCATGGGCGGCAGGGAGTCGTGGGACTACCTCGCGCCGGCCGGCTCCGGCGAGAACGAGCTTGTGCGCTGCGAGAACGGCGACTACGCAGCTGACATCGAGGCTGCGCACGGCATTCCGCGTCCGCCTGAGTTCCCCGAGCCGCTCGATGTCCCGGTCGAGGTCGAGACGCCGGACGTCACGACGATCGAGGAGCTCGCGCAGTTCCTCGGGATCGACGAGGCGGCGACGTCGAAGGCGATGCCGGTGGTGGTCGGCGAGCGAGTCGTGCTTGCGTTGGTCCGCGGCGACGATCGCTTGAGCGAGGAGAAGCTGACGACGACGCTCGGCGCGACCTTCCGTCCCGCCACCGACGAGGAGATCCGGGCCGTCTTCGGTGCCGGGGGCGGTTCGCTCGGGCCCGTTGCGGTGACGGTTGACGTCGTCGCCGACGAGGCGCTGCGCGAGGGGCAGTTCGTCGCCGGCGCGAACCGCGACGGCTGGCATCTCCGCGGCGTCGAAGCGGGACGTGACTACCATCCGCGCTTCGCCGACATCCGCCAGACGAATCCGGGCGACGCGTGCCCGAACTGTGGTGGCAAGCTGGTGGCGCAGCCGGCGATCGAGCTCGGGCACATCTTCAAGCTCGGGACGTTCTACTCGGAGCCGTTCGGCGCCAACTACCTCGACGAGGACGGCACCGAGCGCCCGCTCGTGATGGGGAGCTACGGGATCGGGCCCGGGCGGGTGATGGCGGCGATCGTCGAGCAGCACAACGACGACCACGGCATCGCCTGGCCGCGCTCGGTTGCGCCGTACGACATCCACGTCGTCGTGTTGCCGGGGATGGAGGCGCATGCGGAAGAGGCTGTCGCCGAACTCGACCACGCGGGCTTCTCCTTGCTCCTCGACGACCGGGACGCACGCGCAGGCGAGAAGTTCGCGGATGCGGATCTGATCGGCTGTCCGTTCCGCGTGACCGTCGGGCGAAAGGCGGCGGAAGACGGTACGGTGGACCTCCGGGAGCGCGCGAAAGGGGAAGACGACGCGGTGAAGGTGGAGGAGCTCGTCTCGGCAATGCGCGAGAAGGTCGGCTGATGGCGCGCAAGCGGCGGTTCAGCGACGACCCGTTCGGCCCGACCGTCGAGCGGCTCATGGGGGAGGCCGGCTTGACGTACCGCTCGCTCGCAGAGAAGACGAAGCTCTCGGCGGGCTACTTGAACCACCTCGTGCACGGCAACCGTCCCGTCCCTTCGGACGACGTGATGGAGACGCTGGCACGGGCATTGGGCGTCGAGGCTGAGCATTTCCGCGAGTACCGGCTGCGCGTGATCACAGACCGGCTCGAGCGGATGCCGGAACTGATCGACAAGCTCTACAGGCGCTACAGCACGTAGCCGGCGCCCGCCAACCCTCTGGGTCAGACCCATTCGGGTCAGACCCCAGCAGTTCGGTTACGGTTCTCTGCCCTGGCGGGCTGCCGTTTCCTGGTCCATAGTGTGACAGGGTGGTGCCGCTGCGGCACACCGTCCACTTTGCTCATGACGGAACCGCAGCGAGTCGGAAGGTAGGGGCCGGGTGCCGGACACCTTTGTCTGGATCCTCGTCGGCGTCTCGGTCTGGGCCCTCCTCTGCGTCGTGGTGGTCCGGACCTTCGGGGTGCTGGGCGGCCTGGATCGTTCGGTCGCCGAGGACGCCGCAAGGCGCCTCTCCGAGGCCGAGGCCGAGCGGCTGTCGGAGGACGCTGCGACGGCCGCGGCAGCTGTCCCTGGCCGCCGGCGCATCTTGCTGGTCGACGACGACGCCGGCCTGCGTCTCCTCCTTCGCACCACGCTCGGGCTCGACGAGTTCGTCATCGAGGAGGCGACCTCGGCCGAGGAGGCAGCCGAAGTGGCCCGCTTCTGGTCCCCCGCCGTCGTCATTCTCGACGTGGGGCTGCCTGGGATGGATGGGCTCCGCTTCTGTCGCGAGCTGAAGGAAAATCCGAGGTACGGCGCTCCGTTCGTCGTCCTCTTGACCGGACAGGAGACGACACGAGCTGAGATCGAGACCTCCGGCGCAGACGCGGTCCTCCGAAAGCCGTTCAGCCCAATCGAGCTTGTCACGGTGCTCGACCGGTTGGGCGGGCCGGGGCCGATCCCGATCGCTGAGGGGAACGGCACAGAGACCGAGCAGCTGCTCGTGTACGCGCGCGACCTCAGCAGTCTGCTGTCGATCGAGCGGCGCCAGCGCCGGCTCCTGCAGCAGTCGTACAGGCAGACCGTGATCGCATTGGCGGACGCTTTGGAGGCGAAGGATCCCGTGACGGGGCTCCATGCAATCCGTGTCCAGCGGTACGCCGCCGAGCTCGTCCCCGCGGTCGATCCCGCGCTACTCGACGATCCAAGTGTCGAGTACGGGTTCCTTCTGCATGACGTGGGCAAGCTGGGCGTTCCCGATGCGATCCTGCAGAAGAAGGGTCCCCTCTCCGTCGTAGAGCGCGACGTCATGCAGCGACACACCCTGTTCGGCGAGGAAATGCTTGCCAACGTGACGCTCTTGGGCGGCGAAGGCTTGAAGGTCGTACGGTCACATCACGAGCGCTGGGACGGCTCTGGTTATCCCGATAGGCTCACCGCAACCGAGATCCCGATCGCCGCACGAATCTTCGCGCTGGTCGACGCCATGGATGCGATGACGACGGACCGACCGTATCGACGTGCCCAGACCTGGGAAGACGCGACGCACGAGATCCTCGCGCAGGCCGGTAAGCAGTTCGATCCGCGCGTGGTCGCCGCGTTTGCGCAGCGCGAGGAGCGGATGCGGCGGATCTCCGAGGAGCTCGCCGAAGTCGCCGCCTAGGCTCGGGTCATCGGGGCCCAAGGCGCGGATATCAAGCTGCTGCAGGCGATCGCCGGCCATGCAAGCGCCACGGTCACGCTCGACACCTCCGGGCATCTGATGATTGAACGCGTTTCCGAGGCTGCGAAGTTGTACGACCCCTTGAGGGTGACCGCCCACGCCCGAGCGTCCGAGACGTGGAGCTGTAGACGCATCACCAGAGTCAGGAGTATCCTGAGGGCGTGAGCGAGCGCGATCCGATCGAGATCCGCATTCGAGTCTCCCGCAGGATGCTGATTGCGTTAGTGATCATTTTCGTTCTCCTGCCGCTCGTCTGGGTGGCGCTCCAGACCCTCGGCGGCACGTCGCACTCGTAGAGAGTCGGCGCGTGCCCTTGGGTGGTCTGTCGCGATGGGCGTTCTTCGGCCTGTTTTAGCTCCTGAGGTAGACCAGAGGTAGACGCCCGATGTGGACACGAACCGCCCAGCCGCAGCGAAGCTACTATCCAAGCGTCGCGGGGCGTGGCGCAGCCTGGTTAGCGCGCTAGTCTGGGGGACTAGAGGTCCCGAGTTCAAATCTCGGCGCCCCGATCAACGAAAGCCCCGCACATGGCGGGGTTTTCTTTCGGCGCCAGGATATCGACGCCTTGCTCGCCGAACGCGACAGTTTGCTTCGGCAGCGCGCGGCCGTGAATAGCCGGCCCGAGAGAGAAGCTCGGCATCGTCGTCGAACTCTCCCCAAGCGAGACCCCTATCGCGCCAGCGGCGCCGACAAAGATCGCCAATTCTCGTGCTGCTAAACCACGCTCGCCGTAAACTCATGGGCCAATGAAATGGTCGGCATGGATCGAGCCGATGCTCTGTCGAGTCTTCCGGAGGCCGCGCGGTGAGCCAACAGAGCAGCGTGAACCGAGGCCGAGCGAGCCGGAACTTCGGGCACGACCGATCGAGGAAAAGCGGCAGCAGGGGTAAGGACGTGCGCTACGAGGTCCGAGTCCGACCGTACGCAGACAGTCCGCAAGGCAGCCGTTTTGAGATTGAACGCGAGGAACCTCTCGTCGAAGGCGAGGTTCTCTCGCAGTTCAACATGGTCTACAAGGTGATGAAGCTCCTGCCGGGCGAGGATGACTTCGACGGTATCGCCGAGGCGGAGTGGGTTGCGGGCGCGGCGCACATTTGGCGCGGCCCGTGAGGGCTTACTCCCTTGTAACCGCCAAATGGCCCAAAGGTGGCAGTCGACATCTTCCTTCACCGCGACGACGCCGAGCGCTTGCTGGTCCACGGTGGATTCCGCCGTGGCGAAGCGATTTGCAACCCACCGCCGGAAACTAGAGCCCGCGATAGGTCCGGCGAGCCGAACTTCCTTTCGCCGTCAGTCGTCCGGCCCGCCGGTTCGTAGCCCCCTCGTTCTGATTGACGCGCGCTCGGCCGGAAACTTGCGCGCCAGTGAGTCAGCGCGCACGACGCGCACGAAGAAAGGTGAGCTGGCGCGCCGAAACGCTTTCCATCCCGTCGCCTCAGACAAGGATTCGGGGACGTGTGGGCTTTAGTCGCCTAGTTCGAGCAGTCGCTTGACCGTGAGCGCGCCGAGCGAGGCTGCAGCAACAAGCGCGAGCACGTCCGTCGGAGTGGAGATTCGTTTGAACTCCGCGCTCCGGTCGTGCAGCTCGATGTAGCCGACCGGGCTGACGACAGAGCCGCCGCCCCCACCACCGCCCAAGCCTTCGTTGCCCTCGCGGGTACCTGAGCCGCCGCCCCCGCCAAAGCCGAAACGTGCCTTGGCGACCGGAATCACCGTCACGCCTTCACGCTCCACGGGCTCCCCGAAGATCGTCGAGACCTGGGCACTCTGGCCAACTGTCTGTCCAATCCGCTCGAGCAGATCGTTCACCAACTCCGCACGCTGCTGTGTCTCCACCGCCATCATTGACCTCCGTCCCTGGTTTGCCTTCATGGTGCCGGACCGCGATAAGCGCGGGTGGCGAGCTGGATGCCATTAGGCTCGAGGTACGCGCGCCTAGGCGCTCGTTTCGGCCGAGGCACCCGAAGAGGCGGTCGACGTCTACGCGCCGTTCGCCTTATTCGGCCGTTGTCTTGGCTGACGACGCTGACTAGTCCATCTAGAAAGCCCTGCTAACGCAGAGCTTTTTCGTTACGCTCTCGTGACTCGGCACATGCCCCCGGCTGTCGCCGTGGGCACACGGAACGCAGGTGTCGCGATGGGCTCGCTCTTTGGCG